>CAYLXG010000135.1:0-6428 GCA_964387445.1 uncultured bacterium
ACGAAAGCAGTTGTTGCTATACTCGTATCATTGTCTGACGTTGCAGGAGTAGGTGCTTTTGGATCGCCTGTGAATGTAGGAGTGAGAAGCCAGCTGTTCTTCTTCCTGGGGCTGCCGAATATAACCGTGATCTTCATGTGCTACTCCCTTGCTGCGACAATGGCGAACTCCCTGCTCTCCGGGCTGTACCCGCCGCCGGCCACATCTCCCAGTATCCTTGTGCTGCTGAACTCGGTGAACTCCCCTGCCAGGGATTCAGGGGTGAAATGCTGAAGCCAGTTGTACACCACGAAATCCTCTTCGGGGGTGAAGATGGAATACTTGTCCAGGGTGACTTTTTCATCAGGGTACTTGAAGGAGCTGTGAAATCCCCAGTAGTCCCCCGGGGCCCAGAAGCCGTCCATCAGGTTCCTGCCGAATTCGATCCTTTCAGCCGCCGCATTGAAGGCCGCCATGGAGTACACATCCAGCAGCACAGCGCCGCCGGGGTTGAGAAGAGAGTGGCACTTCTTCACCAGGGTTCTTCTCTGAACCGGGCTGAGGGCGCAGAAGTCGCACATTATCATTGTGATGAGATCAAAGGTGCCTGTGAGTTCCGCCTCCAGGTAGTCTGCGCAGATGTACCGTACAGGAAGATGCTCTTTTTCAGCGGCCTTTCTGGCCCACTCAATGGAGCTGCTTGAGAAGTCCACCCCTGTTGCCACCGCTCCCAGACGTGCCAGACGGGAGGCCATGAGGCCAGGGCCGCAGCCCAGGTCCAGGACCGTTGTTCCTCCGCCCAGATTGAACGTGTTCGCTATCCATAGAGCAGATCTGTCCATGAACTCCCCGGAGCGGGAGGCGGCATCGATGCCGTTGCTGAGATGGAAGGAGAGCATCCACCTGGCGATGTGCGGGTCGGTCCAGAGCTTTCCGGCTGTGTGGAACTGGAAGGGGGCCGGCCTGGCGCTGATCTCCTCAAGCCTCCGGAACATGCCGATCATAGTTCTTTCAGGTACTCCTCCCTGGTAATGGTGAACTGAAGATATCCATCCGCGGAGGACTCTTTCCTGTGCATTCCGATCTTTTCCAATACTCTTATGGAGGCTCCGTTGTCAACCGCCACCCCTGCGTCCATCACAGGAAGGTCCAGATCACTGAAGCCGTATGCAAGCATTGCCTCCGCCGCCTCGGTGGCGAAACCCCTTCCCCTGAAACGCTCCTGTACCACATAGAACAGAACCGGGTTCGGCCTGGACTCATCGGTGTTGTCCAGCCCGCACCACCCGGCGAAGCCGCCTGATGTCTTATCGAAGATGCCCAGGCAGAGGTGGAAGAGGTTTCCCGGTGTGTTCCTCCGGTGGTTGGCGGCCATTCCCCGGATCTTTGCACGGGCATCGGACTCATCATGGCCATTTCCGGCAACCAATGAGGCGTCCTTCATGGCAAGTTCCCTGAGAATGAGGTTCCTGGTCTCTGTTCTTACAGCCACCGTTCAGTTTCCAATCGTGTTCCTGTGTCGGGTTCGTTCCTCTGATGCTATATTCACCATGCTGTCCACCAAAGGAGGAGATCATGGCCAAGAATCGCGACATGCACAAGGAAGAGAAGAAGAAACCGGAGAAGACCCTCAAGGAAAAACGCAAGGAGAAGAAGGCCAAGAAGGCAAAGTGACAGCTCTCATCCGTTCACCTTTCTGATCCTTATCGCCCCGGGGCTCAGTCGTAGCTGTAGCCGCCGGGGTCTTTCTCCAGGCCGCATCCCAGGCCCAGCACAAGTCTGTTGACGAAGTTGAAATAGGCAACCACCTGAACCGCGTCCAGTACGCCCCTGTCGCTTAGCCCCCGTTTAAGGGAATCCATGAGGCAGCCGGGATCTCCGGGGTTCCTCGTGAGGGTTTCCGCCAGTCTGCAGAGGTCAGCGTCCAGGGTGCTCAGTTCCAGTTTTCCGTAATCCTCCGCCAGGGTCCTGCACCTGTCCATGTTTTTCCAGAAGTGGTTCAGTGCCTCGATGTGGTGAGCGACGCAGTACCTGCAGCCGTTCACCGCACTCACCACGACCCCCATCATCTCACGCCTTGCCCTGGAGAGATCGGACCTGCCGAACACCACGCTCCGGTACAGGTTCATGTGATTCTCAAGGCTGTCCGGGTCAAGGCTCTGAAGCATGTGAACATGCGCTATCCTGCCCCTCGAACCTGCTATTGCCCTGTATACCTCGGCTATTTTCCCCCTGGCCTCATCCGGCTGCACGGTTTCAATATGCGCCATTGCGTTCCTCCTGTTCGGTGTCGTGGGTTTGGTATAATAACCAACTGCAATGGTACATAGGGGGAGATATGAAGAACTGGCATTCCGTCGATACGAAAACCCTGTGGGAAAGCACCGGTTCAGGTGAAGATGGTCTCACAAAGGAAGAAGTTTCCAGAAGGCTGGCAAAGCACGGACCCAACGCCCTCGAGGCAGCGGAGGGCCCCTCGGCGCTGAAGGTGTTCCGGGATCAGGTGCACAACCCGCTTATCTACCTTCTGATCGGGGCTGCGGGCCTTTCCCTCGCCACGGGCCACTCCATAGACGCGGCGGTGATAGGTGCCGTGATCGTGCTGAACACCATCATGGGAGCGGTTCAGGAACTGAAGGCGGACAGGGCCCTGGAAGCCCTGCGGCTGATGGCGGTTCCCCACGCCAGGGTTATAAGGAACGGAGAGGCGGCAACGGTCTCCTCCGAGGAGATCGTACCCGGGGATATCCTTAAGCTCGGTACAGGGGACAGGGTCCCGGCGGATGCCAGGCTTTTCTCGTCGGTGGATCTCTACGCCGATGAATCGGCCCTCACCGGAGAAAGCGAGCCGGTGCACAAGACCCCGGGGGAGTATCCCCCCGACACCCAGCCTGCGGACAGGGTCAACATGCTCTGGATGTCCTCGGCGATAACCAGGGGCAACGGCCTGGCGGTGGTGGTGGAGACGGGAATGAACACCCAGCTGGGAAGGATCGCCGGTTCGGTCAGGGAGACGGAGAGGGGCAAGACACCGCTTCAGAAGCGCCTTTCCAGGCTGGGGCTGGTGCTGGGCATTTCAGGTATGGGACTCTCCGGGCTGATATTCCTCCTGGGGCTCCTTCAGGGGCACTCCCCCTCGGAGATGGCCCTCTTCGCCATAGCGGTTGCGGTCTCGGCGATCCCCGAGGGCCTTCCCGCGGTGATAAGCGTTACCCTGGCCCTGGGCGTTCAGAGAATGGCCGGAAAGAACGCCGTTGTGAGGACCCTGCCAGCGGTGGAGACCCTGGGGTCCACAACGGTGATATGCAGCGACAAGACCGGCACCATAACCAGGAACAGGATGACGGTGACCCACGGCTGGACCGCCGGAGGGGAGATGACCGTTGACGCGGAGGGTTTCCACGGGTCCAGGGGTGAGGACGAACTGGAGACCCTTCTCAGGTGCGGAGTGCTGGCCAACAACGCAACGGTCACCAGTGCAGGATCATATGAGGGTTCACCCACCGAGGGCGCGGTGCTGGCATCGTCCATCCACGGCGGGATGGACCCCGGGGAGACAAGGAAGGCGTTTCCCAGGAGGGACGAGATACCGTTTTCCAGTTCCAGGAAGTACATGGCCGTCCTGTGCGGTGATTCCATGCTTTACTCGATGGGAGCCGCGGACAGGGTGCTGGGTTTCAGTTCGCGGATCCTCGATGGCGGCACTCCGGCAGAGATGACCCCGGAGCGCCGGGGGATGATCGAGGAGCAGATCGAAGCCATGGCCTCAAGGGGCCTGAGGGTCCTTGCCGGGGCGTTCAGGGACCTCGGAGGAGATCCGGCCTCCATCACCGAAGAGGATGCCGAAAACGATCTGGTCTTCGCCGGCCTCTGGGGTATGGTGGACCCGCCCAGGCCCGAGGCGGTGGAGGCCGTTGCAGCCGCCGGGGGAGCGGGAATAAGGGTGGTGATGATAACCGGTGACCACGCCGTTACCGCCAGGGCCATCGCCGCATCCGCGGGAATAGCCCCGGCGGATGCCAGGGTGATCACAGGGGCGGAACTGGACGGGATGGACCAGAGCAGCCTGGAGGGGCTCGCCGGGGAGGTGTCCGTTTATGCCAGGGTAACCCCCCAGCACAAGCTTAGGATACTCCAGGCCCTGAAGAGCCGCGGGGAGATAGTGGCCATGACAGGGGACGGGGTTAACGACGCCCCGGCCCTGAAGGGCGCCGACATAGGCATAGCAGTGGGAAAGACAGGCACGGAGGTGGCCCGGGAAGCCGCGGACACGAGCCTCTCCGACGATGACTTCGCCACAATAGTAGAGGCGGTGGAGGAGGGGAGAACGATCTTCTCCAACCTCAGGCGGGTGGTCTTTTTCCTGATAACCACGAACCTGGGGGAGATACTCACCCTGGCGGCGGGGCTGGCCCTGGGAATGCCCCTGCCCCTCACCGCGGTGATGATACTGTGGATAAACCTGGTGACCGACGGAGCCTGCACCATACCACTGGGGATAGAGCCCGGTCATGGCAGCGTGCTGAGGCAGAGGCCCAGGCCCCCTTCGGAGGGGATACTGGGCGGGGGCTTCATCAAGAGGATCTTCATCTTCGCCCCTATGATGGCCGCGGGAACTCTGTTCCTCTTCAACAGGGAACTGGGCGGAGGGGAAGTGCATGCCCGCACCATGGCCTTCAATGCCCTTGCGGCTTTCCAGTGGTTCCAGGCGGTGAGTTCCAGGTCCCTGACCTCTTCGGTGTTCTCGGTGGGGGTCGTAAGGAACAAGAGGCAGTGGGCAGGGATCCTTACCTCCGTGGTCCTTCAGGAGCTGGCGACACAGACCGGTCTAGGCCAGGGCATCTTCGGGGTACAGGCCCTTTCCGCGTCGAACTGGCTCTGGATAACCGCGGTGGCCTCGTCCGTGCTGGTGGTTGACGAACTCCTCAAGCTCATGAAGTTCTACGGTAATCGGAATGGATGATCCCGCATCTGTGAGATTGCTGCTGCCCATGGGATAGAGTATTGTTCTAATAATGGTGCTTCAGATGGGGGCATTGCCTGTGTTTATTAGAAGGAGGGGATAATGTACTGCATCGTTCTTGCCGCCCTGGTCTTCCATGGTCTGGGGGACAACGGGGCAATACAGGCTGCGAACACTGATCCCTTGGCAGATCCCGTGCCCTGTGCCGACATCTCACTTTCGCTGGTGAGCACTTTCGCCGCAGAAGGTAAGGCCCTGGGGCTTTACATGATCGAGGAAACAGCCCTTCTTGGGGTTAACAACACCGCAATGAAAGTTTACGGCTACTCTCCGACCACCGGAACGGTGAACATGGAGATCAGCCTTGATCCCTCCAACACCAGCTGCTTCGGAGCGGCGTTCGATCCCGCTTCCGCAGGCACCTTCTACACCAATGACTGGAGCGGGGACGACCTGTTCTACACCCCGGACTGGGGCACGACCTGGAACACCGTGTTCGACCCGTCCTTCTCGGCGGGCAGGGGTATGGATTTCCACGGAGGATACTTCTGGACCACCAACGGCACCGGGAGCATCATAAGGTTCATACCCGAGTACACTCCCTTCGATGTTCTCAGCGTGCCCGAGACCTCCGGGCAGCTCTCGGGCATAACCGTTTTCCCCTGGGACGGTGACCTGGCCGTCGTGGTGACCTCCTACGGAGCTTCAGGCATCTGGGTCTACAGGTGGAACGGAACCGCGCTTGAATACCTTGGATTCGGTGCTTTCCCCGTGACTTCGGAGAACTCCTACGGCCTGGCCTACAGTGAAGACCTCAACAGCCTGTTCTTCAGTTACGAGGACTCATCCGAGGACCAATGGATAGCCCGTCTGACCGTTGATATCGGCCAGACCCTTTCACAGAGCACCTGGGGCGGCGTGAAGGCATCCTTCTGAACAGAATTGAGTTAACCGCTGCTTAACAATCCCTTCACATGGTTCCCTGGTAAGGTACCGCAACCCCAGAGAAGGGATGACCCATGGGCAAGACCAGGGTGCTTTTCCTGTGCACCGGGAATTCAGCCAGGAGCCAGATGGCGGAGGCTTTCCTCAGGCTGCACGGAGGCGATGACTTCCAGGCTCACAGCGCCGGGCTTGAACCGTTTCCCATCAACCCGTTCACCATCGAGGTGATGAGGGAGGCCGGCATCGACCTCGAGGAACTGAACCACAGGAGCAAGAGCCTTCTGGACGAGTTCTTCGACAAGCAGATACATGTGGGCTACCTGATAACCGTGTGCCGCAGTGCCGAGTCCAACTGCCCCATCTACCCCTGGGCCGGGGTAAGGGAGTTCTGGGACCTGGAAGACCCCGCTGCGTTCCAGGGCAGCAGGGAGGAAAAGCTTCAGTTCTTCAGGGACACCAGGGACATCATACAGCAGAGGGTCCTTGAGTTCATCGAAAGGGTGAGGAATCAGTAGCTCATCAGGATGGAACTGGATAAGGA
>CAYLXG010000136.1:0-6382 GCA_964387445.1 uncultured bacterium
AAGAATCATGACTGTCGGAGAAATCCACTCATCACCAAAGCCCATCTTGACGGCGATAACCTGGAACTCAGGTAATCGTGTCCAATTCGTTCGGTATCAATATTTGGTACCCCGTAGTGGATACTCTTAGAACTGGTTTCCAGAATGCTCAAGTAGTCATCCCTGAACTTTCCGAAAAGGAATTTCTGCAGCCAGTAGAAAATGCTTACTAAACACCCTGCGGTGGATACTTATTTGATCATGCTATATCAATATTGACATCCAATAACAATAACGCTATATTATTTTTTATGATACTTGAGTTGTTTTTGCTAATAGTCCTGTAATAATTTCAACTTTATAGGAGCAATGATTATTCATATAGCATTATTTATATCTGCATTTCTTTCATTTAGCTGCTCAACAGCTTTTGCTGGGAATTCAGGTATATATGGTAGAGTTACAAACTCTTATGGATATCCTTTAGCAAATGTATTGGTTGTGGCAGAACTGGATAGAATAAACTGGATAGAGTATGGTATCACAAGAATTGACATGGCAACGAGTATCACAACGACAGACTCAGAGGGTTTCTATTCTCTGACGCTTCCAAACGGCTATTATCAAACGTATACAATGCAAAACCCTGAAGATTGTAGTTCTACTAAAATCCAGATAAAGGTTGATAATGCCATGAGCGAAATAGAACAGATCAATGATAGAGTAGATACTGGTTATGGCTCTCTTGAAGGAATAGTAGTAGATAATCATGGTTTTATGGTGAGAGGAGGGCGGGTCAGAGTTATTTATGGCAATGGTGTTTCTTGCAGAATAGATAACGAAGGGCACTACATTTTGGAGGAGCTTACTCCTGGTTTTCATGCAATAGGAGTTTCTTCATCAAGTCATATAAGTGCTGTTTGCGATTCAGTTTGGATTGAACCTGGAGCAATAGCTGAATGCAGTTTTGATGAGGCTTCAGGACGATGCCCAATAGCAATGAATGCTTGCATAACAGGAAAGGTGGAATCAAGCGATGGGGAGCCCCTATGCGGTGCAACAGTTATGGTTTTGGGCACTTCGTATGGGGCAATGACCAATTCTGAAGGAATTTATTTTATCATTAATCTAAGTGAGGGAGACTACACTCTGGGAGCAAGATATGTAGGTTACAAGGAGAGAACGACTTCAACACTTCATGTTTCCTCGGGTGAACTACTTGAGTTCAATTTCACTAGCGATCATGAGAACCCGAATGATCCTGAAGGTTATGCACTATTACCAGACTATGCATCATACCTATCTATCCCTAAATTCCAGCTTTTTATTACTGCATCTTATTAGCATATAAGGTGTAAGAGCACTTTCTAGCAGGCACCCGTAGTGAACAGTTATCGTATTATGTTGTATGAAGTTACAGAATTTCACTGTAAGTTCTTGCAGGTACCCCATAGTGGACGCTTTTCGAACTGATCTATTAAGGAATTATAGGCACCCCGAAGCGAATTCGAACAGCCAGATCTGATACCGGCTAAGGCACCATTATATGAGCAGTCGTGGTTTTTGATCAACATACTTGCGGGCGGCCTGCGGGTCGGCCTGCAGATAGCTAGGCCCTGGTCATGGGAATGCCGAGGCGCTTGGCGAAAAGGAAGATGAGGTTGCGGAAGCCGTCCCGCCAGAGGTTGAGCTTGGCCTTTCCCATTCGGTCGGAATAGCTGAAGGGCACACCGATCTCCTTCGCCCTGATGCTCCGGTTGCTCCATACCTCGATCTTCAGCTCTTCGGAGAGGGGCATCCCGTCGCTGGTCAGGGTTATCTTCTCCAGAACAGGTCTTTTGAATACCCACATTCCCGACTGGCTGTCAAGTATCTTCCTCCAGAAAAGGAGCATCGTCACAGCGGTCAGTATCCAGTTCCCGGAGAAACGCATGACGTTGTTGAGGGTATGGGAATGGTCGTCGGGTATCCGCCTGGCGGAGATGAAGTCAATGTCCTCATCGAACAGGGCGTCGATCAGCTGGGGGATCAGGCCGACAGGGTATGTCCCGTCGGCGTCCGCGGTGCAGACTATGTCGGTGTCAACGGCCTTGAATCCTGCCTTGTAAGCGCTTCCATAGCCCTTGATGGGCTGGTCGATCACGATGGCACCGAGGTCCGCCGCCACAGAGGCGGTGTTGTCATTGGAACAGTTGTTCACAACGAAGACCCTGTCGACTATCCCGGGAACCGCCTTAAGGACAGTGGGAAGCCCCTCCTCTTCATTGTGCGCCGGAATCACCAGGCCAACTGTGAACTCCCTGTACATCAGACCTCCAGGTTTATTGCCGGGAAACTAAGGACGGGCCAGTGGAAGGTCAAGGATTCCCGGAGCCGGTGAGATAAGCAGCGGCCCTTTTCAGTATCCGGATGAAGGTATAGCGGTGAAAGAGCAGTCCCAGTGTACGGATCACCGGCCCCGGTCTGAGGTAGAATGACAGGAAAGCCTTTCTTTGAAGGCTCTTCAGCTCCCCGGCGGTGATGTTCTCAGGCGGAGCGGGACAGGAGGTGTTATGGAAAGCAGCCCATCCTGTGGCGGCCATGTCGCGGTCCTTGAGGAAAGAGTCCCCGTCGGGGGATCCTGGAATGGGAAGGAAGCAGGCGAACTGGGCCCATTCCACTCCGCTCTCGATGGAAAAGGCTATCGTCTTCCTTATGTCCTCCCTGGTCTCGCCGGGTAGACCAAGAATGAAATATGCTGCTATTGGAAGACCGTGGCTGTGGATCCTGCTGATGTTTGCCTTGATCTCTTCAGTGGTCGAGGCCTTCATCACCTTCTTCAGTATCCTGTCGGAGCCGGATTCGATCCCGCAGTGGATGACATACCATCCGGCAGCTTTCATGAGTTCAAGGAGTTCATCGTCCAATGCGTCCAGTCTGACTCCGTTGGGGGTGGAGAAAAGAACGGGAAGCTTCTTTTCAAGGGCGATCCTGCAGAACTCCTTCGCGTAGTCCTGGTCGAAGGTGAAGTTGTCGTCCTCGATATGTATCTCCCGGACTCCGTACTCGTTCACCAGCAGATCTATCTCCTGCCAGACCTGTTCCAGGGGCCGGTGCCTTATCCGCCTGCCGGTCACTCTGAAGCCTGCACAGAATGTGCACCTGTAGGGGCAGCCCCTGGTGGTTATCACAGGGGCGTAGGGAAGCTTCTTCAGGACCACGCCGTTGGGCAGCCCCCTGTAACTTGCCGGCGGAGCCAGATGCCATGCCGGCAGGGGAAGGGTGCTAAGATCCTTGACATGCCTGGGCTCGGAGATCCTGTCTGGATCACTTCCGTATATCACACCATCAGGCGGTGCTTCAGGGAACTGGAGCGCTTCAAGAACGGATTCCTCCGCCTCTCCCAGGAAAACCGCATCCATTCCCGGAAAATCCCTGAAAGCGCCGCCCCCGACGCAGGATGCATGGGGACCCCCCATCCACATGATCGTTTCCGGCAGTTCTGCCCTGAGTTTCTGAAAAACCGGTTTCAGCAGGAATACGTCTGAGGTGAAAGCAGAGAACATGAGCAGTTCGGGTCTTGAGTCAACCACCCGTTGAACAAGACGGTCACCCGTTTCCTCAAGCAGGGAAAAATCCAGAAGAGTTACCTCGTGGCCTGCGCGTTCGAGGACTCCGCCAAGATAGAGAAGCCCCAGGGGAGGCACCAGGTTGGTACCCGCTCCACCGGGTCTGGGCGGGTAGAACAGGGTTATCCTCACCTGGGAGACACCCTGTAGAGGCTTACCCTGTTCGTTCCGTTATTCCATATGGGCTCATCCGGCATGATCAGCACAGAGCCCTCGGGCAGCATGGATTCGGTTATCTCCAGGTTCCCCTGACCGGCCATGAAGGTTGCCACAACAAGGGTAGACTCAGCATCTTCGCTGATTTTACCTCCATTGAGGATGTTCCTGACGGGAACAGGGGTTCGCAAGGTCCCGCACTCCGGGCTGGTGAAGTAGGCGGCGTCGATATCAGCCACCAGTACGGTATCCCCGAGGGATGCAGCAAAGCGTACAGCATCCCTGTAATCCATAAGTATCTCCGTACATGCAAGGGATGTATCAGGCTGGTTAGCCCTGCGGATAACCCGGTTGGAATAGGCAGTGGCTGCCAGGAACACCAGCCCCAGGGCCAGAGCGGTTCCCCTGGAGTAGTACCTGAACAGCATGACGATCCCACCCAGAAGAATGAACGGATACGCCGGCAGTACGTAGCGGAAAAGGTCCAGCACCGGATCAGGTGACTGCATCACCACCAGAACATGGAACATCACCATGAAGAGAGGAACCAGGATGAAGACCCATGACAGTTTCGTGGTGTAAAGCCTTTCCCTTACCATATAGACAAGAACACCCGCAGCTGCGAAGGCGATGAAAAGGAGCCTTTCAGGAGGCGGTAGAATGGCCGGGAAGAGAAGTGCGAGGATGAAGGGCAGTGAGTGCCTGTCACGCCCCCTGTCCCGGAGTATGCCCGCCACAGCGGCGGTGACAAGGATCCATCTGCTGTCCTCAGCCAGAAGATGTGCCCCGAAAAGCCGCATCCTCTGGAGGAACCAGCCCTGCGGCAGCTGGGCCCCTTCTCCGGTATATGTGGGAAAAAAGAAGTAACCGTTCACAACGAGATTCGCCAGGCCGGTGAATACTATTACGAGGATCGGTGAAGCGAACAGCAGAAGCCTTCCCGGACGTCTGATGCCCGTCTCGGTGAGTTCAGCGAGGAAGAAAGCAGCAGCAATGAAAATGGCCTGTTCCCTGAAAGCCACACCAAGGGCACAGAGAAGAGCCGCCGCTGGATACCTGCCTCTAACATAGAAGTAGAGGGACCAGATCACTGCGGCAACAACGGCGCTGTCAGGCATGGGTCTCATGCACTGGATCAGAAAGAGCGGGCTGGCCAGCAGGGCCAGTGCTGACAGCCAGCCGGCCTCTGAAGAGGCAAGCTGCCTTCCCAGCCTGTACATGCCCCACAGGGCCATGAAAGTAGCCACGGCTGGAAGCAGTCGGGCAGTGGCTAGCGTTTCGCCTGCTGCCGCTGAAAGAAGGGCCCACAGCCAGAAGAACAGCGTAGGATGGCCCATGGCCTGCTCTCCCCTGCCTTCACCTGAAGCAAAGGGAGTGTATCCGTTGTCCCTCATCCAGTTAACGGTGCTGTAGCCGTATCCCAGCGTATCTCCGAACAGGGGAACGGACAGGAAGAACACGAAAAGCAGTAATACAGCAAGTGCCGCAAATGCCAAAAAACCCGTTTCACCCCTGATCCTCAATATCGCTCCTCCCCGTTTCCCCGGACCAAAGATCCAATCGATATCTGCGCAGGGTGGAAAATACGAAAATATGGGGCTGGAGCCTACCTGGCAGGAAAAAGGAGCATTGAGTCCCCGGGGCTTCGAGATACAACAGTTGCACAAAGCGATTGGAATCAGATTGTAAACCAAAACCTGATACAGGTTATTTAGCCATCTTGTGAGCATTTACAGGATTTGATTGTCAAACTTGCGGGCGGCCGGAGGGTATTGACTGGGAGTGCGCACCGGGGCATGATTATCAGGCGTTTGCATGAAAGGAACACAGATATGCTCTATGTGCCTTTGATCCTCATTGCGGCCGCTGCGGCTGCGGGGGCGGTGCACTACATGAACAGGAAAGAGCCGGCGAATCCGGGCATGACCTCTGAAACAGTGGTATCCCTCTCAATGGACCAGATAGAACTGCTTCTGGCAAGGCTGGAGAGGGAGGAACCCCCTGAACCAGCAATGGGGGCCATGTGCTACGCCCCGATGATGATCCCCGACTCCGCGGAGTACATCTGCCCCGTATGCGGCGAAAAGACCATGTACGGCGGCGGAATGTTCGCCTATATGAACCATGAGCTCGAAGCGGCCAGGAGGCTGGCGGTGTCGATTAACGCATCCACGGACTTTTCGGTTGTCCTGGACGAGAGTTCCTTCTGCTCGTTCTGCTCAGTCCACGGTGTTGGAAGCGCCGTCCTGGTGCTCCGGGTTTCCGGGGAGAACGGCGAGGAAACCGCTGCCAGCGTTTCCGTGGACGATCTCAGGAAACTGGATTCCTTCCTGAAGGGCAGCCTGTACTGGGTTACGTCCAACGACGGGCAGGAGCCTCTTCAGGGACACGCCGGTAGAATGAGGGAACTGCTGGGAATATAGGCCCGGTTCGCGGCGTATAATCGACAAAGGTCCTTATCGGAGGGAAGCAGATCATGTGGTACGTTGCTGCGGTTGCGGGTATTGTCATCATGGGAACCCTGGCCGGTGTGGTGAAGTCCAGGGGAACAGGTTTCCTGAAGGAAGGCGATCCCGTGGGAACCTTCCTGAACTCGGCGGCGATCAAGCCCCTTTCCATTCAGCAGGTCAACTTCCTTC
>CAYLXG010000137.1:0-6311 GCA_964387445.1 uncultured bacterium
GTCCACCGCCAGGGCTCCGCCGGCGGGGATCCTGGCGGAATCGGCGGCGCGGATGAGCATTGAACCCGCCCGTCGCAGCTCCTCCTTGAGGAGCCCCGGGGCGTTCCTCAAAAGATCGGATCTGAGTGAGTTCGAGCACACCAGCTCAGCGGGAAGACCTGTCCTGTGGGCAGGGGTGGTAACCTCCGGTCTCATCTCGTGGAGGTTAACGGCGAATCCTCTGTCAGCCAGCTGAAGGGCCGCTTCGGAGCCGGCAAGGCCGGCGCCTATGATCGAAATTTCTTCCATGGATTTCCTTAACCCTGGATTAACTCGTGGTTAACAGTGGCTGGTTAATATACACACCGGAGGTGAACGGAGATGACACTGGAGAACATAATAGAGAGCATATGGAGCCGGGGGCTGGGAACGGCCATGGCCCCGGCCGCTGGTTCCAGGACCGCCCTTGAGAGGTCCGGGCTGCACGTCACCGATCCTGAGAGGACCACAAGCTGCCCTGTCCTCAGGGCTGTGGGCTCGCCACTCAGGGTCCTGGAGGGTTTCAGGAACGGAAGATACGTTTCATCGGCGCTTTACCGTGAGAACGACTACGAGGTGATCACCACCATCGAGATGGTCCTTCCCCCGTTCACCTGCGTACTTCACCGGGGAGTTCCCAGAATGGTCAAATCCCCTGTGAAGCTTCCCCTGGAACCCCTGACGAGGATGGGGAACGCGGTCATCGTCAGCGACGGCGCTTTCCTTTTCTCCAGGAAGTCCTATCCCGGCAGGCGGCCAGGAGACATGATCTCCAGGCAGCTGGAGGAAGTTACATCCCTGGAGGAACTGGCCGCGGCTCTCTGATCTCTCCGCCATATTAGGAAAAATCCTCCGCCGGAGTTATTTTCCCCTCTTCGGAAGGGGATCGAAGTGTGCGGATTCACCGGTTATCTTTCACGGTCCATCGGAACTGAGCCGGGAAGGGCGTTCCTTGAGAAGGGGTGCTCGCTGCTTCGTCACAGGGGTCCCGACGAGTTCTCCATCAACCAGAGCGGCGACATGGGCACCGGTTTCGCCAGGCTTTCCATCCTGGACCTGGAGACCGGCATGCAGCCCATCCATGACCGCGAGTCAGGGGCTTCGATAGTCTGCAACGGCCAGATATACAACTACATAGAGCTGAAGAGGGAACTCCCTTGCACGGAATACTCAACCACCGGGGACATGGAGGTTGCCCTCAAGGCATATCTCCACTGGGGAACCGAATTCACCTCCAGGCTGAACGGCATGTTCGCAGGGGCTGTCCTGGACCCCGCCCGCAAAAGGATAGTACTGTTCAGGGACCGTTTCGGCATAAAACCCCTCTACTACACCATAAACAGTAACGGGTTCTTCTTCTCCAGCGAGATCACTCCACTGCTGGAGGCTCCCGGGACGGCCAGGGAGCTGAACCGGCGGATGCTTCCCTCCTGGTTAACCTACCGTTATCTCTTCGGCGAGGAGACGATGTTCAGGGGCATCCGGAAGCTGCTTCCAGGGTCCATACTCGTTCTCAGCACCGAAACCGGCGATTTCAGGACCTCAACATACTGGGACTGGGAGTTCCGTGAAGATAGAGGCATGACCATGGAGGAGGCAGAGGAGGAATTCACAGCGCTTTTCATGGATGCTGTGAGGATACGGCTCAGGAGCGACGTGGAGGTGGGCAGCCTGATCTCCGGGGGGATAGATTCCTCTGCGGTGGCCTCCGCGGCGGCGATTTGCCAGCCGGATCTGAAGCTCTTCACCATCGGCTTTCATGAAGAGGAATACGATGAGACTTCAGATGTGGACCGGCTTCTGGAACTTATGCCAGAAAGGTTCGCCGGGGCAGGGGTGGTAAGGGACACCTGCCTGCCAGGGAACCTTCTGCTTCTTCCCGACCTTGTAAGGTCCGTGGAGGAACCCATATCCCTGGGAACCATGGTGCCCACCGACCAGGTCTGCAGACTGGCCGCGGAAAGGCTCAAAGTGGTGCTCACCGGCGAGGGAGCAGACGAGGTGTTCGCAGGCTACAGGAAGTTCCTGGTGGAAGCCGCCGCCATCGAGGCGGACAGATCCTCCCCTGAAGGAAGAAGCGCAATTCTCCAAGACTTCCCTGAACTGCTGGAGAGGAAATCCGCCCCGGGGAACCACCTCACCAGGCACATAACCGGCGAACGGCTTTTCCACGCCGATGAGATCACCGCGCTTACAGGGATATCACCCGGCGGTTTCAGCGACTGCGGTGAGAAGAGGCTGCGCTCCATCGGGGAAGGCGTAGACCCCATAGACGCCATGCAGATGATCGAAGCGCTTACCAGGCTTCCCAACTACGTGAATCTGCGACTGGACAAGCTGAGCATGCGCCACAGCCTGGAGACAAGAACACCTTTCCTGGACTACAGACTTGCGGAGTTCGCCGGGGGGCTTCCCCTGGAGTACAGGGTAAACCTGAAGGAAAGGACCGGCAAGCACCTCTGCAGGGAGGCTTTCAGGAAGGGCGGGATCCTCCCGGAAGAAGTGACAAGAAGGAGCAAGAAACCCTTCACGATGCCCATTGCCCAATGGTTTTCCGACCCCCGTTCCCTCCCTGAACCAATTGCCGACATCCTTTTGGGGAACACGGTGAGGTCCCAGGGAATACTCGACCCGGATATGGTCAGGGGCTATGCCGGTGAGGTGACCGGAAAGGGCGTCGGCCCGGAAACGCTTGTGTCAGCCGGAGACAGGGTTTTCGCCATCGTGGTGTTCTCCCTGTGGTACGGCGAATTCATGAAGGACGCGACTTGAGATACTTGACCGAATTCAGGGACCTTGTGGAGAACAGGGTCTCCGGCAGGTCCGAAAGGACATACGGCTTCGAGTACGAACTCATATCACGGGTCCCCCTGGAAAAGGCGGATCTGGCAAGGGTGCAGGCTGCCCTCCCGGGGCTGGGCTTCCACGGGAACGACAACGGTCTGGTCATCGACCGGAACGGCATGTACGTAACCTTCGAACCGGGTGGTCAGATAGAGTTCAGCAGCCCCCCACTGCATAAGGGGGACATCGAGCTTTTCGACGGCCTGCTGAAGAGGATAGGCGACACCGTGGAATCCATCAGGCTTTCCACAGGGATAAGCTATCTGCCGGTTGACTTCATACCGGGAAGGGACCTGGCGCCCATGCTCCTGGAGGCTCACCGCTACAGGGCTCTCCACGAACTCCTGGGAAGGACCAGCGACCGGGGGCGGGACATGATGAAGGGCACCGCGGCAATTCACTTCCATGCTGCGGTGATGTCTTTCGGGGAGCTTCTGAAGCTCTGGGAACTCATGTGCGCCCTTTCCAGGGAGGAAGGGTTCGCAATGGGTCCGGAAAGAAGGGATATCTGGAACAGGACCGACCCGTCCCGTTGCGGTCTCACCTGCGCCGGGGCGGAGAACGTAACCACGCCTGAGATCCTCCTGGAAAAGCTGGTGGAGTTCGCCCTGAACGCCCTGGACCTGAATACGGGCATCCCCTTCAGGGACCTGAACCCCGAGCCCGGTTTTCATGACTTCATGGTTCACTTCACAACTATCTTCACCGACGTAAGGCTGAACACCAAGGGTCTGACCCTGGAGCTCAGGACACCTGACACAAGACCCCTTCATCTGTTCAGAGGGGCTTGGATCTCCTTCCTGGACACCGTTCAACAGGTCATGGATAGCTGAACGGCCTTTTGGTTATTATAGCCCAACAGTCACGGTGAGGAGCTGCAGAAAATGGAAGAGAAAAGAAAGTCCGATTTCATCAGGGATATCATCGAAGGGGACCTGGCCAGCGGGAAGCACAGTGAGATCATCACCAGGTTCCCGCCGGAACCCAACGGGTACCTCCATATAGGCCATGCCAAGTCGATATGCACCAACTTCGGAATAGCCGAGGAATACCGCGGAAGATGCAACCTCAGGTTCGACGACACCAATCCGGTAAAGGAAGAGACCGAGTTCGTGGAGGGAATGAAAGAGGACATCCACTGGCTCGGTTTCCAGTGGGACGAGCTTCACTATGCCTCCGACTACTTCCAGAAAATGTATGACCTTGCGATAAAGCTGATAGAGATGGGTCTCGCGTATGTGTGCGACCTTTCCGCAGAGGAAATACGGAACTACAGGGGAACCCTTACTGAACCCGGGAAGAACAGCCCCTACCGGGAGAGACCGGTGGAGGAGAATCTGGACCTTTTCAGGAGGATGAGGGAGGGTGAGTTCGCCGCTGGAAGCAGGACCCTCCGGGCGAAGATAGACATGGCCAGCCCGAACATGAACATGCGGGACCCCGCCATATACCGGATCGTTCACCATTCCCACCACAGAACTGGAGACAGCTGGTGCATCTATCCGATGTACGACTTCGCCCACTGCCTCGAGGACTCAATAGAAGGGGTGACCCACAGCCTGTGCACCCTGGAGTTCGAGGACAACAGACCGCTCTACGACTGGTACCTGGAAAAACTGAACATGTTCAGGTCGAGGCAGATCGAGTTCGCCAGGCTCAACCTGAACTACACGGTGGTAAGCAAAAGATATCTCAGAAGGCTCGTCGAGGAGAACTTCGTGAAGGGCTGGGACGACCCCAGGATGCCCACACTCTGCGGCATGAGGAGAAGGGGCATACCCCCCGGGGCAATACGGAAGTTCTGTTCGGTGATAGGCCTGGCAAAGAGGAACAGCACCGTTGACATAGCCCTTTTCGAGAGCTGTATAAGGGACGAGCTCAACGCAGAAGCGCCCAGGGCAATGTCGGTCATCGACCCGGTGAAACTGGTCGTGGAGAACTACCCCGAGGACCGGACGGAACTGTTCGACTACACGGTGAACCCAGAGGACGAGAGCCAGGGGATACGGAAGGTTCCCTTCACCAGGGAGCTTTACATAGAACGGGCCGATTTCATGGAAGACCCTCCCAGGAAGTACCACCGGATGGGACCGGGCAGGGAGGTAAGGCTCCGGTACGCCTATCTGGTGACCTGCACCGGCTTCGAGAAGGATGAGAACGGAAGGATAACCGGGATCAGGTGCGTTTACGATCCTGAGAGCTCCGGGGGCAACGCCCCGGATGGCAGGAAGGTAAGGGGTACTATCCACTGGATCTCCTCGGAAAACGCCCGGAAGGCTGAGGTCCGCCTTTACGACCGCCTCTTCGCCCGGGAGAACCCCCTGAAAACTGAAGAAGGCATGGACTTCACCGATTCCCTTAACCCCGATTCCCTCACGGTGGCCAGCGGGTGCCTGGTGGAGGAGCACATGGCAACGCGCCCAGCCGGCTACACCTGCCAGTTCGAGAGGCACGGCTATTTCTGCGTTGATCCGGAATCGACACCGGAGAGACCGGTCTTCAACCGCACCATTACCCTGAAGGACTCCTGGGCCAGGCAGCAGAAGAGGTAAGTCCGGGAACGCCGCCCCTAAGAACGCCTTCCGTTCAAACGGAATTCCCCTCACTCTGTCCTGGCAAGACTATTTTAATTTGCTTATTAGATATTAATATGCAATATGTTTATGGAACGCCATATGCTTATGACTGAAGCAGACGAAGGAGGGCGTGGTGTTCCAGAAGCGTACGGGGTCTTCACGGAATGAGTGAAAAGGGACTTCAGGCAACCAGGGATCCCCTCACGGGACTTCTGGACAGATCAGCCCTTGATGAGATCCAGGAGAGGTTCTTCCGCAGGGATCAGCCCTGGTCCCTGATAATGCTGGACGTAGATCATTTCAAGCTGGTCAACGACATCTACGGCCACCTCACCGGCGACGATATCATCTCCCATGTGGGTCAGACCATACGGGTCAACATGAAAAGGCACGACTACGCTCTCCGTTACGGAGGCGACGAGTTCCTGCTCGTTCTCCCGGACACCGGAGGGAACGGAGCGCTGGACCTTGCCCAGCGGCTGCTCTTCGAACTGGGCAACAGGGAATTCCCCGGGGGCCTCCGCATCAGCGCATCCATGGGAGTGGCCCAGAGCCATCCCGATGATACTGAACTTAACGCTGTTCTCTCCAGGGCGGATCAAGCGCTCTACAGGGCCAAGGAGACAGGCAGGGGAAGGTTCGTTCTCTCGGACAGCCTGGGTTCCCGGAGCGGCATGGATCCAGATTTCAACCATATGGTCGGCAGACGGGAAGAGCTTCAGCTGATGAGGGAACAGCTGGACTCCATCTCCCGGGGATCTGCCTTCTGCTCCCTTTCCGGATATCAGGGCATGGGCAAGACCCGACTGGTGAAGGAACTTGAGTACTAGTGCGAGTTCAAGAAGATCCGCTTGATAAGGATAGACATCCATG
>CAYLXG010000138.1:0-839 GCA_964387445.1 uncultured bacterium
TGCAGGATGGGGCGGGAGTGGTATTGACTGTGTAGGTTGCTCGCGAGGGGTGATCAGCCGATGCCGATTCAGCGGGAAAAAAGGATTCACCCAGGGCAACGGCATTCAAATCAAAGGAGGATCCCATTCTATCCTTATTGAAAAGTGCCTGTTCAGACGGGCCGGCAGGCGCGGGATCAACCTCGGTGGCAGTACAGGCCTGCGCTATTTCAGACCGCGGGTAATGGATTTCGAGGCCAAAAACATAGAGGTGGGAGGAAACACGTTCCTGTATGGAGGAGCGGCCGTGGCGTTTGTAACCGCGCAGGGCGGTTTCGTTCACCACAATGCCATTGTTTGTCCGGGGGGCTGGGTATTTCGAATCCTTCAGGAAACAGCCAATCCCAAATTCAAGCCCTGCGGAGGCGGTTTCTTCACGAGAAACATTGTGGTGGTGAACCGGAAGCTGATGGCTTACGCAAATATCGGCCGGGGCACAATTCCGCAATCTTTTATGTTTTCCGAAAATATCTGGTATGACGTATCCGGAAACCGGAGACCCGTGTTGCCTTCAGCGGAGTTTCAACCGGTATATGGCCTCAACCCCGGAGTTCCTGTCAAACCGGAACCTGAGAACGTATTCGCTTCTCATGTATGCGCCGAAATTGGTCTTGAAGAGGATCAGGGCCACAGCGCTTATGAAGATGGAAGAGAACACCGTGAGAAGGTAGTTCCCGGTTCCGGCGGCTATGCCCTCCGTAAGGGCGAAGAACACGAAGGCAGTGTCCCTGGTGTCCTTTATCACCGTTCTGAAGCGGACGATGGTAAGTGCTCCCACAAGGGCGAAGGCCCTGGCGAGA
>CAYLXG010000138.1:849-6280 GCA_964387445.1 uncultured bacterium
GGTGATGCACATGAGAACGAGGGTCACCACGAAGTTCTGGGAGTATGTGAGCCCCCGGTGGGTGGCCTTGTAGACAAGGCCTATGAGAAGCCCTGCCGCCAGGGCAATGAACAGGTTCACCAGCAGTTCCGCCGGGCTGTAACCCAGCACTTCGTTGCCTGTGTTCATCCATTCGGTCAGAGAAGGCAAGCTTTGCTCCTTTCCACCATCCGGTTGATCCTGGACCCGTTGTGCCCCAGATAGACCGCTTCCACGGCCCTCTGGAACTTCGAGCAGGAAACCCTCTGCAGGCCAAGCTCCCTGACCAGCCTCTGGAACCAGAATGGGATCCTGTAGCGGAACTTGATCTCCACGATGCCGCCACCGGGTATTATCTCCTCGGGGATGCCCGCGGGCAAGCCCTCCCTGGAGGCCCGAAGCGCAGTGGTCGCTTCGTCTATGGTAGCCCTGAAGTCGGGGTTGGAAGGATCTTCCCAGGCAGCCCTGGTATAGTCGGTTATCACGCTTGGGGAGAGCCTGTAGCGGAAGCACTGGGCGATGAACCTCTCGGCCACGCTGTTCCCGGGATAATCCCTGGCAAGCAGCTCCGCCAGATCCCAGGTTCCCCCGTTGAGCCCTGAGGCGAAGCGGTCCCGGGGAAGCCTTACCCGGTGCTTTATCACCAGGGCTCCGTTCCTCCCCTTCAGTTCCAGGTAGAGGGGATCTCCCAGCCCGTCGGAGAAGTGCGAGTAGGCCCTGAGTCGATACTTGAACCTTTTCTCAAGGCCGTTCCTCTTCTCGTGGAACCACCTCATGTCAGGCGAATCGAAGTAAACGCTTCGTATGTGATAGTGACCGTTCTCCATGCAGTGAAGGTCCCTGGAAAGATGCCGGTCAAGTTCCGCCGCAATGGTTTCCAGAACACCGTTGGAAAGCACGTACTTGAACTCGTACCTGTAGAAGTGAAGGTGTTCCTGGGGAGAGCTCATCAGAACCGGAGGCCTGCTTCCAGTATGATGTCGGTGTACTCGTCGGAGGAAAGCAGTGTCTCCAGGGTTGTGCGGACGCCACCGAAGCGAACACGCGTGTTCTCCGTGGGATACACCGAGGCTATAAGGGACACCCTTTTCTCCTGCCAGTCCATCTCCGTGTCCTGCTCAAGGTGATCATAGCCCAGGGACAGGGATATTGTCCGAATGGTCTGAACGGTCCAGGGGTGGTAGTTGAAGGTAAGCCCGCCCCAGTATCCCAGGAACCGGGGAGGATCATCCCCGGCCAGCACATCGCAGAGATTCCAGTTGTCACCGGTTGAGACCTCGGCGTAGAGAGCGCCGTCGTACCAGTTGCTGAAGCTGTGGTGGAAGGAAAGATCCCCTGAGAACGCCAGGAGCCTTTCGCTGGAGCGGTAGCCCGAGGGAACCGACTGATCCGCCATGCCTATTCTGTGCGAAACAGCAGAGAGCCCCAGGGTCAGGTCGGCGGGAACCACCTCCGCGGTGCCCCTGAAGGAGTAGAGCAGTTCGTTGTCGCTCCTCACGTCTCCCCGCTCATCCCCGTTGAAGACCCCTGCGGTGCCAGCAAGCTGAAGGAATCCCATGGCGGGGAGTTCCAGCCCCACATCCAGGCCCAGGTCCCTGGTGCTGTATGTAAGGTCCTCACGAAGGTCATAAACAAGAGGTCTTTCATAGAAGGGCAGTTCCCAGGTGCTCAGTTCCCCTCCAAGAATGGTCTCCCCCCGGAAGAGCCCGAAACGCCCCTGAATGCCGGACAGGGGATCCCACTGAAGGAAGGCGTCCTTGAGGAACATCTCATCAGGCCTGAACTCCAGTTTCAGCTCAGCTTCCAGGTTTCCCGTGATCTCGGCCTTTGCTTCCAGACCGGCCCTTCGTATGGAGAACTCCCTGGAGGGTACCTGGTTGTATCCACCGTACTCCTGGTAGCGGGCATCCAGGTAGCCTTCAAGGGTGAAGCCCTCACAGACAGGGTTTTCCACATCGACGGCTGCTGAAGCCGCCAGAAAAGCGAAACAGAGGGGTATAAGCATTGTCTTCATTGCTGATCCTTCCGGAGAACCGTAAAACGGACAGAGTCCGAACAATCTTCAGACCTTAGATAAAGAATATAAACCCCGGAAGGAAGGGAGCCGGAAAAGTCGGCATCCACGGTTCCCTCCCGGGCTGGAGGCAGGGGGATGCCGGCTATCCTTCTTCCGGTCATGTCGTAGAGAACTGCTTCCAGGGCCTGGGACGAGGTTTCGTAATGGAAGCTGAAAGCTCCTTCACAGGGGTTCTGGGAGGTAAGGCGCACCCTGGTGTAGAACGCCTGAACTTCCCATCCGGGGTTCGGGGCGCCGGGGGTTCCAGGCGGCTCAGCCGCCTCCCAGGAAATGGGGGAAGAGAATGAGAATACCGGGTTCAGAAGGAAAATTATCCCGGTGCCCCCCACGGGCCAGGATTCGTTCCAGCCCATGGTGAAGACCCGGCTGCCTGCGGCGGTGTAAAGGGAAAGCGTGTCAGCGGATGCGTTCAGACCAAAATGCAGCGAGTCGGTCTCTACCCCGGGCAGGGGCTCCTCGCTGAGTACCGCGAAGCCCCCTGGAGCCACGGAGACCCCGGAGGGGATCATGGAAACGTTATTCTTCGAGTCGGTAAGGTACCATCCTGAAAGGGAGACTGATATTTCTCCGCCGTTGAATATCTCCACCCAATCGGATCCGTCGGCAACGCACAGCTCGCTGGGGATCAACAGGTCCCCGGGTACCGGCAGGCTGTCGCCCATGGCAAGGTCCCAGGAGTGAATATCATGCCAGGCAGGGTCCCTGAGGGTTAGCTGCGTGGTTCCCGGGAAGGGGGTGCCCCCGTCGCCGAAGACCCTGCCGGAGCAGAAACCCTCAGCGATGGAAGCATCGTTGGTCAGGTGGAAGGTCTCTCCCGGCCCGATGAGGATGGACTCCGGGAAGAACACGGTTGCCGGGGGGTCTCCCACAATGAAGGAGCAGAGGCTGAGGTCCTGCGGGGAGGTCCACTGATTAGTCACCGGCAGTATCCAGAGGTTCTCGCCGCACCATACAGGTTCCCCGGGGGAAAAATGAGAGGGGACGAGGTCGGCCAGTGCCCTTCTTGCCCCGGGAGCGGGCACAGGCCTGGCTGCGTAGCCCCTGAAGGACCATGAAGGGTAGAAAACCGGCACATAGCAGGGCATGATCCTTGGGCCCACGGCGAACCTTGCGCAGTAGGCCCCTGGAGGAACATCCAGGGTAATGGAGTACTCCCCGTCTCCTTCATGCTGCATGTAGTGCCATTCCTCGTTCCCGCCGTCGATGGAAACAAGGATGGCGACATCGAAGGGATCTCCCCCTTCCAGCTCCAGCTCCACCTCGACCTCGGCATCCAAGTCCCGTGAATGGGAGATCTGGAGTTCCTCAATTGAGGAGGCCCTGCTGTCGAAGAAGACATTGGGCAGCCAGGCTGCCCTTGCCTCTATGTCGCCGGCGAGAACGGCGCATATGGAATCGAACTGAACCATGGAGTACTGATAGTAAGGGTCCCGGGAGAGGGATTCCCTGATCAGAACCCTGATGGAGTCCACTATTCCAGGATATTCCTCCAGCATTATCCCGGATGCCTGGGAGATGTACTGGTTGAGCAGGGCGATGTTCTCACTGGATTCCAGCAGACCCCTGGCGGAACCGGAGTAGCAGGCGTCGGCCAGGCCTGCCTTTTCCGTCCAGCCGGGGATGTAGGCACCGGTCCAGTCGTTTCCGAAGGTGGCGTCCCTGTCCCAGGGATAAACGTGCCACTGATCTCCGTAGTGGTGGAGGTAAACGTTCTTGATAACGCCGTCTCTGTCAAAAATGGCCGCGTTCACCGCGAAGAGGGCCATGAACTCCTGGGCGTTCAGGGAAGACACGTCGTTCCTCAGGCATGCCTCTATCAGCTCCAGGAGCATCCAGGAGTAGGGCTCGCTGTCGATCTTGGGTTCGAAGCCCGTGGTTCCCGAGGTGTCGGAGTAGTGGCTGACCAGCCTTCCCATGGTGTCCACGCTCTTGAACAGCGGCCCGAACCCGGTTCCGTTCCGCTGATAAAAGAACCGGTCGACGCGTTCGACGCGTTCGTAAACACCTTCATAAGTGCCATTAATATGAAGAGTGACGAACTCGGTCTCAGGCGCGGGGAATCCCAGCTTCCTTGTAAGAAGGAGGCCCAGGGTGTTCCGCATCAGGGAGGGATCCCTGAACTGCGCGTTCAGCAGAACGTGGCCGCCGAAGGTAAAGGCATCCTCCTCCAGGGTTATGTGGTAGCTTTTCTTGTCGAGCCAGAGGCTTGTCCCTCCCCGCAGGGCAAGTGTTCCCTGCACGGTGAGCGTATCGCTGCAGCAGAGTTCGGCGGGGATCTCCAGCCCCTGGTCCGGATGCTCCAGCATGCAGGCCAGCAGCACCGGGTCCACAGTAACAGAGTAATCCGGAAGTGTTCCAAACAATAAAATAATTAAGCAAATCATAATGCTATTATACATCCGTTCCCCGGCACATGGCTGTTCCTGGATGATTCATACGCATCGCTCTTTTTGCTTTACCATTAGAGGGGGGAATTGTTTCGATGCGCACCGGTGCATGGGAAGTAAAGGGAAGGGCGGCCCTGTGCCGCCCTTCCCCGGAAAGCGTTACGCCTCGGCGAATGGATTCTCCGGCAGGCCCTTGTCCTTCCGCCAGGATTCCACCACAGGCCTTACATCTGTTACGAAGGCGTCGCGGAGGATGCGGTTGGCCTCCACCGGATCGGGCTTCATCTGGGCGGCGCGAAGCTCCTTGATGTCCACGGTGGCAGCCCTGGCAAGGGCGTGCTGGGTGTTCTCCACCGCGGTAAGCAGGTTCTGAAGGGGCGGACCCACCCTGGATTCCACACGGAGCTGAATGCCCATTTCCTCCAGTGAGCACAGGCCTGCCTCCTCGGCCATGAGGAGGTTCAGGAAAAGCCTGAAGAGGGCTCCGGCATCCAGTGAACCGGCAGGAAGGGCTCCCATGCCAAGCCTGTTGTCGGAGATGGCCAGCCTGCCCAGCATCTTCTGATGAAGCAGGGAAATGGCGACAGATTCAAGGCTTTCCCCGGGAAGAAGTGAGCCGGTGTCCAGTATCAGCTTGCATGAGTGCACGGTTTCCCGGCAAAGCCAGGCCGCGGTGCCCCAGTCGGGAACCGCCGTGCTGCAGTAGGACGGGCCGTAGGGCCTGAAGCTCAGGAGCATGTCCTCGCTCTTGCGGATCTTCATGCCTATCTGGCGGAGGCCCTTCAGGATGCCGTCCAGCATGTCAACGGTGCTCTTCTCGCCCGGGGAATCCATTCCATCGGGTATCCAGAGCCCCAGCTGTCTGCACTTTATGTCCCGCATGATCTGGAGGGTGGCTATCACCTGGTTGATAGAGGCGACCCTTACCTCGGGATAGGGTGAAGTGAGG
>CAYLXG010000139.1:0-6174 GCA_964387445.1 uncultured bacterium
CGGTGAGGTATCTCCCGTGCTCGTATTCGATGTGGGCATGGTCAGGGCACCTTAGCCTGAAGGCCAGGGACCCTATCACCCTGATCACTACGCCTTTTTCGTCGGCCCTTTCCATCATCATGTCCAGCAGCTCCCGGAACCGCTCCTCCTGTGTCCGGAGGGCTTCCGGAGAAAGTACCGCTCCCTGCTCCAGGTATGGTGCGTGGGCGTCAGGGGGAAGGGTCTTCGTTTCCATCAGCCCTCCACCTTCCACTGGTTCTTCACCCTTCCGTCCTCAACTTCGATGATGTATCCCCGGAGGATACCCTCTCCGTATTCCGAGCCGGGGTTCACCACGGTGACACCGCCCACCGTGTCGTGCCCGGTGGATTCGTGAATTTGTCCTTTTATTCCTACCATGGGCTGGTACTTCTCTATCGCCTCCGCCACGGCCCTGCTTCCCACATGTACGAAGTTCACCTGGCCGGCAACGGTTACGGGCTTGCGGCTGGAGTCCAGTTCCGGGGCCAGGTCCAGCATGGTCCCGTATGGGGGCGCGTGAAAGTTGAAGATGGCCTTTCCAGGGTCGTCCAGCTTCTTTACAAGCTTCTTAATCCGTTTTTTCAGGCCCTTCTCGCCGTCTTCCCGGGGGGTATCCCAGGGGGTGGGGTTCACATAGTCCAGGCTTATCATCGGGGCGCCCAGAACGTCCACCGGTTCCTCCAGGCACCACCTTACACCCCTGTCCTGGAATGACCTTATCACATCGTCGATCTCCCAGTCGTCGTCGTTGCCGGGCATCACTATGGCGTCAACCGCGGAAAGGTCCACTTTTTCCACAAGCATCTCCATCCACCTGGCCATCCTGTCCTTTATCATGGACATCATCAGCTTTTCCAGCCCGGCGGGGTCGTTCTGAAGCTCCTTCACCCTCTCCGGGGAGCATCTCAGGGTGTATGCCCCGGCGTCCTGGATCCTCTTCTCCATTGCCTGGAGCTGTGAGCCTTCCTCCAGGGTCCAGTTCTTTCCGAAGTAGAACGCGTTCCATTTTCCCCCGCCCCTGTCTATCAGGGGCACCAGGGACTTTCCGGTGAGGTCGCCGCACAGCAGCAGGGCGTCGGCGTCGTACAGTTCAGGCACCCTGAGCCACTTTCTCCATACGCTTTCGGCTCCGTGCACATCCACGGAAAAGAATATCCTTGCCAAAACCGATCCTTCCTATTCCGGGGGTATCTCCGAGTAGATCCTGCTCACGTCCACTCCCTGTTTCCGGTTCTTCGACTGCTGAACGAGGTAGACGATGAGACCGGCCAGCATTACCCCAATGAGGGTGAGCATCACCACAGGGGTGAAGTTGGTGAGGGAGAGGTAGATGAAGAACCACCCCACCAGGAATGCAAAACCCCCTAGCACGGTCATCAGCGGCACGCCGAATACGCTCCACTGCACCGGCGACCTCTCGTAGATGTCGGGCTTGTGGTAGGGCAGAAGCATGGTGGCAAGGCCGTAGGGCCAGAAAATGAAGAATGTGGTAAGCGTGAGAAGGCCCAGGATCACATCAACCGAGAGCATCATGATAAGTACCCCGATGATGCAGAACACGACATTCAGATGAACTGCGTTGGTGGGGGAGCCGGTTCTGCGGTTAACCGCGGAAAGGGCAGCGGGGAACGACTTATCCATTGACATGGCGAAGGCAAGCCTGGAGTTTGCCAGGAAGCCTGGAAGTATCGAATTGGCGAACCAGAGCGCTATGCTCACCGCAACCGCCAGCCCGAACCATACATTGCCGGATAAGGCCATGAAGTAGAAGGGCACCGAGGGCTTAACCACCCCTCCAATGAGCTCCTGCAGCGCTTCGGGATTGTTGTCGTAGAGGAAGTCGTAGGATGCGATGAAGTCGCCGAAGGCGCTGTAGGCGGCGAGCACTATAACCACATACATTATTCCCACGAAGGCGGTGCCTATGGTGAATCCCCTTATCATGCTTGTTTTCGGGGTTTTAACCTCTCCGCCGGCGTAGTTGATGATTGTGATGCTGGCGTAGGCCCAGACAACCACGATCAGGGACTTCACGGTTTCACCGAAGCTGAAGGAGGCTTCCTCCATCCCCAGTTCACTCGCCCGGGTCATTATCTCCTGGAAGGTTCCCGCGCCCCAGGTGGCGTTGAAGCTCTCGGCCGCGCCGGCAGCACCTCCCGCGGAGAAGAACATCACCACGGCGATGGCGGTTCCCACAAGGGGAATGAAGAACATTGCCCTCATCAGGCTCTTTACCTTCCGAATGCCCTTGTAGGCTATCCACCAGAAGAGCCCCACCCAGAGCATGCCGCCGATGAGCTGCCCTGAAGACGTCTGCAGCGCCTGACCCACGGAAGCGAGCCAGGCGGTTCCGCTGCTGAGCGCCGCTGTTGAGAATGCGGAGCCTATAAGCCCCACAACTATGTATCCAAGCACACCGCTGGCAATGCCGTAGCCGATGAAGAGCAGCCATGCGCTGAGATAGCCCATGGTGGGCCCGAGCACCCGGCTTACGGCAATGTACAGCCCACCTGAACGGGGCATTGTGGCGGAGGTAATGGCCACCAGAAGAGTTATGGGCAGGAAAACCAGCAGTCCTATGAGGAATGCCAGTGGCAGGCTGGCCCCGGGAAAGTCCGCCGCGGTGGAGACCGAGTAGAAGGTAACCCCCGACGCTGCGGGACCCGCCACCACGAAGATGAACACGTCGAACCAGGAAAGCTCCCTCACAAGGCCCGACGCCCGTCTTGTAAAGATCACACCCTTATCTGTCTGCGACATGGCACCTCCAATTTATCTATAGAAATTAACATGATAGCATTCTCATTATATGAATTTGACTAATGCTGTCAACCGCTTGATAAAATTTGAGTATAAGTAATACCAAATTTATGTTGAAGATAATTTATGTATACAACCTGCAGTAAGGCTAACTGAACCCGGTTTTACATCGGCATCAGGCTCCGGTTTCCTTAATGGATTCGTTTTGTTGGGTTTTCCGGGATCGAGTAAAAATGAGATCATCTGCGCAGAAAGATGCATATCGTCCATGAATCGCAGTTATGACTATGATACCTCCATGGACCTGACCCCTCGAAATGGAGCCCGGATTCTATGTACTCGGCAATACTGATATAGGCCGCCTCCTCTTTGCTGTTTTTACCATTCGGGGAGACAGGATCAGGATCATATCAGCA
The DNA here is from genome assembly GCA_964387445.1 of uncultured bacterium. GTDB lineage: Bacteria > Fermentibacterota > Fermentibacteria > Fermentibacterales > JCC-6 > Sabulitectum. Next base: position 3,198 of record CAYLXG010000139.1, read on the forward strand.
AGAGACATGACTTCGAATGAAGAACGAAGGTATAGAAAATGAAGAGAATCCCGAATTTCAGAACTGAAGCAGAAGAGAGAGAGTTCTGGAGAACACATGACTCCAGTGATTACCTCTCCTGGGAAGATGCGACTGAAGTCACACTATCGAAGCTCAAGCCATCAACTAAAACGATTTCACTGCGCCTGCCGGAATCTATGATAGAGGAACTGAAGATCCTGGCGAACAAGCAGGACATACCGTACCAATCCCTGCTCAAGGGCTTTCTTGCTGAACGCCTCGAAGAAGAGATGGACAATATCCGAACTATTCAGTTCAGCTCAAATGAATGCGGCGGAACTGAGTAAAAGCAAGGAAAACCGGAGTTCTCGCAACCTCACTGTTCAGATACGAACCGGAAGGATATGATGAAATACAGCTTCCGCGAACCTGGTGAACTGACAGATGGTGATTTGAGGCTCGTTTTGGTGAAAACCCTTCCGCCTGATCCAGAGAAAGAGCTTGTTCCTGCATATGAGTTCGAGATGAGACATACTGAGTCCAACGAAACACTGGGCCACATCAGTCTGCGAATTGGCAATATCGACAGGATCGTCAAGTATGGCGGGCATCTGGGTTACGATGTGCTCCCTGAACACCGGGGTCATCACTATGCCGCTCGCAGCTGCAGGCTGTTATTCCCGTTCGCTGGGCAGCACGGCATGAGCACACTGTGGGTGACATGCAATCCCGACAACATCGCTTCCCGCCGGACATGCGAGATTGCAGGAGGTACTTTCATCGAGATCATCGACCTTCCGGAGGACAACGACCAATATCAATCAGGCGAACGCCAGAAATGTCGTTACAAGTTAGAGCTGTGAAAGAGGAGAATCACCCATGCATGACCAGACGCTCATCAGGGAGCAGGTTATGTTGAAGAGCCGTTTTCGCCTGTTGTCCCACAGCTGCTCATTACATCAGAGCTTCAGCAGACTCATGGCAAAAAGAGCAAGGATCAGAAGAAGGGGAATGAGCATTTTCGCCAGCATTATCCGGGCCTTGCGCTCGCCTGAGATGCCCGTCTTTCCGGTGAAAACGGGTATCAGTACCATGGACGGAAGCGCCGCGGGCAGAATGGTGCCCACCAGATAGAAAAGCCTGTGTGCCATAGTGAACAGCAATTCGCTTTCACTTCCCAAGGGCTCCATGATGCTGAAGTAGAAGCCGTAGGTCAGCTTCATTGTAAGGATCGATCCGAAACCGGATTTCACCAGGAAGAGCACTGGAACAAGAAGGGCGGTGACAAGGAAGGGGTTCCTTCTGTTCGAAATGCCCAGAAGGAAGCCTGAGAACAGTATGATTCCGGGCAGGAACAGCGAATACAAAAACCTGTTGACAACGTCTATCTGCCAGTAGCAAACATTCGATCTGAGCCATGGAGTGAAAAACACCGGCAGCAGTACAATGGCCCTGGGAATGATCTTGAGAGCCAGCAGTTTCGCATTTCTCAGCGGCAGGGTCTGCAGGTATTCATGGGCGCCGTCTCTGTCTTCCTCTTCGAACATCATGTAACCCAAGTAGAGGGCGAGGAAGGGAAGAACCATCATCAGCCCCCAGTCAAGGTAATGATTGAACCCGGGGTTGTCAGGAAGCCTGGCCTGGTTTATCCAGAATACGACTGGAACGAGCAGCAGGAATCCCAGAATGGCAGCAGTTTGCCTGAGAGTGGCGATGAGTTCCTTCCTAAGCATTTCCGCCTCCTGTGTAAAAGCCCTTCATGAGCTCCTGCAAAATTTCAGGGAGGGGTTTCCCCTTTGAGTTCACCAGGTCTTCCACCGGTTCATTCAGTGTGATACCTTCGTCTGACAGGAACACAACCCTGCTTACCAGGTGTTCTATCTCAGCGTAGTTCAGGTTCACCATCACAACGGCGGGTCCTTCATCTGCGATTCTATCAACGATGATTTCAAGGGCCAGGGTTCTAAGGTAGGGATCGACTGAATGAAGGAATTCATCCACAAGAAGAAACCTGGGCCTGGTGGACATCACCAGGGAAAGCTGAAAGACGGCGTGCTGGCCCGTGGAAAGATCCTTCACCCTTTCGTTCTCAGATATCCCGGCTTTTTCCAGCAGGGGCAGGGGAGAAGCTTCCACACCGAAGGCGTTCCAGTGGAGTCTGCAGATGTCGCGCACTTTCATGGATCTGTAGATGCTCAGGCTGTCAGGCAGATAGCCGATGTATTTCCTCGGATCCTTTACATCGGGCCAGCCGTAATCGATGTGTCCATCGGAGGGGTAGAGGATGCCTGCCAGAACCTTGAGCAGTGTGGATTTTCCTGTACCGCTGGGTCCGGTTACCATGAGGACCTCCCCTGCATCGATATTCAGGGAGAGGTCCTTCTGCACCGGGGTTTTGCCGTAACCGAAGGTTGCGGAACAGAGTTTTATCATTTTCGCGATTTCCCTTCCAGCCTTTTTCTGACCGCATCAATGATCATGTCCGGGGTTGCGCCGAGTTCAACTGCCTTTGCGGTGAAATCCTCGGTGAGTTCTTCCAGCAATTCTTTTCTGGTTTCCATGAGCCTTGAAGGGAAGTGAATCACGAAGAACCCTGATCCTGTCCTGGATTCAAGGAAGCCCTCGGTTTCCAGCTGTCTGTAGGCTTTAGCTATCGTATTGGGGTTCACTGTAAGCTCTCTGGCCAGTTCCCTTATCGAGGGCAGTCTGTGTTCCGCGGGGTACCTGCCCGAGGCAATGCCGAGTTTGATCTGTCTTTTCAGCTGTTCGTAAACTGGCACCGCGGAGCATGAATCGATCTTAATCATTGGCGACCTTCCATGGAAAAACAGTACCACTGTAATAGTACACTAATACAGTTTTGTCAACCCATGGGGCCATTGCGGCTGAACAGCCGCCGTCCGCCGTATTTCAGATATTCTGAAAGAGTCTATTTCGGAGGGGCGCTCTTCCCGCCTGTTCCGTATCCCCACTTCCA
>CAYLXG010000140.1:0-4840 GCA_964387445.1 uncultured bacterium
CGAGCAGCGCCGACTCGATCTCGAAAGGCCCCACCAGATGGCCGCCGGTGTTGATGACGTCGTCGTCGCGGCCCACGAACCAGTAGTAGCCGTCCTTGTCGAAGCTGGCCCTGTCGCCTGACACGTACCAGAGGCTTTCATCGTTCCTCAGGTCTTCGGGCTGGGCGTCGGGCTTTGCGCCAACGAACTTGCTTCTGTAGATCTCAGGCTTGTTGCGGTAGGTCCTGAACATCGAGGGCCAGCCAGGTCTGAAGGCGATGAGGCCCACTGTGCCCGGTTCCTGCACCGGCTGGTGTGTGTTCAGGTCGAGAATGCCCGCCTCGATCCCCGGGAAGGGCTTGCCCATGGAGCCGGGCTTGATCTTCATTCCAGGGTAGTTGGTTATCATCATTGCGCCGGTTTCGGTCTGCCAGAAGGTGTCGTGGTAGGGAAGGCCGAAGACCTTCTCGCTCCAGATCACCGCCTCGGCGTTGAGGGGTTCGCCCACCGAGGCCAGATGGCGGAGGCTGGAGAGGTCGAACTTCTTCACCAGTTCGTCGCCGTCGCGCATCAGGGAGCGGATGGCGGTGGGGGCGGAGTACCAGACGGTCACTTTGTTGTCCTGTATGAACTGGTACCAGGCGGCGCTGGTGAAGCCCGAGTCCAGCACGCACTGGGTGGCGCCCAGGCTCCAGGGGCCTATGATGCCGTAGCTGGTGCCGGTGACCCAGCCCGGGTCGGCGGTGCACCAGTAGACGTCGTCTTCCTTCAGGTCCAGCACCCAGGAGGTGGTTAGGGCCTGGCCCCACACGGAGCTGTGCACATGCTGGGCGCCCTTGGGCTGGCCGGTTGTTCCCGATGTGTAGTGAAGCACCGAGGGTGTCTCGGGGCCCGATTTGTAGACATCGAACTGCTCAACCCTGGGGGAGGCGTCGACGTCGAAGAATATCTCCCCCTCCTTGAGCTTGTCGGGGCTGCCCTCTATGACGACTATCTTCTCCAGGGAAGGCAGCCTGTCCTGTATCTTCCGCACCTTTTTCACGTGCTTCTGGGTGGTGAGGATCATCTTCGTGCCGGCGCTCTCCAGGCGCACTTCCAGAGACTCGTCGCCGAAGGCGGAGAAAAGGGGCTGGGCAACTGCGCCTGCCTTGAGTATCCCAAGGAAAGAGATGTAGAGCCCCGGGATCTTGTCCATGAAGATGCAGACCCTGTCTCCGGGCTCTATACCCTGTTCCTGCAGGAACCTGGCGTATCCATTGGAAAGCACCCTGATGTCGTTGAAGGTGTAGGTCCTCTTCTGGCCGCCGAAACCCTGCCAGATAAGGGCCTTCTTGTCGCCGTGACCCCTTTCGCATATGCGGTCGGAGCACATGGCGCCTATGTTGAGGGTCTCCCCCTCCTTCCAGTCAAGCACTTCCTTCGCTATGTCCCAGCTGAAGTCCTTCCGTCTTTCTTCGTAGGAACCGATGTTGCTCAAAACACGCCCTCACTTCCGGGTTCAGCCTGCCCTGCAGGCTCCGATGTTTCCGATCCTTTGAATGCTATGCATCAAAATATGTGTTGGTACAAATAACCCAACCGCCGCCCCATGTCTAGGCTGTTTCAGCCGTGGGCTATCACAATGGCAATTGCGGCTTTCCTTGTGTGGGAGAGGGATACGGGAAGCTCCTTCACCCCGGCTTCCTCCATGACCTCCAGGGCCCTTCCGGTGAGCTTCAGTGAAACAGCTCCGGTAATCGGATCCCTTACCACTTCCACCTGGCGGAACCTGAGCCCCTGGGCCAGGCCGTGGCCCAGCGCTTTGAACGCCGCTTCCTTGGCTGCGAACCTTGCGGCGTAGTTCTCCCAGCTTCTGGTCTGGGTACAGCAGTATGCCACCTCTTCCGGAAGGAACACCTCTTCTATCAGTTCTGGGGTGAGTTTCGCCCTGAATGTTTCCATGTCCACCAGGTCTATGCCCAGGCCCTTTATCTCACCCATCAGAAGTTCGGCTCCATGGTCTTCCAGCCCCTTCCCCTGTTCTCTATGTACTGTCCAGGTCCGCCGTAGGCCTGGGACAGGCCGGTGTCCGTCATGATCACCCTGCCCCGGAACCTGGTCTGTACTTCCTCTACAACCGTATGGCCTATCACCGCGAACTCCGCTTCGGCGGTTTCCAGGAACTGGTCGAGGGCCCGTTCAACGGAGGTGGAGGGGTCAAGCCCCCATCCCCTGTACCAGAACGGGCCTTCCCCCTGGAAGATACCAGCCTGAAGGCTGTCTGAGCGAAGTGCTTTCCACGCGGCCTCGTTGATCGCTTCGGGGGACATTGCGGAGAAATCAGGAGACACGCCGGCGTGGAGGAACACTGTGTTGTTTATCCTTATCACCACCGGGTGTTCGGATATCCATCTTCCGTAAAAGCCCCGGGGGCCCAGTGCCGCTGCCGCCTTGTCCGGGCCGCCGTGGGAAGCGATCTCTCCGGGATGAATGTACCTGAAGTCGCCGGCGAGGTTCATTATCTCGTGGTTCCCCACCAGCTGATGCACCATTCCCCCCTGGAGAGGGGCCTGTCTTTCCAGCTTCATGATAAGGTCCATCACCAGCCTGGAATCCGGTCCCCTGTCCAGGAGGTCGCCTGTCTGGACCAGGTGGGTCTTTCCCCCGCACCAGTCCTTGGCACCGTCGATGAGACCTGCGTGGCGAAGCACCTCTGCGAACCTCTGAAAATCGCCGTGGACATCGGCAACGGCAACCACCCGGCCCACGCCGGTCCAGCGGCACCTCTCCCCCGCCGCGGGAAGCGCCAGCAGACATAACAGTGATAACAGCCTCACAGGGGCGCTTTGCAACAGGGGCTTACTCCTCCTGCTTTCCCGAAACCGTGATCCCGGTGAAGGTGATCCAGGGGTATATGCTGTAGCCGTTGTTCACGGTTTCACTGGAAATGCCCCTTATCGACCTGAGCATTTCGCCGATGTTCCCTGCAACCATGGTCTCCGACACCGGGTATTTAATCTCGCCGTCTTCAATGTAGTAACTGTTCTTTGCCACCCCGGAGAAGTCTCCGTTGCTGGAGGGGTTCCCTCCGGAGAACCTGCAGAGCATCAGCCCCCTCTTCACCGATCTGACCATATCCTCGAGGCTCTCTGTGCCAGGGTCCACAACGTAGATGCCCCCGGTGTTCGCCGACCTTTCCAGGCCGGTCCTGTTGGCACCGTAGAGACTGAGGAGGTAAGTGCGGAGCACGCCCTTTTCTATCACCGTGCAGTTCTCTGCTCTGTGGCCGTCGTCGGTAATGAAGTAACCCTGTACAAGTTCGTCGCTTACAGGCATGGAGCGAAGGGTGAGCCTTTCGTCGGCTATCCGGGTGTTCAGCGAGTTCCTGTATATGGAGGTGCCTGTGATCATGGGGAAATCCCCCAGGTACCTGGTCGCCGCACCGATGAAGTCGGAGAGGCAGTCGGGGGTTACAATCAGGTCGCCTGTAAAAGTGGCGGGAAGCGGCCGGGTGACCGTCTGCTCCGTTGACTGCTTCATCAGCGTATCAACCGTGCCCAGCTTCCAGAGATCCTCGTCCAGGTCTCCGGTGGATACCGCGGAGTAATTGAAGGAGGAGGTGTTGGTTCCCTCCTTGCTGGTGAACATCACCATGAAGGTATAGGCGCCACGGGTTGACTCGAAGGAGACCTGGCTGGAATTTGCGTAGTGCTGGTTCCTGAGGGTGTGGTCCAGTATCACCTGCTCCAGTATAAGCGAGGGGTATTCAGCGGCGGTCCTTTCGGCGAAGCGGCGGAGCCTTTCGTACATAAGGCCGCGATCCGGCTCCCCGGGGCCCCGGGAGAAGCTCTCCCGGGGCTGACCCCGGGAAATGTCCACCGCCGGGTCGGGTTCCCCGGATTCCACAAGGTCGGTCAGCTGGGCCACCGCGGATCTTACCGCCCCGTGGTCGGTCTTGTTCACCGTGGTCTGGCTTCGGCGCATGTCCTTTATCCCGGTGAGCCTGAGGGCCACGTCATCCGTGGTTCGCATCAGGGAGAACTCTCCCCCCTCCAGGTTCAGCTCGGTCTTCCTGGTAACTGCCAGAAGGGCTTCCGACTTCTCCATCCCGGCCTTCTGAAGTGCCTCGACACATTCGGCGGCATATGCGCTCCGGTCTTCCATTACTTGCCTCCAATGTTCACGCGGCACCTGACGGCGGGTCCGCCCATTCCAACGGGGATGGGCTGCTTCTTTCCGCACATGCCTCCGCATTCCCACTTCATGTCCGAGGAAACCGCAGACACCGTCTTCAGCACATCGAAGGCCACTCCGGAGATGGTCATGTCCTTCAGGGCCCGGCCCAGCTTCCCGCCGTTTATCTCGTAACCCAGGGTCACGCCGAACATGAACTCGCTGGTGGAGTCTGCCTGGCCGTTGCTGGACTTCATCAGGTAGTAGCCCTTGTCAATGGAGGAGATCATATCCTCCAGGGAGCTTTCGCCCGGAACGATAGCGGTGTTCCTCATCCTTATCAGGGGCTCGTCGCTGAACCTGTAGCCCCTGGCGTTCCCCGTGGGTTCAACCCCGAACTCAAGAGCGGTCTCCCGGTTGTGCAGATAGCTTCTGAGAACGCCGTTCTCGATTATGGTAACGTCCCTGGCGGGTGTTCCCTCATCGTCAACGTATACGGGTACAGGGCATGTGATCCCCCCGGCGGTGCTGGCATAATCCACCAGTGTCACCAGGGGGCTGGCCACCATATCGTTCAGATGGTCGCCGGCCACGGAACCGCCGCGCACTATGTCCGCCTCGGTGGTATGTCCTATGGCCTCATGGGAGAGTATGCCTGCAAGGTCGGCGTCGAGTATGCAGTCGGCCACACCTGGAGCCGGGTGAACGC
>CAYLXG010000140.1:4850-6157 GCA_964387445.1 uncultured bacterium
AGGTGGGTGTAGATCTCGGTGATGGCCGTATCATTAAAAAATGGGTTTGAAAGCACCGCTCCGGGCTGACCCAGGCCTCCCATTACATGGGTAGCCTGCACAGGACCCGAAGGGCTGTCTGCGGTGAGAAGCACATAGAGTATGGTGCGGGGGATAAGTGACCATGCGCTGGAACCGGTGGAGGTGATGATGCGCTTCTCCATGTCCAGGGACCTGAGAACAACGGTCCTGGAGGTCAGCTTCGTGAAGTTCCTCTCCATGTGGGAGTCCATATCCCTGAGGAAACCGATTATCTGCTTCTGGGAGAGGGGAATGCCACTGAATGAGTGATCCCACTCCCCTGATCCGGAGAGGGAAGGAAGGTCGGGAAGCCCCCTGGCAGCCTTGCCGTTCAGGAACGCGGCGTTTTCCGAGGCGGCTTCGATGATGCTTCTGATAGCCGGAGGACTCATCTCCGGACTGGAGGCCATGCCCCAGGAACCGTTCTTCCAGCATCTGGCGGAGACTCCGCTTTCGGAAGACCGGTTGTTCCCGGTAACCGTTCCGTCAACGATGGTGATGCCCATGCTGCGGTTCTCCTGAACCCGGAGTTCCGTGTAGGTACCGAAGAGCTTTGTGTATTCTCTAAGATCAGTATTTCTCAAGATTTACTCCGAACCATAGGAACAGCAATAGTCCGTTGCCTTCCTTACATTTACGGTGAACTTGGAATCTGCGGGAACCTGGAAGGTGTCGCCTCCGGTGATCGTGACCGGCTCCTTCGCTCCCGGAAGCGTAACATCCAGTTCGCCCGAGAGTATTTCCATTATCTCATGGGTGGAGGTTCCGAAGGTGTATTCGCCGGGAAGCATCACCCCGAGGGTTTTTCTGGAGCCGTCGGGAAAGATCACCGTTCTGCTCGAGACCTTGCCCTCGAAGTAGAAGTTGGCTTCCCTTACCACTGTAACGCCGTCAAAACTGCTCATGTCTCCTCCAATGCCTGTGCGGGGTATTGCCGCGCTAATATAAGAACTGTGCTGAACCATTCCATCCGCTAATTCCAGAAGGATGTCCCCCAGGTGACGGAGGCGCCGTTCCTCGATCCCCGGCAGGCCGAAAGCGCCGCCCCGGTGGGGGCTCATAACCACATTGGGCAGTTCTCCGAAGGGGAACCTGGAGGGCGGGGTTGCCTTCCTGGACCCCTCGGTTCCGGGGTATGAGTACCACACATCAATTCCCGCGGCGCCAAGATGACCTGAACGGAGGCTGTGGAAGAGGGCTTCCTCGTCCACCACCGGTCCCCTGGCAACGTTCACCAGCACCGAACC
>CAYLXG010000141.1:0-6139 GCA_964387445.1 uncultured bacterium
CAGCGTTTTCGCATGGCGCTGGTGGGCGGGTTCCTCCGCCCATAATTAACACTCTCTGACATTTACATCACTGTAACTGTAAATTGCTTCAAAGCAACAATATAAGGAGTGTGCCATGCGCAGGTATTCATCAAGGAACAATGAGTTCCTTTCCACCAGATACACGAATCTGAAACCCTTCCTTCCATCCCTCCCACCGCCGCCGGTGGACACGGAAGGGAATCCGGTGAACCCGGAGGTACTCCGTGTTCTGTTCCCGGATGGAATGATAGAGCACGAGATCACAACCGCCCCGGAAGTGGACATCCCCGGGGAGGTGCTGGACGCATACCGTGTCTTCCGGCCTTCTCCCCTGGTTCGGGCCCTTGCCCTGGAAAAGGCCCTGGAGACCCCGGCCAGGATCTACTACAAGTACGAGGGCACGAACCCGGCGGGAAGCCACAAGAGCAATACGGCCATAGCCCAGGCTTTCTTCGCCTCCCGGGAAGGCTACGCGGGGATAACCACCGAAACCGGAGCCGGTCAGTGGGGCAGCGCCCTCTCCCAGGCATGCTGCCGCTTCGGGCTGGACCTGGACGTGTTCATGGTGAGGGCCAGCTTCCTTCAGAAACCGCTGAGGAAGACCTTCATCGGCATCCACGGGGGAAAGGTGCACGCCAGCCCCAGCGGCCTCACCCGGTCGGGGCGGAGCTTCCTGGAGAGTGACCCCGAGCATCCGGGAAGCCTGGGCATAGCCATAAGCGAGGCGGTTGAAATGGTTGTGGGCAGCCCGGACAGGTGCTACAGCCTGGGAAGCGTTTCCGATGCGGTCTGTCTGCACCAGTCGGTGATAGGCGGCGAGGCCATGATGCAGATGGAGGAAATGGGGGACTACCCCACGGAGATAATCGGGTGCGTGGGGGGAGGCTCCAATTTTGCCGGGCTGGCTTTCCCGTTCATTCAGAAAACCCTCACAGGAGGCCGGGAGATCCGCTTCACCGCGGTTGAGCCGGTGGCCTGCCCCACCCTCACCAGGGGAAAGCTGATGTATGACCACGGCGACGCCTCAGGGCTCACCCCGAAGTACATGATGTACTCACTGGGAGCTGGATTCGTGCCCCCTCCGATACACGCCGGGGGCCTTCGCTACCATGGAATGGCCCCGCTGGTGAGCCACCTGGTGAAGCTGGGACTGGTGACTCCCGCTGCCTATGAACAGGAGCGGATCCTCGAAGCGGGAAGGATGTTCGCCAGGGTGGAGGGGATACTCCCCGCACCTGAATCCTCACACGCCATCGCCGCCGCGGTGGACTCGGCCCTGCGTGCCAGGGATACCGGTTCGGAGGAGGTTGTGCTCTTCAACCTCAGCGGACACGGATTCCTGGACCTTTCGGCATACGAGACCGCCTGAAGGTAAGGGGCGGCGATCCTGCGGTCGCCGCCCCATAATCGTTACTTTATCAGGCCGTATATGGCCCTGTAGTCCCTTTCAACGCTTTTCAGTATTGGAAGATCCGTGAAGCTCCCTATCTCCCTCACCGCAAGGGGGGAGCTTGAGCAGACCCCTGAGATGGCATGGGGGACAAGGTCGAAGTCATCGCTGAGAATCTTCAGGCCGCCGGCAACTCCGGCGGCGTCCGAGGCGCAGAGGATCAGTCTGTGGATCCTGCTCTTCACCATGGGGTGGCGGAGCAGCATGGCGGTCTCCCGCTGGAAGATGCCGTCTGCGAACTCCAGCACCAGATAGTTCCTGGGATTGTTGCCGTACTTCATGTCCACGGAATGGAAGATCTTCAGGAGATCTTCCTCGCTGAGCATATATGTGGACGGGTGGCCGAAGAAGGTGAAGTCCACCACCTTCTGGGCACCGCAGTCCTGCATGAGAAGAACGTCCTTCAGGCTTGCGGTGCCGGTGATCTTCGCCGCCCTGACCCTCTTCTCCATGGATGAGAGGGCATAGCAGCACGCCGCGGCGGCGTAGCTCTTTCCCGAGTTCATGGCGGTGCCTATGCAGAGGATTATCCTGGCGCCGGAACCTGTTCTTTCCAGGCGCTTGGGTGTTATCAGCACATGGTCGGCGGTGTTCACCACCTCACCGGTGGAATCGCACACATAGCCCAGTATCTTCACCTGGGTGGGCGAGGCGATGAGTTCGTTGTGGTTCAGCATCTCCCCCACCAGTCCGCTCCGCGCCAGCATGTCCACAGTGGTGCAGGGTGTACCTGGAACCATCCCCTCGTAGTGGTCCGGGGCGTACCTGTTCCCGAACACGAACACGGCCCTCGTCCTGTCGTGGATGGTGTGTATCCTGGCGGAAACGCTCTCGAGGCTGGTATGGAATCCCAGGGAGACTATTTCCCCGTATATGAGGTCCCCCATCCTGGGGACCCTTTCGGGCATCTGGGTGTACGCCTTTATCAGCCTCCTGGGTACCGAGTACGCGGAGCTTGGAATAATGGCGTTCGGGGCTATTCTCTTCATTTCACCACTTTCTTCCTTTTTCCACCGGGTAACGATGCGGGGAATCTATGCATTTTTCGCCTTGGGGTGATAGCCTGGCTATCTTATTGCAATGTATGCGCTTAAAACATGTCGCCAATAATAGGGGCGATCCCGGGAAGGCACATCCTTCTTGATAAAGCTTATTTGTAAACCTTTCTTCCACTCAAGGTTGACAAATGTCCCCCGGCTTCCTATTTTCGCCGTCCGAAAGGGGGCAATGTGTATTCCACTGCATCGGAAACGGTAAGGTATCTCAGGGAGAGCAGGGGCTTCGTCTCCGGCGAGGAGATCGCCGGTAAGCTGGGAATCACCAGGGCGGCTGTCTGGAAGCACATCGGTTCCCTCAGGGAAAGGGGGTTCGGCATCACCTCGGTGACCAACAGGGGCTACCGTCTCGACTCGGTGCCCGACCTTCCCTCGGAGGAGGTTCTCCACTCCCTGCTGGGAACCACCCTGATTGGCTCCGTTATCGAGTATCACCCGGTGATACCCTCCACCAACACCCGTGCCATGTCACTGGGCCATCAGGGATACCCGGAGGGAACCGTGGTGACCGCCGACAGTCAGACCGCCGGCAAGGCCAGGGACGGAGGCATCTGGGCCAGCCCGCCGGGGAAGAACCTCTACCTTTCCGTTCTTCTGAAACCGGGGGTTGCAGCCGATATGCTCTTCAAGCTCCACGGCATCGCACTGGGGGCCCTCAGGGAATCGGTGGGCGCTTATTGTCCTGACCTGCCCCTGGAGATACTGGACACCGGGCTCTACTGCAGGGGAAACAAGATAGGCGGAGTTCTCTGCGAGGCCTGCGGCGAGATAGGCAGGATACACCATGCCGTGGCGGGGATCGGGCTGAACGTAACCCACCATCCCGAAAGCGCCCCGGCATCATCGATAACCGAACTTTCTGGAACGACGCCATCCAGGGCGGAACTCACGGTCACCCTCCTCGAGGCCCTGGAAAGGCACTACCTGAAATGGATGAGATCCGTTGAGAACGGATGAAGCCCTGGAGATACTCCGGCGCACTCCCCTGGACGAGGTGCGGGACATGTGCGCTGCCCGGAGGAAGTCGGCCTTCGGGAGGAGGGTCGATCTCTGCTCCATAGTGAACGCCAGGAACGGAGGCTGCCGGGAGGACTGCGGATTCTGCGCCCAGTCCGGGGTCCCGGGGGGGATCATGGAAAGTGCGGAAACCCTTAACTCCATTCACAGAAGGGCCAGCTCCGCGGGAACGGGCCGTTTCTCCATTGTGACCAGCGGCGGGAAGGCAGGGGAGAAAGTACTGGACATGGTGTGCGAAACCGCCTCCATGGGAGACGGGCTCTGCCCGCTCTGCGCGTCGCTGGGACTCCTTGAAGAGAACGGGATGAGGCGGCTGAAGGATTCGGGGTTCACCAGGTACCACCACAATCTGGAAACCTCGCGGCGGTACTTCCCCTCGGTATGCACAACACATTCGTGGGATCATAGGGTGGCCACCGTGGAGGCTGCATCCCTGGCCGGCCTTTCAGTCTGCTCTGGGGGAATACTGGGCATAGGCGAGGAGGATGCGGACCGTATCGAACTGGCCCTGACCCTGGCGGAGCTTCCCGTGGACTCCATCGCCCTGAATTTCCATGTGCCCGTGGATGGGACCAGGATATCCGGTGAATACATTTCGCCGGAGAAGAGACTTCGCATCACCGCCATGTTCGCCCTTGCCAACCCGGGAAGGGAACTGAGGATATGCGCCGGACGAAAGGGCTTCGGGGATCTGGAGGGCATGGTGTTCGACTTCGGGGCCACCGGCATCATGACCGGCGACCTGCTCACCACCGCCGGAAGCACCATGGAAGATGACAGGCGTCTGATAGAGGAGGCGGGCTACTGCCATGGCATTTCCCGAGAATGAGCTGATGAAGCTGGGGGATGAGGGTCTCCTCAGGGAACTCACCCTGGGGGATGAAGGCGGGCTGTGCTTTTCCTCCAATGACTATCTGGCCCTCTCAAGGAACCCCAGGGTGACCGCCGCCGCAGCCCGCGCCCTGGAGGAGCACGGGGCCGGGGCCGGAGGTTCGAGGCTGATGGCCGGGAACCTGAGGGTGCACCAGGAGCTGGAAACCAGGCTGGCCCGGTTGACGGGCATGGAGAGCGCGCTTGTGTTCGGAAGCGGCTACCTTGCCAACCTGGGAGTGCTCACCGCCCTGGGGAGCCGAACAGGCGTGATATTCTCCGACAGGCTGAACCATTCAAGCATAAATGCTGGCGCCAGGGCTTCCAGCGGCGAGGTGATCCGGTACCGTCATCTTGACTGCGGCCACCTCAGGGAACTTCTTTCCCGGCGCACCTCATCGGGGAAAAGGATCATCGTGACCGAATCCCTGTTCAGCATGGACGGCGACATCGCTCCCCTCCGGGACCTCAGGAACCTCGCGGATGAGTTCCAGTGCCTGCTGATGGTGGACGAGGCACATGCCACAGGGGTCTACGGCGGTGGGGGAGGCATCTGCAGGGAGCTTGGCGTGAAGCCGGACATACTCACGGGCACCATGAGCAAGGCCCTGGGAAGCTACGGCGGATTCGTCTGCTGCGGGGCTTCCATGAGGGAATACCTGATCAACAGGGCTCCTTCGTTCATATACAGCACGGGCCTTCCCCCGGCCTCCGCCTGCGCAGCTGCGGAAGCCGTGGACATAGTACTGGAGGATCCGTCCCTGGGCGCAGGGCTTCTCGGCCTGGCGGAGGGGTTCAGGAAGGAACTGGCCGCCCTGTCGTCCTCAGTCCCCCCTTCCACCTCCCAGATAGTTCCCCTGGTGGTGGGTGATCCCGCGGCGGCATTGGAGCTTTCAAGGTCACTTTTCAGCAGGGGGATAGGAGTAACGGCCATAAGGCCCCCCACGGTACCGCCTGGAACATCAAGACTGAGGTTCTCAGTTACCCTGGCGCATACCCCGGCTGATCTTTCGAGAGCAGCGTCGGAGACGGGAGCCCTTCTGTGAAAAAGATACTGATAAGCGGCTGGGCCACCGGCAACGGGATATGGAGCGAAGTATCCAGGGGGCTCGGGAATACGGAACTCCTCTGCTGGAACGCCGTCCTCACCGGCGACTTCTCCATATCCGAACCCTGCATCCTGGTGGGGTGGTCACTGGGAGGCCAGATGGCCATGGACCTCTCCATGGGCGAGGATGTCAGGGGCCTGGTCCTGGTCTCCTCCATGACATCCCTGAACGACAGGGGGGTGAAACCGGGTCTGGAGCCCGAGATGTGCTCCATGATCTCCAAGATGCTTCACAGGAGCAGACGAGCCTACCTGGCCTCGTTCTTCAAGGAATGCGGCGCTTCCCCTGAAATGGTGCCGGAGCTGCTGGAAGCCTCCGACCGTTTCTCAATGGAGGAGCTTATAGCAGGGCTTTCGGTGATGTTCAACCACATGGCAGTTCCCAGGAAGGGAATACCCTCGGTTCTGATACACGGAACCGATGACAGGATAGTGCCCTGTGATACCGCCGGCGAGCTTTCGGATTCCGTCCTGCCCAACTCCAGGCTGCTCACGGTGGAGAACGGCGGACACATCCTTCCGGTCACCCACGGCGACCTGATAGCAAAGGCGGTGACCGACCTTGAGGGGTCATTCAGTCGATGATGCCGCGGTGATCCGCCGCAGGTTCTGCAGTGC
>CAYLXG010000142.1:0-3991 GCA_964387445.1 uncultured bacterium
AGTCGGCAGTTGATCGCTTAACGAAGTTTCCCAAAGCACCGTTCCATCCGCCCGGTTGAGCACACTCAAGTGAGTCTCGTCCACCAGAAAGACTTGCTCCCCATCAACCAAAAACCGCACCCGGTAGCTCTCATCGCCCAGGCCTTCAGTTTTCCACTGCACAACCGGGTCCTGATCGAAATCCAAATAGACCAACCGGTGTGTCTCATCAGAATTATAGGCAATCCCGATGATGTCTGCTGTTGTGCCTGCGGCTTCGTCACGCACCAGCATCCGATTGACCACGCTGTAAATCACCACGCCCGGCGTGATGGCCTTATTGGCGTTGTTGAGCCCCATAATGAGCAAAACAATCCCAATGGGCACAATGCCCAGCATAAAAATCAACAAAGCAATAAAAGTCCCGGTTCTTTTCGGCGTTTCTCTGGGTGGCGAAAAATCGGCAGGCGTGAAATCAATCCGGGTGACCACAACCGGCGGTTCCTCATTATCTGGCAGATCCACCGTTGCATGGCAGTACTGGCATTGAATTCGCCGGTCGTGTTGGGTTGCCTTAAGCGGTGCACCGCAGGATGGGCAGGTCAGTGTACGAACATCATCAGCCATGTCTACCTCCAGGGAATGCCTTGATTATAGCACGCTCAGAATTGACTGGCTTAATCTTGGTCTCATTTATTCCGCCCTGTGTATAATGGATAAAACATTTGTCAAGGAGCGTGCATTGATGAGCGAAGAAAAATACAACCGGCATCCCATCATGGAAGGCCTTGAATTGGGGTTAGGCACCTGGGCCTGGGGTGACCGCCTCTTTTGGGGGTATGGGCAGGGCTACGGCTCTGAAGATACTCGCCAGGCTTTTGATGCCTCTATTGCAGCCGGCGTGCGCTTCTTTGATACGGCTGCGGTCTATGGGCAGGGACAGTCTGAACTACTATGAGATAACCGCCGATGTGAGCACCATCTGGCAGAGGGTAGAGGTGGACCTTCAGGACCTGGTGGACCTGAAGGTGCTCAAGGACCAGTCGGAACTCGACGAACTACGTTCCGGCAACCTTGCCGTGGTGGGCAATCCGTCACTCTCAGAGGTGCTGATGCTTGCCCTGGGGGTGAGGAACGTCACCCCGGGAACGGCGCTGACCAACCAGGTCTGGGTGGACGACATAGTCCTCACAGGCCACTACCTTGACCCGGGGAACGCCCACAGGATATCGGGCGAAGTCGACATGGCCGACCTGCTGAGCCTCTCCGGGGACTACAGGATGGTGGACGACGACTTCCACGGTCTGGGCAAGACCTCGGGAACAGGGAGAACGGTCACCAGCTACACCGCCCAGTCCACCTTCAACATCGACCGGTTCACCCCCCCTGTGTGGAACTGGTCGCTGCCTGCCACCTATGCCTGGTCCAGGAACTTCTCCGAGCCCAGGTACGCCACCAACAGCGACATACGGCTGGAGGGGGACGAGACCTGGGGGTACAGGACCGAAACCAGCAGGTGGGACACCTCCATACAGTGGCGCAGGAACGGAAGATCCGACGGCTTCGCCGGGCGCTACTTCCTGGATCCCTTCCACCTTCGTCACACCATGGGAAGGGGCTGGGGCAGGTCCGTGACCACCAGGGACTCCCTGGAGACCGAGAGCTTCACCGTGGACTACGACCTTTCCCTTGGAAACATGAGCCTGTTCCGCCTTCCGGTGCTGGAGGACATCAGGCTCAGGCCAACAAGATTCGGCTTCGGGGCAGGGTTCACCAGGGGCAGGAGCGTTCTCTACGACATCGCCGGAGAGGACACGATCCTCACCAGGAACAACACCCAGAGGGCCCTTGCCACCGACGGGAACCTCTCCTTCAATTTCTGGAAGGGTCTTACCGCGAGCTACACACTGGCGGTGGGCAGGGATATGTACTACCCATGGGACGAGCCCTGGTCCGGTGTGAACATCGGCCGGGAGGTTTCCAGGAACCAGAATGCCGGGGTGAGCCAGGAGATCAACCTCTGGAACTTCATGCGGCCCAGGCTCAGCTGGGACGTGAGGTACACCGCCGCAAGGCTCAGCCCCCATACCGGAACCCAGGGGGATACACTGAGCAATCCCGATGTGGGCGCCGACCTCACCAGGAGGCTGAACCTCAGGGTGGGTCTTGCCCACACACTGAGGACCCTGGCAAGGCTCAGGGACGAAAGGCTGGACGAGGAGGCGGTGCCCGGCAGCCCCAGGTGGCTTCTGGTGAAGATGGAGCGCTGGGCAGACAGGATCACAGACCCGAACATAGTAATAACGGATTCCAGGGGAACCGATTACAGGGACATATCCATCCTCCCCTCCATGGAGTACCAGTTCGGTTTCGACCCCCTTATACCTGGTTTCGATCCCTACAGCCGAACAACAGCAAGGTCAATCCAGATCTCCGGGGGATACAGGCCCCTGAACACGCTGTCGCTCAGGGCGGAGTACAGCGACAGCGAGAACAAGAGCTTCTACTCCGGCTTCTGGAACCAGACCGACAACACCACCTGGCCCTCCCTCTCCCTCTCCTGGAGCGGTCTTGAGAGGTACGGCCCCCTGGCTTTCCTGAGGACCGGCTCGGTGAGCACCGGGTACAGGCTGGAAACCTCCGCCACATCGCGAATTGAGGGCGACAGCCTCACACCGGTAAGCGAGACCCGGACCACAAGGTGGAGCCCCCTGGTGAGCTTCACCGGCTCCTTCGACAACAAGGTGCAGATAACCATCTCCGACAACATGTCCACAACGGAGACCAGGAACTTCACCGGCACCTCCGCAAGGGTCCGCTCCAACAATAACACCGCACAGTTCAAGCTTTCATACTCCTTCAGCGCTCCGGGGGGCATAGCCATACCCATACCACTCCTTGACAGGCTGAGGCTCTCCTTCCAGAGCGATCTCACCACATCCCTGAGCATCACCCGGTCGTCCTCGGGCAGCGAGATCATCGGGGGACAGTCCGGGGAGACCCAGGTTCAGTCGGACAAGACCGAATGGCGCATCGAACCGTCGGCCTCCTATGACTTCGGAACCGTAACGGCATCCATGACCGGCATATACGGCTGGAAGACCGACAGGGTCAACAACCAGTACGACCAGAAGGACGTGGGGCTCAACATTTCGGTTACCATCAACTTCTAGACAGCTATTGACAGCGGCCCGGGAATGCTGAAAGATATACATTCACGGCGTGTTTATTTTTTCAATTACCTCAGGGAGAAGACTGAATGAAATTGGGCCAGATGCTGCTTAAAGCCGGTATCATCGATCAGCAACAGCTGGACAGCGCCCTGGAACACCAGCGTGACGAGGGCGGTCGTCTTGGTTACAACCTCGTGAAGATGAATCTGATCAGCGAGGAGGAGCTGAACGACTACCTGGCAAGGCAGAACCGCATAGAGGCGGTGAACATCGACGGTATCAAGATACCCCAGGACGTGCTCAACCTGGTTTCGGCGAAACTCGCTCTGCGCTATGAAGTTGTCCCGGTTGAGAAGGAGGGCAGGAAGCTGGTGGTGGCCATGGCCGACCCCCAGAACCTGTTCACCATCGACGACCTCCGGTTCTCGCTGGGAATGGAGATAGAACCCCACATCTGCGCATCATCCATGATCCAGAGGGCTCTTACGAAGTTCTACGGCGCTTCCGACGCCATGGTCCCGGTGGAGGACATTGAGAAGGAAGAAGCCAGGCGGGCGGAGGAGAAAGAGGAAGAAAGATCCGACGCCGACGAACTCCTCCTGGGGGACGAGGCCTTCTTCTCGCTGATAGAGGAGGAAGAGGAAGACGATCTGGACGAAGATCTCTCCACCGACCTCTCCGACTCCCCGGTGGTGAAGCTTGTGAACAGCGTGATAGCCGACGCCGTGAAGAGGGGGGCCAGCGACATCCACTTCGAGCCCTTCGAGAAGTTCGTGAGGATCAGGTACAGGATAGACGGCGTTCTCCACGAGATAATGAGACCCAGCCGGAAGTACCGC
>CAYLXG010000142.1:4001-6133 GCA_964387445.1 uncultured bacterium
ATAGCAGAGCACAACCTGCCCCAGGACGGCAGAACGAAGGTAAGGGTCCGCGACCGCTTCGTGGACATGCGTCTCTCCACCCTTCCCACCCTCTTTGGGGAGAAGGTGGAGGTAAGGCTCCTTGACCGGTCGAAGGTACAGCTCAACCTTGACCTGCTGGGCTTCGAGGAGGAAACCCTCTACCAGTTCCGCAGGGCCATAAAGAGGCCCTTCGGCATCGTACTGGTCACAGGGCCCAGCGGAAGCGGGAAAACCACCACCCTCTATTCGGCGCTCACGGAGCTGAACGACGTTGGGGTGAACATCATGACCGCGGAGAACCCGGTGGAGTTCAACCTGAAGGGCATCAACCAGGTACAGATGAACGACGAAGTGGGTCTTACCTTCGCAAAGGCCCTCAGGGCCTACCTGCGACAGGACCCCGACATAATCATGGTGGGTGAGATAAGGGACCAGGAAACCAGCGAGATAGCCATCAGGGCAGCCCTCACAGGCCACCTGGTGCTTTCCACAGCCCACACCAACGACGCCCCCAGCACCATCAACAGGCTGGTGGACATGGGCACCGAGCCCTACATGCTGAGCACCTCCCTTGTCTGCATCTGCAGCCAGAGGCTCATCAGGAAGGTCTGCAGCAGCTGCAAGACCCCTGTGTCGGTTCCCAGGGAAGCCATAGTCGAGGCTGGGGTGGACCCCGCAAGGTTCCAGGGGATCACTTTCTATGAGGGCACCGGCTGCGCCAAGTGCAACCAGACCGGCTACAGCGGACGGGTGGGCATCTACGAAGTAATGGCCATCGACGACGAGATGCGCGGGCTGATAGAGGGGGACGCGAACAGCATAGAGCTTGAAAAGGCAGCCCTCAGGAAGGGAATGGTCAGCCTCAGGGAGGCCGCCCTGAGGAAGCTGGAAGCTGGAATAACCACCTTCGAAGAGGTTGTAAGGGAAACGGTATCGAATGTATAACCGCCTGGCGATGATGCTTGTTCAGTCGGGGCTCGTTGAGCAGGAAGACGTGAACAGGATAGCCAGGGAATGGGGCCCCGGCGAGACCGCGCTGGGCGAGGCCCTGGTGATGAACGGCCAGGTGACCGAAGAGCTGATAACCGAGTTCCTGGCCGAGATTTACAGCATAGATCCCATTTACCTGAACGAAACCGAGCTGGGCAGGGAGAAGGCAAGGCTCCTCAACGAGAGCTTCGCCAGGGAGAACCTGGTGGTTCCGGTGAAGGCCGAGGACAACACCCTCTTCGCAGCCATGGCCGACCCGGCCAACCTCTATGTGATAGACGAGATCAAGTTCGCCACGGGCATGGAAGTGGTGGTTTACGCCAGCGCCCCCTCCGCGGTCAGAAGGGCCCTGGACGACATCTACGGCCAGGTGGCCGCCCTTGTGAGCGTTGACGATACCCTGGACGAGTACGACGACGAGGACAGGGTGGAAGAGGTGAGCAGCCTTGAGGGCGACGAGTTCGACGAAGAGTTCGACCTCGAGGACCAGCTCAACGTCGACGCTGAGGAGCCCGTCATCAAGTTCGTTGACGGCATGATAGCCAGGGCGGTGCGCACCGAGGTCTCCGACATCCACATAGAACCCTATGAGAAATACCTGCGGATAAGGTTCAGAAGGGACGGCACCTGCTACGAGGCCTTCAAGATAAACCCAAAGATGCAGAAACCGATCCTCTCCAGGCTGAAGATAATGTCGGGGATGAACATAGCCGAGCGGAGGAAGACCCAGGACGGCCGTATCAAGGCCAAGGTGGACAACCGGATTATCGACTTCAGGGTGAACGCGGTGCCGGCAATAGACGGCGAGAAAATAGTCCTGCGTATCCTTGACAGGGGCAACCTGCAGTTCGACCTCAGGGAGCTTGGTTTCCCCGAGGACGCTTTGAAGGCCTTCCTCTCAGGCGTGAACTCACCCTTCGGAATCGTTCTGGTCACCGGACCCACGGGAAGCGGAAAGACCACCACCCTCTACTCCGCCCTGAGTTCCCTGAACACCCCGGCGGTGAACATCCACACCGCGGAGGATCCGGTGGAATACAACATCGACGGTCTGGTTCAGACCCAGATCGATTTCTCCATGGGCTACGACTTCGCCAGCGCCCTGAGGGCCATACTCAGGC
>CAYLXG010000143.1:0-6096 GCA_964387445.1 uncultured bacterium
ATGGTTTAGCTCAGTATATAATAAATAATACTGATGAAAAAGAACTGTCAAGAGGCCCTTCATCGAAAAGGAGGGTTACGAGGCCGACGACCTCATCGCCGGTCTTGCCCGTGAATCCGGCGAACCAGTTCTTGTGGTCTCTCCGGACAAGGACCTTCTCCAGCTTGTCTCAAACCGGGTATCAGTTCTTCGCCCGGGGAGATACGGCGGCTCTTCCACACTTGTCGAAGAGGGCGGGGTCAGGGACATAATGGGTGTTCCCCCGGAGAAAGTGGCGGACCTGCTGGCCATAATGGGCGACTCATCCGACAACATCCCAGGCGCGAAGGGAATAGGCGCTAAGGGAGCCGCATCCCTTCTTGAGCGTTACGAATCCATCGACGATATATACCGCAGCCTGGATTCGGTGAAGCCCGAATCCATGCGGAAGAAGCTTGCCGATTCGGAAGAGGCGGTGAGGCTGAGCCTCAGGCTCACGAAGCTCGACCGTCCTCTGCCCGAGGGCGTTTCCCCCGGGAACATCTCGATGGCCCCCCCCAGGGAAGAGGAGCTGCTGCCCCTTCTTCAGCGCCTCTCCCTCGCAAAGGCCGCCGATTTCGCAGGCATGAGCATCGCCCCGTCAGCCGGCAACCCGGAGTACAGCTGCACCGTAACCATCGCCTCCAGACCCGAGGACATCGCACTTCCCGGGGAGGGGCCCATCGCCATCGACACGGAAACCACCTCCAGGGATCCCTCGCAGGCTGAACTCATCGGATTCTCGGTATCCTCGGAACCGGATTCGGCGGTGTACGTGGACTACCGGGGCTCCTCAAGGAAAAAGGAATTCCTCAAGGTCCTGGAGGATCAGGCGGCGGCCAGGGGCTACATAGCCCAGAACGCCAAGTACGATGCCAGGGTGCTGATGAACTGCGGCGCGGCCCTCCCGGAACCCTCCGGGGACCCATACCTCGCAGATTACCTCCTGCGCCCCGACGCCAGGGAGCATTCCCTGAAGAAACTGGTCCCGCTGTGGCTGGGCAGAACGATCCCCACCTTCCAGGAGGTAACGGGAGGAACCAGTTCACTTCAGAAGGTACCCCTGGATGAGATCGCCTCCTACTGCTGCACCGATTCCTCATCCGCCCTGGCCCTAAGCCGCAGGCTCGACGAAGAGCTGAAGGCCGACCAGGGGCTGGAAGGGGTCTACCGTTCCGTGGAACTCCCCCTGTCCGCGGTGCTGGCCGCAATGGAACAGAGGGGCATCGGTCTGGACCGTGAGGCCCTGAGACAGGAGGGGGACGCCATCAGCGCCCGGCTTTTCGCCCTTATGGAGAAAGCCGGCGAGCAGCCCGGAAGATCTGTGAACCTTGCCAGCCCCCGGCAGGTCGCCACTGTTCTCTTCGATACCCTGGGACTGGATCCGGTGAGGAAGACCTCCGGAGGCGCCAGATCCACGGGGATAACCGTCCTTGAGGCCCTCCGGGGGAAACATCCCTTCGTGGAGACCCTCATAGAGTTCAGGGAACTCTCCAAGCTTCAGAATACCTACATCGAGAAACTGCCGGGCTTCGTAAATCCCCGTACCGGGCTCATACACACCAGCTTCAACCAGGCGGTCACCGCCACCGGCAGGCTCAGCAGCTCCAACCCGAACATGCAGAACATTCCCATAAGGACAGAGAGGGGAAGGGCCGTCAGGAGGTGCTTCGTTCCGCCTGAGAAAACTCACGTGTTCGTCACCGCCGACTACTCCCAGATAGAGCTTCGCATCCTTGCCCATCTCGCCGGGGACGGGATACTTCGAAGGGCCTACCTGGAAAACGCTGACATCCATTCCAGGACGGCTGAAGCAGTATTCGGCGACGCATCCCCGGAGCACCGCCGCAAGGCCAAGGAGGTAAACTTCTCCATAATCTACGGAATAAGCGCCTACGGGCTCTCCCAGAGGCTCTCCATTCCCAGGGGAGAGGCATCGGAGATAATATCGAAGTATTATGAAACCTATCCCGAGGTAAGGCGGTTCTACGGGGAAACCGTGGCCTTCGCCGAGGAGAAGGGTGAAGTTCGCACCATCCTGGGCCGGAGGAGACCATTCGAGGAACTCGCAGGAGCCCGGGGTAACTCCCGGAAGCAGATGGAGAGGGCCGCGGTGAACACCAGGGTCCAGGGCTCCGCCGCTGACATGATAAAACTTGCAATGATCAAGGTGGCCGCCAGGCTGGAACGGGAACTACCGGAAGCTTCACTGGTACTGCAGGTGCACGACGAACTGGTGGTCACCTGCCCCGGGGAGCAGGCCGGGAGGGCATCTGACATACTGAAAGGGGAAATGGGATCGGCGCTGGAGCTCCAGGTCCCCCTGACCGTTGAAACGGGAACAGGGGAGAACTGGCTGGCGGCGGGTCACTGAAAACCGTTATGAACAAGAATATCTCCATAGTGCTTGCGGCAGTTTCACTGTTTATCCTCTCCGGGTGCGGCGGGAACGAAGGGCCGAATGTGCTCCTGATCCTGGTTGACACCGTAAGGGCCGACCATTTCAGCTGCTACGGCCATTCAAGACAGACCACGCCCTTTATCGACAGCCTGGCAGAGGCTGGAACTCTAGCCCTCAGATGCCAGGGACAGGCTTCCTGGACCCTTCCCTCCATGACCACCATCATGTCGGGGAGGACCCCTGTCGAGCACGGCGCCGGAAGGAGGAACGGCGTGTTCCACGGCGTTTCCCCTGAACTCCCGTGGCTTCCCATGGCCTTCTACTCCGCCGGGTACAGGACCGCGGCCTTCTTCAACGTGATGTTCATGAACGAGGACTTCGGCTTCCACCGGGGATTCAGGCATTTCGACTGCCAGGGAGTGGCCAGCGGGAACAGCCTCAGGAAGGCCGGCGAAACGGTGGACGACTTCCTCTCCTGGCTGGATTCCTCCCCCGGGTCAGAGCCGTTCTTCGCGGCGGTTCACTTCTATGATCCCCACATTCCCTACGATCCGCCGGCGCCCTGGGACACCTTGTTCACCGATCCCGCCTATCAGGGTGAATATGGAGCTTCCTGGGGAACCGGCATCACCGAGATGATGGCGGTGAACTCCGGGGAAACGGTTCCTTCTGAAGCCGACATTCACAACCTGGTCGCCCTCTACGACGGCGAGATAGCTTACACCGATTCGGAGATAGGAAGGCTTCTTCGGGAGATAAGGGCCCGGGGCCTGGGGGAGAACACCATTGTGGTGGTGGTGGGGGACCACGGCGAGGAATTCCTGGAACACGGCGGAATAGAGCACGGCAGGACCCTCTACCAGGAGACCACCCATGTTCCGCTTATCCTGGCCGGGCCGGGTTTTCACGGGGGAGGGGTGATCGAAGAGCCCGTTGCCCAGTACGACATATCCCTTACTCTGGCAAAGGCCGCCGGAGTGGATTTCCCGGTGCTCGACCACCAGATCGACCTGGCCGGCGAACAGCCCGATGAAAGGCGTATATTCGCCAGCGGCGTGCTGTGGCGCCAGGAGGGGGACCTGGTCTCGGTGGTGGAGGGTGATCTGAAGCTCATCTGGAGCGTTGAGGACGATTCAGTCCAGGCGTTCCACCTGGGGAACGATCCAGGCGAGACGATCTCCCTGGAACCTGCTGCAGCGCTCATGGACGCAGCCGGGTTCTACTGGGCTACCCCCCCTGAGGTGACGGCGGATGTGGTGGACTACAGCGAAACGGCTGCCAGGGAGCTGAGGAACCTGGGCTACATCAGATGATGGACACCGTTACGGAATTTTCCTCCGATACCACCCTGTAGCATCCCGCCGGAAGGCTGGAGGCGTCAAGTTCCACCGTTCCCTCGGCGCTTGCGGTGCCGGCGGCAACGATCCTGCCGGCGCGGTCAAGCATCAGGACCTCGGAGCCGGGGCCTGCTCCCAGAATGGTGAATGGACCTGAACCTATGGGGTTCACCTCCGGACGGAGCCCCTCCGCAGGTGCTTCGCCTTCCTCCACTCCGGTGTACCAGACCCTGTAAATGGCGTCCCTGGGGCAGTAGTTCACGCATGTTCCGCAGCCGTCGCAGAGCTCCGGGTCTATCCAGGCGTCGCCCCCTGCGATGGTAATGGCACCCTGGGGACAGAAGTACACGCAGTTCCCGCATCCGTTGCACTTGGCCTTATCCACCTGATAGACCCATTTCAGCAGCAGGGAAAGGGCAATGAAGGTCACCGTGGCCGCAAATCTCATGGGGTCATTCTCCCTTCAGACGTCTTCTCTGTATCTCCCAGGCCACCATGGCTGCGGTGCTGGAAACATTGATGCACCTCCTGCCGCCGGTCTGGGGTATGGTCACTTTCATGTGGCTCATCTCCAGTACCCCCTGTGACACTCCCTCGGCTTCGTTGCCGAAGACGTATGCTCCACTCGATGGCAGTTCGGCCAGGTGGAGAGGCACCGCGTCCGGCGAGTTCTCCACGCAGACCAGGGTCCTTCCCGCAGAGAGCAGTTCGGCGGCCTCCACGGCATCATCGAACCACCTCCAGGGAACCGTTGCATGGGTTCCCCTGGATGTCCTTCCCACCTTCTTTCCCCCGGGCCTGGCGGTTATGCCGCAGAGGATCACCCCGGCGGGGGAGATGGATTCCACGGTGCGGAAGACCGAGCCCACGTTGAAGGCGCTTCTCAGAGAGTCCAGAACGAATACAGGGTAAGATGAGGTAATCATCGGGGAATCCTAAGATGGGGAACGGTCATGGACAAGCGGCATAATGGTTCATAGATAAAGAAGGGAACAGGCTGGGAGGCTTTCATGAACAGGGTGGTGGTACACACCTGCAGGGGCGAGATCATAAAGGGATACACCGCCGATTTTTCCAAGGACCGTCCCTCCTTCCTGCTCACCACCGAGGAGGACGGCGTCACCATGAACCAGACCATCGAGCTGGCCGGCCTCAAGGCGGTCTTCTTCGTACGCTCCTTCCAGGGGAATTTCCTCCACAAGACCCTTCACACCTTCGACGACCTGAGCGGCTACGGCAAGAAGGTCATGATCAAGTTCCGCGACGGCGAAAGGTTCTATGGAAGGGTAGAGGTCCTTAGTCCCGAAGACATCGGCTTCTTCATCTACCCGCTGGACAGCGAGTCCAACACCATAAGGGCATTCGTGATAAAGGACTTCATCACCGACGTGAGGGTCATGGACGCACCCTGAAGGGAATATCTCCCTCCAGGAACACCCTCTTCCCGTCGAATGACATCTCGGCGCACCATACCGACACCCCTGCGGATACCGCCTTTTTCAGAGCCTCGGCGAACAAGGGATCGGTTTCCGTATTGGCTGTGAAGTACTCCGCTCCGTTCACGAACACCAGGAAGAGCACCCCGGCGGGTAACCCGCCGGAAGCGATCTCCATCAGTTCGTTCACATGCTTCCGGCCCCTGATGGTAGGGGCGTCGGGGAACATGGCTGCTCCATTCGCAAGGAGTGTGCATCCCTTCACTTCAAGCCAGACAGAGCCGTTCACCAGGAAGTCGAACCTGCTTCCCCCCGAAGGCGACATAACCTCCGCCCGGAGGGTCGAAACCCTTCCCAGCGGGGAGTGTCCCCCCAGAAGGAACCTGGAGGCTATTTCCCTGTGGAAGGTGGTGTTCACCAGCACCCATCGGCTTCCCAGGCGGGCGGCTGCCAGGGTCCACTTAGTCTTCCTTCCCTCCCCGGGCGAGGGGATCACAAGAAGCCGGTTCCCCGGGTAAAGAAGCTCCCTGAGCCGGCCGGGGTCCGGGACATGCACTGCGATGGAACCGCCCTTTACATCCCCGGCGAAAAGCAGGAACCTGTTGGGTCTTTCTATGAATACAGCTTCCAGGGCATCCGGTATCTCCGCCATGACCGGTCGGCTCAAGGATCACCCCCTTTAAATCCATTGTATCGCGGAGGTAAATATAGCCATGGAAGTGAAGCTCAAGACCCATGCGGCCGCGGTGCTCCTCCTTGCCCTGGCCGTAGGAATGGCAGCTGGGGCCGGTACTGCGGCTCCCGAGGGCCGCATCGAAGGCCTGACAAGGGGGCGGGTGGCCACTGTAACCTCCCGGGGCGCCCTGCTCAGCACTTACGAGGGAGATGTCTGGGTGAGTTCCAC
>CAYLXG010000144.1:0-6071 GCA_964387445.1 uncultured bacterium
GTGTCGGTGGTGAAGCCCGGATCGCCGTAACCGGTGGAGGCGTTGGGCAGCTCCAGCACCATGCCTGGTATCAGATACTCGGCCCCCCGGAGATCGGGATTGGCCGCCAGGATGTCGGTCCACTTCTCAGGGGTGCCGTAGAACCAGGTGGATATGTCCCAAAGGGTATCCCCGTAGCCGACTTCGTACACACCCGCCATGGAAGCGGCGGAGAGGAAAGCCATCATAAGGAACAGTGCGTTTTTCACCGGTTCACCTCCGAATCACAGGTCATGGGACCTAAGGAAACCACTCAATCACTAATATCATAACTTCATAAATTCTAAACTGAGAGGGCCCGGCAAGTCAAGCCAGCCTGCGATCAGCGGGACGCCGGGTAGAAAGCCGCCATTCCGGGTTCCCTTCCAGAGGGACCGCAGCTGACCTGAACGGTGTATACCCCCGCCGGCTCCATGCTCCCATGGGAGGGAACGTTCACCGCCAGCATCAGGTTTCCGCTTCCCGGGGCCTCGCCTGTCCAGGCTGAACCTGAGGCAACGGGTTGGCCATTTTCTCCGGCCTTTAACACCAGCTGCCCGGAAGTTGCCCCCGGCGCCAGGGCCACGGAAGAGGAGTACCTTTCCTGGCCGTCGGGCCCGGAACGGCCGGTCTCGGTTACCACCTCACCCCGGGCGGTTACGGAGATCATGTCACCCATCTCCACCGGGATGCCCGTATCCAGCCACCCTCTGGCGGCGTCCACGGCGAAGGTGCCTGGTTCCAGGTGTTCGCCGCGCCACACTATCACGAGAACGGAATCCCGGGGAACCCTCCGGGAACCGGCTGAGAAGAAGCCGTCGGAATAGCCCGTTTCCCCCTGCATGACCCTTCCTCCAGGGAGCCATATCGTACCCTCTCCCTCGTAACGGGCGGTGCCGCTGTCGAAGACGGCCCTTCCGGAATCCATGGACTCCAGGGTCCCCTGGACTATGGTGCCGTCGGCCTGCAGAAGGACGTCTCCAGTACCTTTAAAGCACCCCGAAAGGAGCAGAATGGAAGCGATAAGTGAATGGACGATCAGACCGCGCATCATTCGCCTCCGATGATAAGGTGTTTCATGGCATCCTCTATGGTGGAGACGGGGATGAACCTCAGGGCCTTTCTCTGGGCTTCCGGCACATCCTCAAGGTCCCTGGTGTTCTCCTCGGGGAGCACTACGGTCTCAATGCCCGCGGAGAGGGCTCCAAGCACTTTCTCCTTCACCCCGCCCACCGGGAGAACCGCTCCCCTGAGGGTGATCTCACCGGTGACCGCGGTGAGGTTGTCAACTGGTTTTCCGCTGAGGGCGCTGAGGATGGATGCGGTGATGGCAAGCCCGGCGGAGGGCCCGTCCTTGGGGGTGGCCCCCGCCGGCACATGAAGATGGATGTCGACTTTTGACGTGTCCTGTATCTCGTCGGGGCGTTTCGTCCTGATCCAGCTCAGGGAGGCCTGGGCCGACTCCTTCATGACCTCGCCGAGCTGACCGGTGAGGGTAAGCTTGCCGGTGCCGGGAAGAAGGAGGGTCTCTATCATCAGTATCTCTCCTCCCACAGCGGTCCAGGCCAGCCCGGTGGAGACGCCCACACTGGGTCTGGAGAGGCGCATCTCCCCGGTGAACTTCCAGGATCCCAGGAAGTCCGGGATCGATGACTCGGTTACAATGACCAGGGAGTTGTCGCCCCCCGCCACCTTCACCGCGCGCTTCCTGCAGATGGAGCCTATACTGCGCTCCAGCTCCCTTACCCCGGCTTCCCTGGTATAGCGCTTCACCAGGCATCTGAGGCCGCTCTCGTTGAACCTTATCACCTTCCCGGTGAGCCCGGTTCGTTCCACCTGCCTCTTCACCAGATACTTCTTCGCTATCTGTATCTTGTCGTCCTCGGTGTACCCGGGGATACGGATTATCTCCATTCTGTCACGGAGCGGGCCGGGGATGGTGTCCAGTGTGTTGGCGGTGGTTATGAACTTCACCGAGCTGAGATCGAAGGGAGTGTTCAGGTAGTTGTCCCTGAAGGAATTGTTCTGTTCGGGATCCAGCACCTCAAGGAGCGCCGATGTGGGATCACCCCTGAAGTCCCTTCCAATCTTGTCGATCTCGTCCAGCATGAAGACAGGGTTCGAAGTGCCGGCCTCCTTAAGCCCGTGGATTATCCTTCCAGGCATGGAACCGATGTAGGTCCTCCGGTGGCCCCTGATCTCGGCCTCGTCGTGGACGCCGCCCAGGCTGAGCCTCACGAATCTTCTCCCCAGTGCCCGGGCTATGGACTTGCCCATGCTGGTTTTCCCCACGCCGGGGGGCCCTACGAAGCAGATGATGGGCGCTTTCCCCTCCGGATTGAGCTTCCTCACCGCCAGGAACTCCAGCACCCTTTCCTTAACGTCCTTAAGGTCGTAGTGGTCCTGGTCCAGTATCCTCGCCGCTTCGTCTATATCCAGCCGGTCTTCGGTCCTCTCCAGCCACGGCAGCTGCAGTATCCACTCTATGTATGACCTGGCGACACCCGCCTCCGGAGAACCCGGATGAAGCTTGGAAAGCCTGCTGAGTTCCTCCTCCGCTGCCTCCCTGGCCGAATCGGGAAGCAGCTTTTCCGAGAGCTTCTCCGCCAGCTCGGCGGCGTCGGGGTTGGCCTGGGCTCCGCCCAGCTCCTTCTGGATCACCTTCATCTGTTCCTTGAGGTAGTATTCCTTCTGGTCCTGCTCCATTTCGGTACGGACCTGCCCCTCGATGTGCTCCCTGAGCTTCAGCCGCTGTATCTCGTAGTTCATCATCTCACGGAGCAGCCTGAACCGAAGGATGATCCTGTTCTCCTCAAGGAGTTCCTGCTTGCTTTCCACCGAGGCCTCCAGCCCGCTGGCCGCAACGAAGCCAAGCCTTTCCGGGTCACGGAGCAGGGTGAGGAGCTGAAGCTCGTCGGGCACCCCGGGTGTAAGCTCCATTATCTTTCTCAGCTGCATCTCTATGGCCCTTCGCCAGGCTTCCATCTCATCCACGTCGTCGGGGTAGATGGTGGTGAGCCTGCGCACCCTGGCGGAGGGGATGCCGTCAACGTCGATGTCTTCTAAGATCCGGAAGCGGTAGAGGCCCTTCAGGGTGAGCCTCACCACGTCACCGGGGAAACGGTAGAGCTTCATTATGCCCGCGGCGGTTCCCACCCGGTACCTTTCACCGGAGGGTGACACGGCCACTATGCCTATTATCTTGTCGCCCTTCACCGCCTGATCGATAAGTGCGATCATGTCAGGGTCGGTCACAGTCAGGGGCAGGATGGTATAGGGCATGAGAATGCCCTCATCGAAAACGTAAAGTGGTATGATCCCGGGGATGTCTCCGTCGTTCGTCATTTATTGGTGTTTCCTTCGGACTGCACCGGAATGGTCACCCTGACCGGGGTCTTCCTTGCCAGCCTCACATGGAGAACGCCGTTCTTCAGGTCGGCTGAGACACTGGAGGTGTCCACCCTGGCTGGAAGGTGTATCTCCCTTTCGAAGCTTCCGGTCTGGATCTCTATGCCAAGTGCGGTTGCGCCCTTGCAGGGCGTTCTCTTCATTCCACTGATGGAAAGGGTAAGTGGGGTTACTTCCAGATCGATGTCCTCCAGGAGGACACCGGGGACCTCGACAAAGACCTCGAAGCCCTCCGGTGTTCCGTAAACATCGGCGTGGAGCACCCAGCTGTCCGTATTCCTGTACATCACTACTCTATATCGAAGCGCACCTGCACCTGAGTGGTGAGTTCCACCGGCACCCCGCCCTGGGTGGCGGGGTTGAACACCCACTGGCGCACGGCGGCTTCGGCGGCGGCGCCGCAGCCAAGGCCCAGCTCGTCATTCACTATGGTCACGTTCCGCACCGAGCCGTCGGTTCCCACAAGCACCTCCAGGGTTACGTATCCGTGCACGTCTCCCATCTGCCTTGCCAGGCTGGGGGTCTCGGGGCCTACCTGGGATATGGGGAACGGCGGGATCACCGGCTGCTCCTCCTCGATTATCTCGGGGCCCTCAGGCTCTGCGGCCTCGGCGGTGTAGCTAATGCTGGTGTCCTCTCCGGCGGTGATGGTAACGGTGAGGGTCTGGTCCTGGTAGTCGGGATTGGTGAGGAGCACCGTGTGGGTACCCTCCTCCAGCTCGATGGGCGCCATGGGGGTCTGCCCCACGGAAGCCCCGTCGATGGTTACGTTGGCCCAGGGTTCCGGGGCAATGAGCAGACGGCCGGTGGTAACTATCTCCTCTGGTACCACGGTTGCGCTGTAACCGCCCTCTCCCAGGGTTATCGTTCTGGTCCAGGTCTCGTATCCCTCCACGTCCACCACCAGGGTGTGGGTTCCGTAGGGAAGCACCTCGCTTATCCTCCGAACGCCTGTACCCACTCTGTCGCCGTCGATGGTGAAGTTGCCGGCGCCCGGGATGTCGGCGCCCAGGGCGAGGATGATCTGGGATTCGGTCTGGGAAAGGAGTGCCAGGGAGATCTGCTGGGGACCCTGTGAAACATCCACAAGGATCGACTCGGGAACGGAGTTGTAGCCCTCGAGGACTGCCTGGAACACATGCATCCCGGTGGAAAGCTCCAGGGAGGATCCGGACTCGGTTCCGTCCACCAGCCAGGTTACTGCGCCTTCTTCAGGCTCTGCCTCTCCCTCGGGCATGTTGGCGGCGAACTCTATCTGAACGGTGCTGGTCCCCAGGGTGTCGAGGCTGATCGAGTTCGTGTCCGCCTGACCGCTCTGGAAAGATATCTCGCTTGAATATGTCTCAAAGCCCGCTGCCCTCACCTCAAGGAGCCTGGGTTCAGGTGAGTCTCCCTCTACGACGAAGGTTCCGTCGGGGAGGGGGTCCAGCCCCTGCCCGTCAAGTGAGACGGAATAGTTCTCGGGGCCTTCCACGGAGAATGAAACGGAGTAGGGCTCGAATACCGGTTCGGTCACCGGTTCGTCAGTCGGTTCACCACCGCCGAAGGGCTTCACCACGAAGACCACTGCGAGAACAACTGCCAGTACCACCGCGATGATGATGGGGAGGAGAGACTTCTTCGTCGGTTCTTCCTTCTTCTCCACCTTGTCAGGTACAGGGGCCGCGGCGGGTTTTTCAGCCGGCCTCTTGTCCCCGGCAAGGCTTTCCAGCCTGGTGAGCAGCTCCTTGATGGTGGGATCGTCGGGGTGGTTCCTGCTGGCCTTCTGGGCTTCCGCCAGGGCTCCGGCGTAATCGCTTCTGGATATCCGGGCCCTTATGGAAGTTATCGCCGCCTCGGCGGGTGAAGTAGTCTCCCTTGGTTTCTTCTCCTCGGGGGGAGGGGTTTTCCTGGCCTGCCTGCGGGGCTTGGGAGCCGGGACTTCCTCAGGTTCCTCGATGGGCTCCTCGAGCTCTATCTCCTCGAGATCCTCTATCTCCTCGATCTCCTCGGGAAGAGGGGCGGCGGAGGGTTCATAGGCCTCTATCTTGTCGAGAAGGTCCCCGAGGACCGGGGCGCCGGGCCACTCGTTGAATATGGTCCGGGCGTTCTTCACCGCCGTTGCCGGATCGCCGTCCCTGAGTTTCGCAAGGGCGAGATCGTAAAGGTTGTCCGTTTTGATCTGGCGGCGGACGGTAAGGATCCTGATCTTCACCGCCTTGTTGTCGGGGTCGTGCCTCTTGGCCCTTTCCAGCTCCTGGAGGGCCCGCACTTCGTCCCCCTGATTAAAGGCCTCTTCGGAGCGCTGTATGCATTCGGCGACGAAGTCGTCGGAGCTTACGCTCTTTCCGGTCTTATGGGTCCTGGAATCCCTGGTCTTGCGGAAGTTCCGCATTGCCGCGACTTCCCGCTCGAGTTCCAGTATCCTCTTCTTCGCTTCACGGTTGTCCGGTTCGATGTCCAGGACCTTGTGGAATTCGGTTAGAGCTTTCTGCCTCTCGCCCTTCCTGGCCAGTTCCTCCGCAGAATTGATGAGCCTCTGAACCTTAGAATTGCCGCTTGCTGCCATGTCCCCCCCAGTGGCCTTCCGGGACCAGAAAAATGAAAAAACCGACTAGTCTGCTGTATCTGATAAAAGTATTCTTATTGGAAGCGGTGTCAAGCCC
>CAYLXG010000145.1:0-6040 GCA_964387445.1 uncultured bacterium
GCATAATGGATCAGCCCGAGGGGTGCAAGGGCATGCCCCCCTCCTGGGACATTTACGTAACCACCGACGACGTGGACGCCACCACCGCAAAGGTCGAGGAACTGGGCGGCAAGGTACTCCGGGCCCCGGAGGACATACCAGGCGTGGGCCGTTTCAGCGTTATCCAGGACCCCCAGGGCGCGGTCATCATGGCCATGAGCTACAAGCAGGGCTGATACCCCTCCCTTCCGCAGGGCCAGTCTTCACAGGCCGGCCCTGCCCATGACATGAGCTCTCATCAGGAATATTCTTCATGTGTCCAGTGTACACTTTCTGAACAACACACGATTGGAGCTGAAATGAAGAGTTCGATCCTGCTTCTTGCCCTGCTGGCAGCCGCTGCCCTTTCCAGGTCCATAATTCCCGCAATACCCGACTCAGTGACCGATTCCTCACTTATCGCCGGGAACAACCACTTCGCCCTGGAGCTTTTCACCGAGATATCCCAGGGAAGCGAAGGTGGCAACATCTTCTTCTCCCCCTTCAGCATATCCATGGCACTGGGAATGACATGGAACGGAGCCACCGGCGAGACTGCCAGGGATATGGCGGAGGTTCTCAACTTTGACATGCCTGTGTACTTCGTGAACCGTTCATTCGAAAGGATAACGGAGAAGATAAGCTCCGGCACGGTGGACGATATGGGCGGAGACCCTCTTACCATGACGGTATCCAACGGCATATGGGTCCAGAACGGCTTCCAGCTCCTGAACAGCTTCACCGAGGCGGTAACGGGCTTCTACGGGGCATCCGCCGAGAACCTGGACTTCTCAGACGACCCGGAAGGTTCCCGTGAAGAGATCAACGAATGGGTCGCCGAAAGCACCATGCAGAAGATCATCGACCTTCTCGCCCCCGGGACCATCACCCCGGACACCAGGCTGGTGCTCACCAACGCCGTCTACTTCAAGGCCGGCTGGATCTATCCCTTCGAGGAGCTTGCCACCGCCGAAGGCGGCTTCACCAGGGGCGACGGCGAAAAGGTAACCGTTCCCATGATGAACCAGACGGAGTTCTTCGACTACGCCTCCTCCGACGAATGGCAGGCGGTAAGGATGCGGTACGCCGGTGGAAGCCCCTCCATGCTCATTATCCTTCCCAGGAACATGGAAAGCTACCTGGAGGGGTTCGGCGAGGAAACCGTATCCGATGTTGAGCGGAGGCTCTCCAGGGTAAATGTGGCCCTTTCCATGCCCAGGTTCGAGTACTCCCAGAGCATCTCCCTGGGAGACATCCTGGTATCAATGGGAATGGAGCTGCCCTTCTCCGGCGAGGCTGACTTCAGCGCCATCACCGGCAGCCCCGACCTCTTCATCTCCCAGGTCCTCCACAAGGCATACGTAAAGGTGGACGAAACGGGAACCGAGGCCGCCGCCGCCACGGCTGTGGTGATGAACATCACATCGGCCCCCAGTTCTGTGGAACAGATGATCGTGGACAGGCCGTTCATTTTCCTGATAAAGAACGACGAAACGGGTTCGATACTGTTCATGGGCCTGGTGAACGACCCTTCGGTTTCATAAGGCTTGCCCGGAAGGAAAAACTGCTTAGCTTCAGTTGTATTCTTCCCGGGAGGTGTCATGCGACGGGACTTCACGCTGATCGAACTCAAGGTGGTGGTGCTTATCCTTGTCATAATGGTCGCCATAGCAATTCCCAAGTTCACAGATGTTTCCTAAGGTGCGAAGCAGGCCGCCTGCAGATCGAATCAGAGGCTGATCGTCGAAGGTCTTCATCTGATGTTCGCCGACGAGGGCGACACCGTGGTGTTCAACGTTGCCACCTGGGTGGACCCGGCACTGGATGGATACGTTCCCCAGAACATGGAATGCCAGACCGCTAAGGTCAAATACGCCTTCGCTGTGTACAACTACGCAGGCAGCACCGACTACAATGTGTGCGCCTGGGGGGTTGGAGCCGTCTGCTGGCTGAACCACGGCTACATCTGGAACAACGCCTTCGTGAACTGGGACTGACCTATCTGGGGGTAAGCGCTCCAGGGGAAGATATCAGCTGACCGTCAGGGGTGCTTGCTATCCATGAACCTTCCGAGGCTATCATTATGGCCGTACCCTCCGGAAGGTCCACTTCTGATGGATCCTCGGGGATCCCGTTCTCCAGGATATGTTCCTTAACCGCTGCGGAGACCTCCTCGGCGATCTGGAGCTGTTCCTCTGTCGGCTCTGTCTGAAGCCCTCCTGATCCACCGTCGCTGAAGAACAGGGCATACGCCCCCACGGCGGCCAGCACCGGCAGAAGCCAGGCTATGTTCCCCTTCTTCTGCTGTTTCTTCTTAAGCTCTGGTCTTTCAGGGTGGTGGACTTCCGCATCAAGCTGAATGGGTTCGCTGCTAACGCTTTCACCGTCTCTTCCTTCTCATGCTTTTGAAAGTATACGAAAGAGTGTGTTCCTGGAAAAGCCGAACAACGGAGGAGGCCCCGGATCGGGGGGTGATGACCCGGGGCCTCCATGCGGGGAAAACTACTCTGGTATCTTCTTCAGGCAGAGGAACCAGTCGAGGCACTCATAGTCCTGCCCTGCTCCCTTGACCCTTTCCTCCGCCTTGTCGGTGGTGGGAGGCGGGGGAATGATGACCCTGTCGCCGGGTCTCCAGTTGGCCGGAGTTGCGATCCCGTGCTTGTCCGACGCCTGCATCGCCTGCAGTATCCTCTTGAGCTCGTCGAAGTTCCTGCCGTTGGCCAGGGGGTAGTAGATGATGGCCCTGACCTTTCCGTCGGGGTCTATGAAGAACACCGCCCTCACCGCCTGGGTGTCGCTGGCCCCAGGCTGGACCATTCCATACTTGTAGGCAACGTCCATGGACAGGTCGGCTATCACCGGAAAGTCCACCTTCAGGTTCTTCATGCCGTTCCACTGGATCTTCTCCTCGATGGTGCGGAGCCAGGCAATGTGGCTGTAGTGGCTGTCGATGGAAAGCCCTATGAGTTCGCAGTTAAGGTCCCTGAACTCCTGCTGCATGGAGGCGAAGGTCATGAACTCGGTGGTGCAAACCGGTGTGAAGTCAGCCGGGTGGCTGAACAGGATGACCCACTTCCCCTGGTAGTCCTCGGGGAAATTGATGGTGCCCTTCGTGGTGAGGGCGGTGAACTCCGGGGCGGGATCCCCGATCAGGGGGATGGTGGGGTATTCTTCATCGTGGCAATGCTCGTCGTTGCACATTCCGGTTCTCCTTACGGTTTTGTTGCTTTCACTCGTTCTTCCTGGCTCATGCCGGCCAGTCTCTTCACTTCGTTCACATCAAGGTCCAGGGCCTCTGCGACCCTTCTGCCGTAGTCCTCGTCCACCTTCCAGAAAAGCGCTGCCTGCCTCCTCTGGAGGAACCCCTTCGCCCCCTTGAGGTGACCGGCGATGTTGGAGACAAGATGCTCTCTTGCGGTCTGGTCCATTACCTTCCTGTAAAGGTCTCCAGCCTGTACGAAATCCCCGTCGGTGAGCTCTACCTCGTACCTGTCCGCCATGCCGAAGATGTCCAGTGGGGGCAGGGGGTTCTCCGGGGCCGGTGCCGGGGAGGCGTAGCTGTTGGGCCAGTAGTTGGGTCCGCTTCCCCCGTTGCCGTCCACCCTCATGGCGCCGTCGCGCTGGTAGTTGGCCGCCTTGGAGGCCTTGGGGGAGTTCACAGGTATCAGGGCGTAGTTGGGCCCCAGCCTGTGCCGGTGGGCGTCGTGATAGCCGAATATCCTGGCCTGCATCATCTTGTCCGGTGATGGACCGATGCCCGGTACCAGGTTGCCCGGTGAGAACGCGGCCTGCTCCACCTCGTGGAAGTAGTTCTCCGGATTCCTGTTCAGCACCATGCGGCCGATGGTGATCGGGGGGAACTCACCGTGGGGCCAGACCTTGGTGACATCGAAGGGGTTGAACCGGAACTCGTCAGCCTGGGCGGGGGTCATTATCTGGGCCTCCACCCGCCAGGAGGGATAGTTGCCTTCCTCAATGGCGTCGAAAAGGTCCCGGGTGGCGGTATCCGGGTCCTTGCCCCGCATGTTCTCCGCTTCACCGGCGGTAAAGTTGCTTATTCCAGTCTCCGTCTTGAAGTGGAGCTTCACCCACACATACTCACCGCCGCTGTTGTACCACATGTAGGAGTGCCCGCTGTAGCCGTTCATGGACCTGAAATTCCTGGGGGTTCCCCTGTCGCTGAAGAGTATCGTTGTCTGATGAACCGATTCGGGGGTAAGGCTGAGGAAGTCCCAGAACATGTTCGGATCCTTCAGGTTGGTCTGGGGGTCCCTCTTCTGGGTGTGAATGAAGTCCGGGAACTTCAGGGCATCCCTTATGAAGAACACAGGGGTATTGTTGCCCACCATGTCGAAGTTGCCCTCTTCGGTGTAGAACTTCACCGCGAAGCCCCGGGGGTCCCTCTCCGAGTCGGCGGAGCCCTTCTCGCCCCCCACTGTGGAGAATCTGGCGAACACCTCGGTTTTCTTCCCCGGCCTGGAGAGGAACGAAGCGCAGGTGTATCGGGACAGGTCCGCG
Organism: uncultured bacterium; assembly: GCA_964387445.1. Classification (GTDB taxonomy): domain Bacteria; phylum Fermentibacterota; class Fermentibacteria; order Fermentibacterales; family JCC-6; genus Sabulitectum. Next base: position 4,537 of record CAYLXG010000145.1, read on the forward strand.
GTAACCTCGAAGTATCCCCCGGCACCGGCTCCCTTGGCGTGGACCACCCTTTCAGGGATCCTCTCCCGGTTGAAGTGGGCCAGTTTCTCCACCAGATGCACGTCCTGCAGGAGCAGAGGGCCCCTCTCTCCAGCGGATGCGGAGGCCAGATCGCTGTCCACCGGCTTGCCGAAGCTGGTGGTCAGTTCCTTTTTTTCGCTCATTTAACTTCCCTTCCCTTTCTCATGCATTCTCTGCATGTGCCGCGCACTTCGATCCTGGCGCCGCTAACCTGCCCTATGCGTCCCGCTGCTTCCGGAACGGGGATACTGTCGAGTTCCTCGCAGGTGAAGTCGTAGGCCTTTCCGCATACGGAGCAGAGGAAGTGGTGGTGAGGGGTCCTGTCGGCGTCGAACCTTATTCCTTCAGGGGAGTAGCCAACCGGATGCACGAGACCCAGTGCAGAGAGCTTTCTAAGTGTTCTGTAGACCGTGTCCAGGGAGATGGTGGGAACCCGTTCCCTTACCGCTTCGAAAACCTCAGCTACGCTGGGGTGGCCCTCTCCACGGGCTATCTCCCTGAGGATCTCCAGCCTCTGGTGGGTTACCCTGACGCCCTCTTCCCTGAGTTTTTCGACGATCTCTTCCAGTGTGACGTGCCGGTGCATGCTCCTCCTCAAGAATCATTACTTGTTGAGAATAATTCTTATTTAGAGAAGCGTCAAGGTTAGAGCCGGTGGCGTATGTAACGGTAGTTCTGAAATCCTGAGATATAGTAGGGCTGACCTTCCGGCCCATAGTTGACGAACATGTGGGTCCAGTAGTGCTCCTCCGGATCGTAGGCGACAGCGTGATGGGTGTAGAGCGAGCTCTCGATGTTCCTCCGGTGAGCGGGGCTGTGGAGCCAGTCGCTGAGCACCTTTTCCGGCGTCAGCTGGCCGTGGGCTATGTTCTCCCCGGCGTGAACGTATTCCACCCTGGCGAACCAGAGCCTGTCGAACGGGCTCAGGTACTCCGGTGTGTAGTGGGAGAAATAGTTCCTCTCCGCCATGTCCCTGTTGTGGCTGAGGCACACAAGGTACAGGGTGTCGTCCCAACGGAGCGAAGGAAGTCCGTTCCTCTCCCTGTACCTGTTCACGAGTTTGACCAGTTCCCTGGCGCTGTCTTGAACATAGAGAGGAACGGAGTCCCGCCGGACAACCCTCAGCGCACAGCCGCTGAGCATCATGAGGATCATTAACGTTGCGAAAACCCTGGCCTTTTTCAAAGTGCTCCATTCCTTTTTTTCACAATGCATTATACAAAGCGGATCAGCGATGGCAAATCTTGCTTTGGCGTTCTCCGTGCGTTAGCATCTGGTAACAGTTGTGGAACGGGGGCGAATATGAGCGAAACAGGCGCATTCAGTTTCAGGGTGGAGCTGAGCATGAGCTGTCCCAGGTGCGACAATCCCGTGCCGGTGGACGGACCGGTGGGAAAGGCCTGGTGCCGGCACTGCGGGGGAACGGTGGAGATCCAGCGCTCCT
>CAYLXG010000146.1:0-6038 GCA_964387445.1 uncultured bacterium
CCGCGGTGTCTGCGCGGGTCGGGCCGGGTATGACGGCGGCGGTGGTCGGTGACGTCGCTACAGATAACCATAATGTTCCGATCCCCTCCGACCGGCGGCATGGGGACGAAGCGACACAGCCAGACATGGTCGTGAATACTCTCGACTTCGATCTGCTGAACCGTTCCGGTCCCTCCGCATGCAGGGCATATGTTCTTCCGCGTGTAGCCCCTGCCGCCGCAGTTGGCGCAGGGATGAACCGTGGAGAAGAAACCGCCCCCGGAGGAGACCCTGCCGGATCCTCCGCAGCTTGCGCAGGTCTCCCTGCCGTTTCCACCGGCCCCTCCGCACTGGGAACATCTGGAGGGAAGGGTTATCAGCCTCTCCACCGTGCCGCCCCGGGCAGCTGTTACGAAGGGTATCTCCACCTCCACGGCGGCTGCGGGCTGGGACCTTCCTCCGAAGGGGTCCATCGACCCCCCGAACATGGACCGTAGGATATCGCTCAGGTCGGAGAAACCCTCGGTGCCCGCGGCTCCGGCGAAGGGATCATGCCCGCCCCGGCGCATCTGGTCGTACTTCTCCCGTTTCTCCGGGTTCCCCAGTATGTCGTAGGCGTCGGATATGGCTTTGAAACGCTCTTCGGCGTCCTTGTCACCCCGGTTGGCGTCGGGATGGTATTTCTTGGCAAGGTCCCTGTAGGCTTTCCTCAGCTCCTCAGCGGTCGCTTTCTCCCCCACGCCCAGGATCTCGTAAAGGTCTTTGTTCAACTAACATCAACCCCCATTCCTTCCCGGCACCCTTCCTACTTTGACCCGTGCGGGTCTGAGAAGGTCCTGTCCGAACCTGTAGGCCTTCTGGTAAACCTCCAGGACTATGTCGAAGTCACCCTCTTCCATGTCCTCGGCGAACATGGCTTCATGAACATTGGGATCGAAGTGATCGCCGGGTTCAGTGGAGACCTCCTCCAGCCCTTCTTTCCTGAGGATGTTCCTGAGCTGGTCAGATGTCTGCATGATGCCGTCAACTATTTCCTTGTCGGAGTGCTCTCCCTGGGCGGTTGCCCTGGCCCTGTCGAAGTTGTCCAGTACGGTGAGCAGCTCCTCGACCAGCTTCTTTCTGCCCTGCTCTATCAGCCGGTTGAAATCCCTTGCCTGCCTTTTCCTGTAGTTGTCGAACTCGGCTGCAAGGCGCTGGAATTTCTCCATGAGCTCATCGTAGTCCTTCAGGGCGGCGGCTTCTTCGGAAACACCGCTTTCTTCAGCAGGCAAATCCAGCTCCGGCGGTGGAGCGGCTTCCTCCAGGGGTTCCTGCTCTGCCACGGGTCTTCGGGATTTGCCGCTTCTCCTGGATCCGCCGTTTCCTGGTCTTCTGGGATCGCTCATCAGTCATCCACCACTTCAAAGTCGGCGTCCACTGTATCGTCGCCTTCGCCACTGTTTTCTTCATGGGCCGGGCCGGACTGCTGTTCGCCGGGCTGCTGCCCGTGCTGCTGGTAGAACCTGGCGCCGACTTCCTGCCAGGTCTTCTCCAGTGAATCCACACTGGAGGATACAACCGAGTCGTCCTCTCCCTCAAGGGCCTTCCTTGTCTCGGAAACCGCTTCCTCCAGTTTCGCCTTGTCGGCGGGATCGAGCTTGTCTCCCATCTCGGCTATCTGCTTCTCCACCTGATAGGCGAGGTTCTCTCCCTTGTTCCTGGTCTCCACCGCGGCTCTCCGCTTGTCGTCCTCGGCTGAATGAACTTCCGCGTCCTTGACCATCTTCTCTATATCGGATTCCGAAAGGCCGCTGGAGGATTCGATCCTTATCTTCTGCTCTTTGCCCGTGGCCTTGTCCTTGGCGGAAACGTGGACTATCCCGTTGGCGTCTATGTCGAACTCCACCTCGATCTGGGGAAGACCCCTGGGGGCGGGTGGAATCCCCTCGAGCGTGAACCTGCCCAGGGTCCTGTTGTCGGCGGCCATCTTCCTTTCACCCTGGAGTACATGTATCTCCACGCTGGTCTGATTGTCCGCGGCGGTGCTGAAGATCTGGCTCTTCTTGGTGGGAACGGTGGTGTTCCTTTCGATGATCGGGGTGAACACCGCTCCAAGGGTCTCGATGCCCAGGGTCAGGGGTGTAACGTCGAGGAGAAGGACATCCTTGATGTCTCCGCTGAGCACACCGGCCTGAATGGCGGCGCCTATGGCGACCACCTCGTCGGGGTTCACACCCTTATGAGGCTCCTTCTTGAAGATCTCCGTAACCTTCTGCTGAACCAGGGGCATTCTGGTCATTCCTCCGACCAGGATAACTTCGCTAATGTCCTCAGGCTTCACCCTGGCATCCTTAAGGGCGTTGAGGCAGGGCTGTACGGTCTTCTGGACCAGGTCGGCGGCAAGCTGTTCGAACTTGGCCCTGGAGAGGGTCATGTTGAGATGCTTGGGACCTGTGGCGTCGGCTGTGACGAAGGGAAGGCTTATATCGGTGCTCATGGTGGTGGAAAGTTCGCACTTCGCCTTCTCGGCAGCCTCGTTGAGCCTCTGAATGGCCATCTGGTCCTGGGAAAGGTCGATCCCCTGCTGCTTCTTGAACTCGGAGACCATCCAGTCCATTATCACCTGGTCGAAGTCGTCTCCCCCGAGATGGGTGTCGCCGTTGGTGGACTTCACCTCGAAAACTCCGTCTCCGATCTCAAGCACGGATATGTCGAAGGTGCCGCCGCCAAGGTCGTACACCGCTATGGTTGCGTTGCCCTTCTCTTTGTCCATCCCGTAGGCAAGCGATGCGGCGGTGGGCTCGTTGACTATCCTCAGCACCTCGAGACCGGCAATCCTTCCGGCGTCCTTGGTGGCCTGACGCTGGCTGTCGTTGAAGTATGCAGGCACCGTTATCACCGCCTGGGTGACCTTCTCGCCCAGGTAGTCCTCGGCTGTCTTCTTCATTTTCTGAAGGATCATGGCGCTTATCTCCGGAGGGGAGTACTTCTTGCCGGATACCTCCACCCAGGCGTCGCCGTTCTTGCCTTCAACCACCTTGAAGGGAACCCTTTTGGCTTCCTTCACAGCTTCGTTGTAGTGCATGCCCATGAACCGCTTTATGGAGAAGATGGTCTTCCCGGGGTTGGCCACCGCCTGCCTCCGGGCCACAACACCTATGTGTCTTTCGCCGTTGTCGTTGAACGCCACCACGGAAGGGGTGGTCCTGGTTCCTTCGGCGTTGGGAATCACCACCGGTTCGCCGCCCTCCATGACGGCGACGCAGGAATTGGTCGTTCCCAGATCTATCCCTATCACCTTACTCATTTTGTAACCTCCTTGTTATGCTATGTGCATCTATTTTTATGAGTATAATTTGCTTGTATGCTGTTCACTCACCATGCGTATAGCTGTCAAGCAAATGCCGTGCCACAGGTGGTAAATTTTCTATATTATTGCAGAGCATTGCTTTGCGTGACGCGAAGCATTGTTTTGAAGAGCTCCTGCCTGGCAGAGGTGCTATTGTGACACACATGTGCATGGGGAAAAACTCTTTGTGTATATTAGTGGCTCGTTTCAACCCGGGAGTACGATGTCCAGAGAAAAGATCACGGTCAGGGGAGCCAGGGAACACAACCTGCAGGGGGTCTCTCTGGAGATGCCCAAGTACGCGCTGGTGGTGTGTTCAGGGGTTTCCGGCTCAGGAAAGAGCTCCTTCGCCTTCGACACCCTCTACGCCGAGGGGCAGCGGCGCTACATAGAATCCCTCTCCTCCTATGCCAGGATGTTCCTGGGACAGATGGAGAAGCCTGATTTCGACTCCATCGAGGGCCTTTCCCCCGCCATCTCCATAGAACAGAAGACGGTGAGCCACAATCCCAGGTCCACTGTTGGCACGGTTACCGAGATATCCGATTACCTCAGGGTCCTCTGGGCCAGGGCCGGCGAGCCCCACTGCCCGTCCTGCGGAAGGGCGGTGACAACCCAGACGACCCAGCAGATGACCGATGCGGTACTGGATATGCCCTCTGGAAAAAGGATCTACATAACCGCCCCTGTCCTGACCAACAGGAAGGGCGCACATCAGGACCTTCTGGCTGAACTCAGGGAAAAGGGCTTCGTAAGGGCCCTGCTCAACGGCGAGATCATTGAGATAGAGACCCTGAAGACCCTTGATCCGAAGAAGAGGAACACCCTTTCGGTGGTGGTTGACAGGCTTGTTACCGGCCCTGAGCTGGAGAGCAGGCTCAACGACTCAATCGAGACCGCAGTGAGGCTCGGCAAGGGGATCATATCGGTCATGGACGCTGATTCAGGGGAAGAGCTCACCATGAGCGAGCACAACGCATGCATTCACTGCGGAATTAGCCTCCCGGAGATGTCTCCGCAGCTGTTCAGCTTCAACAACCCCGTGGGAATGTGCCCCGAGTGCTCCGGCCTGGGTTACACACTGAAGGTCGACCCGGACCTCGTCGTTCCCAGACCTGCGATGTCAATAAAGGCCGGCGCAGTGGTGCCCTGGGGAATACCCCAGGGATGGGTCGCCGCTTCACTGAGAACCCTCTCCAGGGAGATGGACTTCAACCTGAACACCCCCTGGATGAGGCTTCCCGAAGAGGCCAGGAACATCATCATGTATGGCTCCGGGACCAGGGAGTTCAGCATCAACTGGAAAACCTCCAACTCCTCCGGCGCCTGGAACGGCCCCTTCGAAGGCGTTGTCAACCGGATAGAGAGGCTCTATCACCAGACCGGCAGCGACGACATGAGGAAGTACTACGAGAAGTTCTTCAGGAAGTACACCTGCGACAAGTGCCATGGGACAAGGGTCAGGGAGGAGGCAAGGGCTGTCCTCATAGGAGGAATGGGTATACAGGAAGTCTCCGACATGACCGTGGGGGACGCGCTCGAGTTCTTCGAGAAGGTCAAGCTTACCGATTACCAGAAGAACATCGCGGAAAGGCTGCTCAGGGAGATATCCTCCCGGCTGGAGTTCCTGCGTAATGTGGGGCTGCATTACCTCACCCTGAACCGCGCTGCCCCCTCCCTCTCCGGTGGAGAAGCGCAGCGGATCAGGCTTGCCAGCCAGATCGGCAGCGGACTTACCGGTGTTCTTTATGTACTTGACGAACCCACCGTCGGTCTTCATCCCAGGGACAACTCCAGACTCCTGGAAACCCTCAAGCACCTACGGGACATCGGCAACACCGTGATAGTGGTTGAACACGACACCGACACCCTTCTCGCCGCCGACCATATCGTAGACTTCGGCCCGGGGGCCGGTTCCCACGGCGGCAGACTGGTGGCCCAGGGAACCCCGGAGGAGATCATGGCCCATCCGGATTCCATCACAGGTTCCTACCTTTCCGGCAGACGCACCATAGTCAGGCTCGGGGAACCCAGAAAAGGCAAGACTAAGCACCTGACGCTTAAAGGCGCCAGCCTCCACAACCTGAAGTCGGTGGACATCGACATTCCCCTGGGAAGGTTCGTCGCCGTCACAGGGGTCTCAGGGTCCGGGAAGAGTTCACTGATAAGCCAGACCCTCTATCCGGCGGTATCAAGGCTCACAGGGGGAACGTCCAGGAGAAAACCCGGACCCTACAAGGAGATCCTGGGTCTCCAGCACATAGACAAGGTTATCAACATATCCCAGGATCCCATAGGCAGGACGCCAAGGTCTAACCCCGCCACATACACCAAGGTGTTCGACAGCATAAGGAACCTCTTCGCAGAACTCCCGGAGTCACGCATAAGGGGATACAAGCCGGGAAGGTTCAGCTTCAACGTGAAGGGCGGCCGGTGCGAGGACTGCCGGGGAGCAGGCGTAAAGCGCATCGAAATGCACTTCCTCCCCGATGTTTTCATAGAATGCGAGACCTGCGGCGGCCACCGCTTCAACAGGGAGACCCTCAAGATCAAGTTCCGCGAGCACAGCATTTCGGAGATACTGGACCTTACCATAGAGAACGCAATGGAACTCTTCGAGCGGATCCCCTCCGTGTATTCCACACTGAAGGTCATTGATGAAGTGGGACTTGGCTATATACAGCTGGGGCAGCCCGCCCCGACCCTTTCCGGCGGAGAGGCCCAGAGGGTG
>CAYLXG010000147.1:0-2063 GCA_964387445.1 uncultured bacterium
CGTTTCCAGCAGGGTTCCAGAACGGAAACCGGCCGTGTTGCCGTGGTTCGCTAGCGGCCTTCTGACACTGGCCTGGTCTTTCGGCACCATTTCCCCAACCGATGTCGCGGTGGATGATTCCGGGGTGATCTGGGTGCTTTCCGCCGGCGAGCCGGTGCTTACCAGATACCATTCCGACGGTTCCTCCGAAAGGATCGTCATGGATACAGGCGGTCTCCCCGGGGGGCTTGCGGTGTCGCCCACCGGCATGTGGGCGGTCTCGGTTCCCGCCGTGAACGAGATACTCGTGTTCGACAGGGACGATGTGCTGCTATCCACTGAAACGGCGGAGAGTCCCGGGGACCTTGTTTTCCAGGGAATGGACCTGCTGGTGGTGGACACCGCCGCCGGGACACTGGGTCCTCCGGGAGGGAGCCCGGTGGCCAGGGACTGCGCCGGAAGGACCACGAGGATCAGCCGGGGTCCCGGGGGGGACATGCTCCTCAGCGGCAGGGGGGGCGTTCTCCTGCTCAGGGCCGGGGCATCTCCGGTGACCCTCTCGCCTGACGGGTCAGGCTGCTACACCGGGGACGGCGTGCTCCTTCTCAGCGGAGGATACCTTTACATGTACCGGGGGGATACCCTGGCGACGGGGCTTTCGGCCCCCATGCTGGCCTCTTCCCCCGCCGGGGGACCGGTGGCGCTGTGGGGAGCCGACGGCGTAACGGTCCTTGAATGATCCCCCATTCGATACTGCTCTTCGTTCTGGGATACTCCATTTCCATAGTGAGCGGCGGCGGTGATTTCATAGACCTTTCAAATGAGCCCTGGCTGGATCCGGGATCCATCTCCGTTACGGTGAACGGGGATACGGTGAGTTTCGAATCCGGTGCCAGGGGAGCTTCCACAGGGCTCGTCCTTGAACCTCCGCCCCTTCCCGGAGATACTGTCCGAATAACCGCTGATACGCTTCCCGTCACCGCATCCAAGGTGGTCAGGCTGAACATGACCCCACTGTCTTCCGGAGAAGCCTGCCTTCTGCCGGAGTACCGTTTCGGGACCAGGGCTGTCCCTGAGGGCCTCTACATATCAGGGACCAAGAAACTGGGTGTTTCCGTTGGTTCGGGAGGGGGGGTGTCCCAGGGCACCGAGCTCTCCATTCAGGGGCTCCTTGCCCCTGGAATAACCGTGGACGGGCGGATAAGCGACAGGGACCTGCCCCTGGGCGCCGCTTCCTCCGAGATCATCTCGGAGCTGGACAGGATGTACGTGGAGGTGGCCGGGAACTCATGGAGCGCGGAAATGGGCGACCTGGCATGGGAGGAGACCGGCCCTGTGCCCTGGCGGAGCGAGGTCTCCGGTTTTCACGGATCCGTGTCTCCCGTTGGCTCCCTCGGGATCTCAGGCGGCTACGGAACCACGGGGAGCGACAGAAGGCGCACGGTCTTTCTTACCGAGGAGGGGGTCCAGGGCCCCTACTCCTTCTCTCCGGAAGGCGGGGTGACCCCGGGAAGCGAAAGGCTGTACCTGGACGGCGAGCTTCTTGCCCGGGGCACGGGAGCGGATTATCAGATCGACTATCCGGCGGGAATGGTCACCTTCAGCACCTCCAGGCTCATCAGACGGGATCAGAGGGTGGAGATCACCTACTACCGCCAGGGTGACGGATTCAGGAAGAACATGGGCAGAGGAGGAACCTCCATCTCATTCGGGGAAGGCTATACCGTTGGGTTCCAGGGGTTTTCCAGGGTGGACGACACCGGTTCCCCCCTGGGTTTCGTGATGACCGACGAGATCCAGGAGGTCCTGGAGAATGCCGGAGAGGATCCCTCGGAGGCCTGGATCGACGGAGGCAGGTTCGTGGGGGAGGGCAACGGCAGCTACTCGCTGGACTCCCTCTCCAGGTACATCTGGGAGGGTCCAGAGCAGGGGGACTGGACAGTCGAGTTCCAGAAGCCACCTGAGGGTTCCGGCGACTATGTATACGACTCGTCCGCCGGGGGGTACCTCTGGGCTGGTGAAGACCTGGGGACGCACCTTCCAAGACGCTACATAACCATACCGTCCTCCACAGGTCTGGCAGG
>CAYLXG010000147.1:2073-3386 GCA_964387445.1 uncultured bacterium
CTTTTCATTCAGGGGGAGGGGGATGTGCTGGAGTCCCTGTCGGTGCACTCCTCCTTCTCCTTCAGGAAGGGGAATCTCTACGACCCCGGGGGAACCGGGAGGGAGGGCACCCTCTCAGGGGGCTCCGCCGGTTTCCGCCCCTGGGGTGACGGTCCCCTGGTAACCCTTTCCGGCAGGTATGTTTCACTTGGTTTTTCGCCCCCGGACGACATGGACACCGACAGGCAGCTGGAAAGGTGGGGGCTGCCCCCCTCCTGGAAGGGACGAGACAGCTTCGGCGAGGCTTCCGTGGCAGGGGAAGCCCTCTCTGTATCCGCAGGGGAGAGGTTCCTGGAGGGAGGGGGAACCGCCGCCCTGGCAGGGGCTTCGCTTGACCTGCAGCCGGGAAACATGTCCGTCACCATTTACTCCAGTGGCCTTTTCCGCAGGGGAAGCCCCCTTCTGGTAACCGGCGACAGAGGTCTCTTCGGAGCGGATCTTTCCATTGAGGCAGGGGCCTTCACCCCTTTCCTCAGCCCATCGTTCACTGAAGAGAGCTGGGGCGACAGCCTTTCGGGGAGCCTCTACTCAGGAGATGCCGGGGTAGTGCACCAGTCGGGAGGCTGGAGGTCAGAGATCTCCCTGGGAGGGGAGATGGACCGCAGAACGGGAACCGGATTCCCCGAGAGGACATTCAGGATGGCCCTGTCCACCAGGGGCAGCGGTGTTTCCTGGAATACCAGGGGTTCCGTTCAGCACTCCACCGGATGGTTCACCGGAGGCGGCACCACCAGTTCCGAAGCGGTCGACCTGGGATACTCCGGCCGTTTCGGAGGGATGTGGTTCTACTGCGACTACGACGCCGGAGGCTACATATCCAGGGAGATGGACATCGTATACACATGGGTGGGGCAGGGGAACGGAAGCTACTCATACGATCCTGAAACAGGCGAATACTACCCCGATCCCTCCGGTGATTATGTGCAAAGTTTCATCCCCGGCCAGGGGAGCACAAGGATCCTCGAGGCAGCCCTCTCCGGGGGTTTCACCTGGGCGGATTCCGCCGGTGGAGCAGGGGTGGACGGCAGCTTCGGTCTCTCCGCTTCGGACCCCGGCGACAGACTTGCCACCTATACCCTGGCGGGAGCCTTCGACACCGGAGCTCCAGGGGAATGGAACGGCAGCGTTTCACCGTATCTGGCCTGGGATGACGGATTGATGAGGAGACTTACCCTTCGGATCTCCGGTTACGACCGCCGGGAGGACTACAGCGGGGTGGGCACCGCAAGGGAGTACTACAGGAAGCTGGATGCTGTCACTGTACTGAGACCCCT
>CAYLXG010000147.1:3425-6036 GCA_964387445.1 uncultured bacterium
CCGCAGAAGAAGGAACCTCTACGGAGCCCGGGTCACCTCCGCGAACGGTCTCTCCGCAGATCCGGTGATCCTCTTCCCCTGGGGTCTGGATGCCGGGGTGAAGGTATCGGTGGAGAACCGCCGTGAACCCGACGGCTTACTGGACATCACCGGCTGGGGACTAAAGCCCCATCTCTCGCTCAGCACCGGTGGATGGACCGCCTTCGGGGCCTTCACCTCATGGTACCTTCCCAGGGAAGCGGCCATCCCGGTGTGGTTCTTCGAAGGCAGGCAGGGGGGCTGGACCCTGGAGCCCTCAGTCACCGTGGGAAGGAACCTCAGCAGGTGGTTCAGACTGAGCGCTTTCTACACCGGAAGGAAGAGGACCGGTTCCCCCTGGGAGCAGAGCGGCGGGCTGGAAGGAACGGTGAACTTCTGATGCATTCCTTCATACTTTCCATTCTTTCCGCAGCCGCCCTGGAAGTTTCCGGTTCCCCCCCATTCCCCCCTGTGCCCGACTCGATCTCCATTGAGACCTCCGCGGTGGAGCAGCTGACCGCCGGGGTCCTGGACTGGTATCTGAGCCGGGGATACCCCTTCGCCGCCGTGGCGGTTTACCCCTCATCAAGGGATACCCTGGTGATACACACCGTTCCCGGAAGGCATGCCCTTCTCGAGGAGATCGTGTTTCCCGATTCGGTCAGGACCCGGGCGAACGTTCTTCTCAGGGGTCTGGAGACGGAGTGCGGTGAACCGTATTCATTCGAGGAGGTGGAGCTCTGGCTCGAGTCCCTGGAAAGACTTCCCTTCGTGGAGGCAGCCGGACCCTGCGCCGTGAACCTTGGACCCGGGGGAAACATCGTCCTTCTGGTGCCCCTGGAGGAGACCCCTCCGGGCTGGTTCAGCGGGGATCTGGACTTCACGTCTTCAGGGGGTTTCACCGGAGGAGGGGAGATCGTCTTCACGAATATCTTCGGAACCGGCTGGAGGCTGGAACTCAGGGGCGCCGCGGTCCAGTGGGGCGGTCTTGACGCGTCTGCCCTCTACCGGGAACCCTGGATACTTGGTTCCCCGGTCTCCGCTGAACTCGCCGCGTCACAGGAGGTTCCCGACAGCGGAAGCGTTATCCGGGAGATCTCCGGCAACCTGGTCATGGGCATCGGGCCCCTGGAGATCTCCGGGGGAGGGGGTTCATGGAGAAGCTATCCCGCCCAGGGAGGCGACGAGAGCTACAGGTACGCCTCCGCAGGCCTTTCATGGGACCTTGGGAAAAGGGTTCCCCAGGGAAGGGCGGGGTTCTCCGGAAGTGTGAACACCGACGCCGGGACCGCCGCAGGCCCCGATTCAGCCTACTTCCTCACAAGGGCCCACGGCAGCATGCGGTATGACTGGTTCAGAGGAGCCCTTGGTCTCGGGGCATCCGCCATGGCAGGGGGCACCCTGGGGGGGGTCCGTCCCTCGACCATGGTGACAAGGCTCGGGGGATACGGTTCCCTGAGGGGCTACCCCGAGGATTCCTGGCGGGCGGCTGAATGGGGAGTGGTCTCCCCGGAGATCTCCCTGGGTGAAACGGCCACAAGGCTCTACGCCTTCCTGGACGCGGGTATCCTCAGGACCGGCGAAGGCGAAATGGATTACCCGGTATCCGCAGGAGCCGGGATCAGAGGGGTCTCAGGGGGACTGGGCTTCGATGCCGGGGCGGGCTATCCCCTGGACAGGGGGATCCAGTCGGCCCGTTTCTACCTTTCCGCCAGGGTGAGCATATAGGTCAGGTCCAGTCATCTATCTCGGTTACGTTCCAGAACCCGGGCAGGGGGTTTTCGCAGAACCTTGCGTGCATCTTATCAACCTTTTCCCGCTCTACCCCGTGGATGTTCCTGGAGTGGGCCACCGCCGCGTCCGCCTTCAGCCTTACTATGCGAACGGGTATACCGTAAGCCGCGGAAAGTGAGTAGTACGGGGCTATCTCCCAGGAGCAGATGTTGGTGTTGTCCACCGCCAGGGTTACCGGGCAGCAGTCATCCGGACATCGGGCAAGCTCCAGCAGCCTTTCAGTGAATGCCCTGAGACACTGGGCATGGGCCTCGGCCAGCCTCTCGGGATCGAACCGGTATCTTCCGGTCCGGTCCATGAAGAAGCTGTCTGCACTGAACACCTCGGTCATCCATGGATTGGTGTTCTTCCTTATCCAGGTTGATTTTCCCGCGCCTGGAATGCCGCTGGCAATGATCACTTCAGCTACCCTGCCCATCACCGGTCCCCTCCATGGAAGCCCTGAAGGCCTCGTAGTCCTCCCTGGTCTCGTGATCCATTCCGTAAGCCTCCCCGAGTTCGGTGGCCTCCCTGAGACACTCCAGCGCAGCAGACGTGTTCCCCAGTTCGAGCATTGCCCTGCCCTCTCCTGTCCTGCAGGCGGCCAGCATGGAATGGTCCTCGGCAAGGTAGCTCCTTCTGTGGGCCTCCCTGAAGAACTTCACTGCCATGTCTGGCCTGTCGGTCCGTATCATCAGCCACCCAAGATTCCCCAGCGCCCTTGCCTGGGTGGTCAGCGCGTTCACGGAGCAGGAATACCGAAGGGCCCTCCGGGACTCCTCCATGGCCTCCCCGAGACGGTTCATCTTCGAGAGGACCG
>CAYLXG010000148.1:0-5993 GCA_964387445.1 uncultured bacterium
TCCTGTTTCTTCCCTGTAGAACGGAGTGACCCGTTCAGACGCGGCTGGAAGCCGTTGACTGCAGCGGATTCCTGTTTCTTCCCTGTAGAACGGAGTGACCCGTTCAGACGCGGCTGGAAGCCGTCGACTGCAACGGGTTATTGCATTTTCAGTTCTTGACATATGTCTGCAGAGGGCTGAGATTGCAGTTAACGGGGGGCAGCCATGTTAATACGGGTGATAAGCGACATTCACGGGAACCTTGCGGCGCTGAAGGCGGTTCTCGATGATCCTTCCGGCAGGGAGGCGGAGAGGACAGTGTGCCTGGGGGACACAGTGGGCTACGGCTCACACCCCTGCGCCTGCATCAATATCGTAAGGCAGATGTCCGACGAAACGGTGGCCGGGAACCACGACTGCGGAGCCGCCGGGCTGATGAGCATCTCCAGCTTCAACCACGACGGCCAGCGGGCCATAGAGTGGACCCGGACCCAGCTTGAGGAGGAACAGGTCCAGTGGCTCCAGGAGCTTCCCCTGCAGACCTTCTTCTACGGCATAAACCTCACCCACGCTTCCCCTGCGGACCCCGACTCATGGATCTATGTGCTAACCTCCCACGACGCGGTAAGCGCCTCCCTGGCATCCGGGGAGTACGTTTCCATCTACGGTCATACACATATAGCGATGCAGTGGACCAGGACCGGCGACTGCAGCGGGGAAGAAACCGGTTCCTTCCGGGATTATCAGCTGATCAACTGCGGAAGCGTGGGGCAACCCAGGGACGGCGACCCCAGGGCCGCCTATCTGCTTCTGAACACCGAAGAAAAGACATTCAGGCATGTGAGGGTTGATTACGACATACAGGCCGCCGCCTCCGCCATCAGGGCCGCAGGGCTTCCAGATTTCCTCGCGGGAAGGCTCTTCCTGGGGAAGTAGCGGTCAAAGGACAGGAGGTCAGGGTGTTCTTCCCGGGTATTTTCATTCTTAACTGTCTTTTAGCGCAGACAACGCCGCTGACGGTTCAGGTCACCGGATTCGAGGAACTGACCGGCGAGGTAAGGCTGGCGGTGTTCGGCCCCGGGGACTCATTCCCCATGGAGGCGGATGAAGCCCTATACAAAGGGATCATGACCGTCGATGCCGATACACTGGTCTTTGCCATCGATTCTCTGGCTCCCGGCACATACGCCATCTACGCCTATCAGGACAGGGACATGGACGGGGAGCTGGACATGCACTGGTACGGCCCTCCGAGCGAGAGGGTGGGGGTTTCCAACAACGCCACCGGCTTTGCCGGTCCACCTGGCTTCGAGGACGCGTCATTCATCCTTGAGACCGAACCGCTGACCCTGACAATTCAACTTCGCTGAGCCGAATCGGTTTCGTTACTTATGAGAGGCCATGTACTCGGCTACGGCCTGTGCCAGAAGACCTGACCGGGATTCCCCGTGCTTCCTGGCGTACTGATCCACAGTGTTAAGCAGCCTCTCTGGAATGGTGATGTTTACACGCCTGGATCGGCTTGACAGTTTGCTTACATCTATATCCACCAATGCCCACACGCAGTTTGAATAATCTGGATTGCTCTTGTGGTGTTCGATCGAGGAAGCCGCCGGAACAGGTTCTGAATCCATAAGCAGACCTTCGATATGGCATTCTGCGGCTTCCTGAGCCATCGCTATCGCTTCCTCGATGGTAGAACCGGCTGAAAAGCATCCGGGTATGTCTGGGAACGTAACTCCGAAATCAGAGTTTTCATCCTTATGGATCGCAACTGGATACTTCACTTTTCACTCCACTTCCAACCCGCCTGCCGGTATATGCTCCTCAAGGTTCCTGCAGGAATGTCCTTCTTCGGGTGCGGTATGGTGACTCTGCCCGGTTTCGAGGGATGTTTGAACTGGTGATGGTCGCCTTTTACGTGATGAAGAAACCAGCCGTCTTCCTTGAGTTTCCTTATCACATCCCTGCTGTTCATGATGTGTATTATACACACTGAGAGATGTCTGTCAATCTGTCAGATGCTCATAGTATTGTGCTGACCTGATCTGCTGATTATCATATCTGGGAATGCATCAGATGCATGTGGTGTTGTCAATGAAAGACCATCTGGAGGTTCACCATGGGTTTTCTTGTTCCAGTGATCTGTGTTCTTCTCCTTCTTATCCTCCCGGGCTGCGGGGATGCTCCCGCAGGGGGTGAGGATATGGGTTCGTGTTCGGAGACGAGGTCAGATACCCTCTACGCAGCGGACTCCATCGGGGTTCTCATGGGGGACAGCAATTATGTCCTGGGAGCCATTGCGGATTTCACCACCCTTTCCGGGGGAAGGCCGGTGATACTGGACAGGGTGAAGGGAACGGTATCGATCTTTGACGGCGCAGGAGCCTTCCTCTACAGCTTCGGCGGTTTCGGCGAAGGTCCCGGTGAGTTCCAGTATCCCTTTTTCATGACCTGTCTTGAAAGCGGCATTTTCGTCGTAACTGAACTCATGGGCAACGCCACCGCCCTGGACTCGATGGGTAATCAGCTGGGAAGGTGGAAGCTGCCGGGCTTCGGCGGACTTCCCATGGACGTAATGCCCTTTGACGACTCCACTTTCGTCTGCTACTACTTCGGGATGCACATGGATACGGAGCCGACCATCGTCTACTCCCTGGAAAGGTATAATGCCGTTACCGGAGAACTCATGGCCACCTATTTCAACTGGACGGGCGCCCCGGATCCCTCCACCGACTTCACTCCGGGCTACATCGCCGCCGCTGCTGACGGGCAGGGACATCTGTACATGAGCCGTATGCAGAACTCACGGTGGATAGTAGAGGTTTTCGGCGAAGGTCCGGAGCCCCTGGACTCAATAATGCTCTTCGATAACAGGGAAAGGATCGCCGTTCCCGATTCCGGTGGTTTCGTTCCCGGCTGCCACCCTGTCCAGTACGCCTTCTCCGATGGTTCCGGAGCCATGGTGCAGGAATCGGTGAACATGCCGGAGGAGCATCCCCTCATCAGCCAGCTGGCCGTTGACGGCGAAGGGAACATCTGGTGCCGGAGGGGCGGTCTTCCCGGGAATGTGTGGGATGTGGTATCCCCCGGTGGGGAAGCCCTCGGGGAGGTCGTAGCGGTGCTCCCAGACTCGGCTTTCTACATTGATATTGATGTGAGCCCCCACGGAATCCTGGCATTTGATATGTTTACCGAGGACTACCACAAGCTCTATCTGATGGAATGGGCCGAATGACGCAGAAACTGTATGACGGGGCTAACTGCCCCTGCCCGGCGGACTGTTCCCGGCACGGAAAGTGCGCGGAATGCATAAGGTTCCATCACGGGAAGCAGGAACCCACCTACTGCGAGTTCCTGGCGGGGAAGATCGACGACGAGAAGCCCTGGAAGCAGCCTGAAAGGGCCCAGCGCACCGGCAGGGAGATAAGGCTTCTGGACTACGCTCCCTGTGCCGGTTGAGCGGGCAAGCTGAAACCCGCCAGGCTGGCGGGCATAGTTTCCAGGCTGCCCAGGTATTCCACACCTGACCTGCTGGTGGGCATGGAGAACCTCGACGACGCAGGGGTCTACAGGATCACGCCGGACATCGCACTTGTGCAGACCGTGGACTTCTTCTACCCAATGGTGAACGATCCCAGGATGAACGGCCGCATCGCCGCGGCGAACTCCCTCTCGGACATCTGGGCCATGGGAGCCACCGCCCTGACCGCCATGAACGTGCTGGCGTACCCCCCGGGACTCATCCCCGCTGAGGTGATAGGTGAGATGCTCGCCGGGGGAAGCGACAAGCTGGTTGAGGCGAGGGTGACCCTGGTGGGGGGGCATAGCATGGAGCAGGGGGACGTTCACTACGGAATGAGCGTAACCGGAACGGTCCACCCTGACATGATAAAGACCAACACACATGCAAGGCCGGGCGACGCGGTGATCCTCACCAAGCCCCTGGGTACCGGTGTCTTCGGCAACGCAATGATGAAGGGGGAGCTGGCCCCGGCCCTGTATGAAGCGGTTACCGCCTCAATGTGCAGGCTTAACATGTACGCGGCGAATGCCCTCAGGGAGTTCAATGTGAACGCCATGACCGACGTTACGGGTTTCGGCCTGCTGGGCCACGCCCTTCCCGTGGCCAGGAGCGGCGACCTTACGATCACACTGGAGTCCCGCAGGGTGCCCATGCTGCAGGGCCTGATGCCCCTGGCCGGGGAGTACGGACCAAAGGGAGTATGCAAGGTTGCCGAGTACGTTCAGGACTTCCTCACGGTAAGGGAGGGCGTACAGCCCCTTATTGTGAGCCTCCTCTCCGAGGCTGAGACCTCGGGGGGGCTGCTGGTCTTCGTGGAGGAGGGCCATGCCGAAAAGGCCCTGGCGCGGATTAGGGAGCAGGGGGATGAACAGGCGGCGGTCATAGGCCATACCGAGAAGCGTCAGGTCCTGAACGAGTACCTGAAGGTGGTGTAGAGTGAGGCCCGTTCCTCTCATCATTCTGCTGCTCATTATCTCCTGTTCCCCCCGGAGCGGGGATGATAATACCCTGCGGTCGCCGTCGGGTGACTTCAGGGCCTGGCTGTCGGTGAATGAAGGGCCCCAGGGCTGGAACATCTGGGTGGTTCACATAACCGGCGTGGAAGACCAGGTGGAGCTGCTGGAGTTCATGGAGAACTACCCGGCATCCCTCATGGCCTATATAGCCTGGGACGATGACGGACGGCTCTGGTTCTACTCAAGCGACGACGGAAGGTACTTCTACTGGGAGAAGTCCGAAGATGTGTGGAGAAGGTATTCCTGGAGTATCCTGGAAACCTCTCAGGTGTATCCGCCGGGTGATCTCGGCAGGGAAGGGAGCGGTGAACGATGAGGATACTTTTTCTTGTGGTCCTGGTGGCGGCAACGGGTCTCTGCGAAGGGATTGGCGAGATAAGGGAGCACTACTACGCCGTTAAGGAGAGTATCGAAAGCGGCGACATGTACCTTTCCGAACTGGAGATCAACTCCACCGGGGCCATGTACCCTGCCCTGGGAACCTATGGAAGGTCCTTCGACTTTTACTGGGACCTGGATCAGGAAAACTACCCCGCCAGCCGGCTTCTGCTGGTTACGGTGAGCTCCACCTACGCCGCAGTGGAGGAGTACGAGGAATTCCTGTTCAGCACCTCGGGAGAGCTTCGCTTCTACTACCGCTCAGGGGGCTACGACATGAACGAGGAGAGGTTCTACTTCGACGGACCCAATCTTCAGAGGCACATCATAGGCGAAGATTCCACCGACCGCCCCGGCGAGGAAGCCCGGGAGGCCGCTGAAATGATCCTTCTTGAGGCGGACAGGCTGTTCCAGAGCTTCCAGCTGGTTCACTGAACCGAAGGGAAAAGGTCCTCCAGTTCGCCGAAGCTGTCTATGCAGCGGTCGGGGTTTTCCCCAAGCAGTTTTTCCCTGGAATGGGAACCGGTGGTTATCGCAATGCTCACAGCACCGAGATGCCTCGCTGTCTGAATGTCCAGAACGGTGTCTCCGATGACGAACCTGGACTGGTAATCGCGGCCGGTGGTTTCCCTGACCTTCGCCAGGGCTGCGTCGGCTATCTGGAACCTCTTCAGGCCGTCCTCCCCATAGCCTCCGGCGGTGAAGCAGTGCCAGATGCCTGTCTTCCTG
Source organism: uncultured bacterium (assembly GCA_964387445.1). GTDB lineage: Bacteria > Fermentibacterota > Fermentibacteria > Fermentibacterales > JCC-6 > Sabulitectum. Next base: position 5,629 of record CAYLXG010000148.1, read on the forward strand.
AGCTTGTACTCGGCCCCTATGGACAGCTCCCCGGTGATCAGGGCAAGGGTGTAGCCCGTGCGATGAAGGCGCTTCACGAAGGGAACCGCGTCACCGCTGGGCCGCCACACATCGGTTTCCCTGTACTCCTCGAGCTTTCCTGTGTAAAGCTTCATGAACCTGGCCCAAAGCTCCGCGCCGTAAGGGACGCCGTGATTCCCCAGCACCTCCAGTAGAACGTCCCTGTCTGACCTTGCGGAGGTATCCACCCCCTGCATGGCGTTCTCAGTTCCCAGGAGTTCGTCTACGGCGCTGGAATAGGGGATGTCCGTTCTGCTGTCGCGCTTTATCAGGGTTCCGTTCACGTCGAAGAGTATCAGTTCTTC
>CAYLXG010000149.1:0-5960 GCA_964387445.1 uncultured bacterium
CTTTTGCCAATACCCAGGGCGGAACGATTCTAATCGGTGTCAATGACCAGGCAGGGATCTGTGGTGTGGATGATTCAAAAAACTGGGAAGAATGGATAGCCAATATATCCAGGCATAATATTATTCCTGCAATCCAGGCAGATTATCTCACTGTTGAAATTGACGGCAAAAAAAATGCCAGATTCCGCAGCCGCCCATGCCGAAGCCGCCCTTTTCCAGGCCCCGGGGAACGAGCGGTGCCTGGGCGCGCTTACCAAGGCCCTCTCTTCGCAACCCGACAGCGTTCTTGCTTATGCCCCCCTGGTAAGGGGAGGGGGCGTGTGCAGGTACAGGCTGGCCAGGGCTGAAATCGACCTGGGCAACCTTGAAGGGGAGTCGGTGACATGGCTACTGGAAACATTCGAGAACGGGGATTCAACGGCGGCCGCCGACGCGGGCTGCTGGCTGACCATCCTGTTCCCCGGCAAGGGCATCCGTTACATAGAGAGATCTGTGCAGCTGGCTCCCGAGGAGTCCTTCTACCGGTGCCTCCTGGTTGATAGACTGGTTGACGAAGATCTCCTTGCAAGGGCCGAAGAGGAGTTCGCCCTCATCGACAGCACCGCCGCCTCCGGCCCCGGGTACTGGGGCACTGCTTCTTCACTCTACGAGGCCCTGGGCTGCGATTCAGCCGCGGTTGAGGCATCCAGGATCGCCTACCGCATGAGGCGGACCCCATCCACCGGAGCTGACCTGGGCTGGCTGCTGTACCGTTACGGACGGAGCCTTATCTCCCGTAACATGATGAGCAGGGCGGTTCCGGTGCTGTACGAGTGCTCCGACACCTGGAGTCCCGACAGCCCATGGGCCCTCAGGGCGGATTCGCTCCTCGATGATCTGAACGAGTTCACTTCCATTGCCGATGGTTTCGGAGAACCCCTGTGACCCTTCGGATATGCACCGCTTCACTCTTATTGGTTATGTTCCTTTCCGGGTGCGCAGCGGTGAACTCAATGGACGGATGGAACCACTTCGCCTTTTCCGCAGCGGTTTCGTCAATTGGCACCGCGGCATCGTCGAAACCGGTGGGGGCCGCAGGCGTGACCTTCGCGCTGGGGCTCGCCAAGGAGACTTACGACCATTTCAGAGGAACCGGGTTCAGCTGGAAAGACCTTCTTTTTGACCTTTCCGGTTCCCTTGCCGGCGGGTATGCCGCCGGAGAGATATGCATGGAGGATTTCCCCTGATGGGCAGGATAGGCCAGATTTTCAAGAAGATACTGGGAGACAGCCAGGCAAAGCTCATGAAGAGCCTGGATCCCATGGTGGACCGGATCAACGAGTCGTTCAGGGAGCTTGAATCCCTGAGTGATGAAGAGCTGAAGGGCAAGACCCGTGAGTTCAGGACAAGGCTGGCCAGGGGGGAGACCACCGACGACCTGATGCCCGAGGCCTTTGCGGTGGTAAAGGAAACCTGCAGGAGGAACCTGGGCAATCAGTGGAACGTCACCGGTCACATGGAAACATGGAACATGGTTCCCTACGACGTTCAGCTCAAGGGCGGCATCACCCTTCACCGGGGAATGATAACGGAGATGGCCACCGGCGAGGGCAAGACCCTGGTCGCGGTGATGCCAATGTACCTCAACGCCCTGGAACTGAACGAGAAGTGGAAGGAAGCCGCCGGGGAACGGTTCGGTGATGACCCCGAACAGTGGGACTACCAGCCCATCGACGGCATCCCCGTGGGAGCCGGAACACACCTTGTAACGGTCAACGATTATCTCGCCTTGAGGGACTCCCTTTGGATGGGGCCTATTTACCAGTATCTGGGCCTGACCATTGGATGCATACAGGGAGGCATGACCCCGGATCAGCGGCGTGAGCAGTACGCCTGCGACATAACCTACGGAACCAACAACGAATTCGGCTTTGACTACCTCAGGGACAACATGGCGGTGAGGCTGGAGCAGAGGGTCCAGAGGGGATACCACTACGCCATAGTGGACGAGGTGGACAGCGTTCTCATCGACGAAGCCAGGACCCCCCTGATAATAAGCGGCCCAGTGGCCAGGAACAGGAATCAGTACAAGGAATACAGGTCAACGGTTGCCAGGCTGGTGAGGAAGCAGGCGGATCTGGTTAACCAGATAGTCTCCGATGCCTCCGAGCTATGGGAGAAGGGTGATCATCATGGTGCCGCCACCCTCTTCCTGAAGGCCAGAAGGGGCGCTCCCAAGCACAGAAGGCTTGCCAAGGCCCTCCGGGACCCGGACATAGTTGCCGCGGTAAAAAGGGTGGAGGGGGAAAGGCTCAGGGAGAAGAACATACACGAACTCGACGAAGGCCTTTATTTCGCCATTGACGAGAGGGAGAAGACCGTATCCGTATCGGATATGGGCAGGAAGATGCTCTCCCCGGAGGATCCCGATTTCTTCCTTCTCAGGGATATCGGCGATGAGATGGCCGAGCTTGAAGCCAGGGACCTTCCCGAGGCCGAGAAGTTCGAGCAGCGGAAGCAGATCTACGAGAACCACACCACCAGGGCCGAGGCCCTTCACAACATCGACCAGCTGCTGAAGGCATACCAGCTCTACGAAAAGGATGTGGAATACGTTCTCGACGATGGCAGGGTGGTGATCGTCGATCAGTTCACCGGCAGGCCTATGCCCGGCAGAAGGTTCTCCGACGGGCTCCATGAAGCCCTTGAGGCCAAGGAGAACGTTGAGATAAGGAGCGAGACCCAGACCCTGGCCACCATAACCATCCAGAACTACTTCAGGATGTACAAGAAGCTCGCGGGAATGACCGGCACCGCCGAGACCGAGGAAGAGGAATTCGGAAGCATCTACAACATCGATGTGGCCGTGGTTCCCACCAACAGGCCGGTTGCCAGGGTTGACCACAACGACAGGGTCTACGCCTCCAAGAGGGAGAAGTACAAGGCGATAATCGACGAGATAGCTCACAGGCATTCCATGGGTCAGCCTGTTCTGGTGGGCACCGTTTCAGTGGAGGTGTCCGAGCTTCTGTCGAAGATATTGTCCCGTAGAAAGATACCCCATAGCGTTCTCAACGCGAAGCACCACCAGCAGGAAGCGGATATCGTCGCCAGAGCCGGACAGAGGGGCGCCGTTACCATAGCCACCAACATGGCTGGAAGGGGAACGGACATCAAGCTGGCCCCCGAGGTCCGCATGCTGAAGACCCCTTCAGGGGAAGAGGAACCAGGGGGACTGTTCGTGATAGGCACCGAACGGCACGAATCCCGCCGCATCGACAGGCAGCTCCGCGGAAGGAGCGGCCGCCAGGGGGACCCCGGCGGGAGCCGTTTCTACATGTCGCTGGAAGACGACCTTTTCCGTCTCTTTGCCAGCGAGAAGATCATAGACTTCCTGAAGAAGAGCCAGGAGAAGGAGGGCGAGCCCATCGAGCACCCCCTCCTCACCAAGTCCATTCAGCAGGCTCAGAAGAGGGTGGAGCAGTATCATTTCGGAATAAGGAAGCATCTGCTGGAGTACGACGACGTAGCCAACCGCCAGAGGGAGGTCATCTACGGCCGCCGCCTTCAGGCCCTTACCGGAGAGGGCCTGGGCGAAGAGGTCACGGAGATGATCGAGGCCGTAGTGGAGCACACCGTCTACGACTCATTCCCCGACGGCTCGGAACCCCACGAGTGGAACATTGAGAGTGCCGTGCTGGCACTGAGGGAGCTTTCCGGGGTTCATTTCAGGCTCGACGGGGTGGACGAGAAGTTCCGGGACCCGGAGAAGCTCCGCTCCAGGATCGTGGATCTTGTGAAGGACTATTATTCCAAGAAGCGCGAGAAGCTGGGTGACCAGATGCTCACGGAACTGGAGAAGTGGTCGGTTCTCAGCTCCATTGACTCCAAGTGGCGCGACCACCTCTACGCCCTGGATCACCTGAAGAGCGGCATCGGGCTCAGGGCTTACGCCCAGAGGGATCCCCTGGTGGAATACAAGAAGGAAGCCTTCAATCTCTTCGAGGAACTGCTGGACACCATTGACAAGCAGGCGGTCAGACAGATACTATCACTATGGCCCGCTTCGAAGATGCAGAGGCAGCAGGGCCCAGAGGGCCGGGCGGTTCACCCCGGGCTGCAGATGCCAGGCCCGCAGGGATCCGCTGATCCCAGGGCCGGAGCCGGAAGGAACGCCGAGGGGAAGCAGCAGACAGTTGTGAGAACCGAGGAAAAAGTCGGCAGGAACGATCCCTGTCCCTGCGGCAGTGGAAAGAAATACAAGAAATGCTGCGGCACTTAGCCGCAAGAAGGGAGAATGAAATGAACGATAACGGACGAGGTGAATTCTGGGCATTCATGGCCGGTCTTCTCGCCGGCGGAGTTGCGGCTCTGCTCTACGCCCCGGCCAAGGGCGAGGACACCAGAAGGAAGATCAGGGAAACCGCTGAGGACGCCTATCACAAGGGCGAAGAGTACTACGAGAAGGGCATAACCGAAGCTGAGAAGATCTATCACGACGGCAGGGTCAAGGCCGAGAAGATCTACGAAGACGGCAAGCACAAGGTTGAAGAGGTGGTTGACGCGGTTCAGGGCAAGAAGTCCCATAAGGCAGCCCCGAAGGCGGAATAGCGCCTGACCTTGGATACGGTCATCATAGCGGGCGACGGCGCCGTGGGTACCGCGGCAGCCGTCGCCCTTTCCAGTTCCAGAAGGGTTGTTCTTGCCGGTCCTCCGGGAACCCGGACCGGAATGAAGCGGTTCATAGTCGAGGGACAAGGCGAGGCAGAGCTTCTTCACACAGGTATCGACGCTGTTGAAGTCAGGGGAGATGTGGTAACTGCCCTGAAGGCATACAGCATAAGAGAAGCCGCGCCTTTCATCAGCCTTTTCCTGAATGGCCGGGTGGTCTGCCTTTCCAACGGAATGGGGCTCGAGGAGGAGTGGGGGGACATCGGCTCCCTGGTGGAATACGCGGTACTCACCGCAGGTTTCCGGAAGGGATCGGAGACAATTGTCTCGATGACCCCCGGCGAACTCTACTGCGCCCCAGGCGGAATGGCCGAGGCCCTCTTCTCGAACACCTTCATCAGCGCTGCTCCGGTAACGGATATAGAGACCGTGAGATGGGCAAAGTGGTATGCCAACAGCATAATCAATCCCCTGGGAGCCCTCTCCGGACTGCCCAACGACATGGTCTGCACCTCTTCCATGGCCCGTTACATCGAGCCCATGAGAAGGGAGCTTGCCCGGGTGATGCCCTCCAGGGAAGCAGTGAAGAAGGGTGATGAGATGCTTACTTGGCTGCTTCACCATTCCTCCAACAGGTGCAGCATGCTTCAGGACCTTGAGCAGGGGAGGGAGACCGAGATCAGTTTCCTTACGGGCTACGCAGTAAAGGAACTGCGGGGCAGGTGCCCCGCAGCATCAAAGATCGTGGGAATGGTCGAATCTAGAACCTGACCACCCTGCATGTGGCCATACTCAGGCCGTCTTCAGCCACAACGGTGTAAACCCCGGATGGAAGACCTTCAGTGGAAATGGATGCTGTACCGGTGCTTGTTGAAACGCTCTGGACCAGCCTGCCGTCAACCGAGAAGAGCGAAAGCTCTACCTGGCCCTGGAATCCGGTTGAGACCACCTGAATGGCTCCGTGGGCTGGGCTGGGCCCAGCTGTAACTGAGAGGTTCCCGGCCTCCTGGCCCTCCTCTATCCCGGTGAGGACCGAGCTGTTGAACCAGAAATCCTGTGTGGTGGGGCTGAGGTAGAACAGGGCCAGCTGCCCTGATGACTGGCCGAAGGCAACCTTGGCCGGGCCGTCGAGGTAGGCCTCGTGGCCTGATCGAACCGTGAACGGGGAAAGGGGAAGCGCAGAGAGGCTGGCTGCGCTGGTTACCTTGACATCACCGGTGTCGGTGGTGATGCAAGCGCCCATCCTCCTTGTTCCTCCGAAGTGGTCGATATAAGGAAAGTAACCGTTCCCAAGGAGCTGATCGGCTCCC
>CAYLXG010000150.1:0-3608 GCA_964387445.1 uncultured bacterium
CATGGCGATCATTGCTGCAATCACCGCCACGAGCGCCTGCGACGGCGAAGCAAGGTGCATGGCGTCAAGGAAGGCCCCCGGAAGCCGGGAAGCCGCAACCCCCGCCTCTCCGGGTCTGCCGCCGGAGAGGGCGTTCCATGCCTCCCCTGCGGCGGGTTCCACTGTGAGAGAGAAAGCCTCCCCGAGGGAAAGCCTGGAGTCCCCGGCTCCCTCCCCGAGAACGTCGTCGAAGATGGGAAGTATCATGGCCAGGGTGGCTCCGCTGGAGGCGGCGAACACCATGGCGAATAATATGGATAGTACCACGCTCCATTTATAGGGGAGCGCGAAGGATACGGTCCTGAGGAATACACCCGGCTTTGCTTTTCCCATAGTGCCTATTCCTGCTAAAATAAAGGTCCGGGGTCAACCTTGGAACATATCCTCCCCCGGCGGGTAATGGTGTTAGATTACAGTAACGCGGAGGTAGCATTCATGCCGGGGATGAGCGTTTTGAGGAAAAACGGGGAAAAGGATCCAAGGTCTGACTCACAGCTGATGACAGATCTGTGCAACGGTGACCAGGACGCATTCTCCGAGATAGTGAACAGGTTCAAGAGACCCCTCTACTCCCACCTCATCAGGATGCTGGGGAACGAGGAAGATGCCGAAGAGCAGCTTCAGATGACCTTCTGCAGGGTCTTCCGCTACAGGAACAACTACGACCCTGAAAGACCCCTTGTCACATGGATATTCACCATAGCCAGCAACCTTGCCAAGAAGGAATGGCGACGCCGCTCCAGGTGGACCATGGTCCCCCTGGACAAAGTGGTCCTCAAGGGCAGCGGCAGCATGACCCCCCACTTCCGCGAGGGCAGGAGGGAACTCGCCGCAAGCATCGAGGAGGCGGTGAACGCCCTGCCGGGGCATTACAGGGAACCCTTCCTCCTGAGAGAGAAGCAGGGGCTCACCTACGAGGAGATCTCTGAGATACTGGGAATAAGGATAGGAACGGTCAAATCAAGGATCAACAGAGCCAGGGCTGCGCTTCGGGAAGCTCTGGAGGATGTCTGGGAGCTGTGGAAATGAAGTGTGAAGACGCCCTTGTCCTGATTGATCTGGTCATCGACGGAGAGGCCGGCCCTGAAGACGAGCAGCTTCTTCGGTTCCACATAAACGGCTGCTCCTCATGCAGAAAGGCCATGCTCATCAGCCAGTCCATTTCCCAGGCCGTTGATGGGCTCGAAGAACCCGAACCCCCGGAGGACCTTCTGCAGTCGGTTGCCGCAAGGCTTGCATCGGGGAACTACGACCGCTCCCCCATAAGGCCGAGGCGCTTTCTCCCGGGTCCCTGGAAGGCCGCCGCGGTGCTTCCCTTCGCCGCAGCCGCCATCCTTCTCTTCCACGGCGGTTCCCGTGAAGACGCCGTCGTGCTGGCGGAGGGCCAGCCGGCACTGGAGGAAACAGTGAACTACACCCCGGCACCGGTTATGGCCTACTCCAGACCCTCGTCGGTAACTTCGTTCTGATACGTCAATGACCTGGATACTCCCCGCCATCCTGGCCTCCATGGGCCTCTTCACAAGCGTTCTGGAATCCCCTGCGGTCTCCGTTGGAAGGGAATCAGCCGACGGAGGGTCCGTGGAGATATGCAGCGGCATCGCGGTATCCCCCGGTCATGCCGTAACTCTCCACGCGTTCACCAGGGATGCCGATGTGTTCGTGATAGGCAAAGGTGACAGGTATTACCCCGATTCCGTGATCGCTTTCAGGGATATGGGTCTTTCCATGCTTGTCTTCTCCGATTCCGTGTTCTCCACCTGGGAACAGCCCAGGAACACCTCTCCCCCCATCGGAGCCGCCCTTCTGGTGGCGGCAAGCCATCCCACCGGCTTCTCCGCAGTGAGGACCTTTCCCCTTGAAGAACTCGACGACGGAGCCCTTCTGCTGGCCTCCGCACCCTCCCCGGAACTTATGGGAGCGCCAGCCTATGATTCATACAACATGCTTTCGGGGATAGTGGCCGGCTCCTTCGATCCCGGGGACGGCAGGGGCGAGATGCTCGCCCTGGTTCCCAGCAGCCTCTGGTACTTCTGGGTGGAGACCCTTCTCACCGACGCCGGAATGGGAAGCCCCCCCTTCGGCGTGACAGCCATGCCCGCCACATCCGGGCTCTCATCGGTGCGGGGAGTGCTGATACTGGACGTGCAGAACGATTCCCGGGCTGAAAGCTGCGGTCTCCGGGAGGGGGACATCGTGACAAGGATCAACGGTGAGAGGGTCTTTCATCCCGAGGCCCTGAAGATGATGGTCATGGAGGGCACCCGCCTGGAGCTCGAGGTTGCAAGGGAACAGGCGGATACGGTCCTCATCCTCCCGGCCAGATAATTTACTTCACCAGTATGTGGATCCGGTCTCCCCAGGAGATAATGGCGGTTCCGCAGTCTTCGGAGAGAACCACCATAGCCCCGTCGGCATATCCGGATCTCCATCCAACCTCGCCGCTGGCCCTGCATACCTGAACCCCCGAACCCGGCACCGAAGCGAATGCCCAGGCAAGGTCCTCCGCTGCCGCGGCATCGGAGGGCGAAGAGGGGAAGGTGAACATGATATCCACAGAAAGGTCCCAGGGCGAACACGCGGCAAGTTCGTTCCATGAAGAGCATGAGTATAGAAGAAGCGAATCCCCGGAAGCGTTCAGTGTGGTTATGTCCCCCCCAGGCGCTTCACTGGCCACAAGGCTCATATCGTTCAGGGACAGTGCCGAAAGCAGACCATCGCCGGAAGCGGTGACCACGATACCGGGAAAACCGGCTGCCATTACCACGTTCCCGCCGGGAACCGTGCCCTGGCGGACCACTGAAAGCTCGTCGGGATCCCTGAGTTCTATGGCCCCGTCACCGTAGACAACGAGGGGCGAGCCGCCGCATACGGCAAAAGCGGCGGGTTCTTCCCTGAGCTCCGCAGAAACCGTAAGCTGAAATCCGTCCACTCTGCAGAGCGTACCCCCGGCAACGGCGAACAGCGGGCCGTCGCCGCTGCCCAGGGCAGAAACCACCCCGGGGAGCCCGGTTCGTCCATGGACCCTGCCGTGATTGAGTTCCATGTGGTAAAGCGTGTCCCCCACAGCGGTTATCCCGTAGTTCTGAAGGGCGTTGAACACCGGTTTGACCACTACTTCCCCCGGAAGTACAGCCTCCGCCTGGACGTAGTTGGGGAACTCCAGCGCTTCCTCCGCTTCGAAGAGGCAAGCGGCGGCGAGGAGCGGAAGAAGCGCTGCGATAAGCCTAGCGGACAACCGCCATCCTCTCGGTAAGGGTGGTTCCACCTGACTGAAGGACGGCGAAGTAGATCCCCGGGCTATAGTCCCTGAGATCCATCTCAAGCGAACTTACACCGCCGGGGGCAGCTCCCTGGAGGAGTGTGGCAACCGTCCTTCCTGTCAGGTCCAGCACCCTGAGGGTCACCTGTGCTCCTGGGGGAGCCTGGAAGGAAACAGCTGCGGAACCCCTTGCGGGAGATGGAGAGACCGGCATAAGGGATATCGCAACTGGTGTGCCGCCCTCAATGCCCTCGGTGGTCACATCGATGGTACCGTGGAGGGATCCGTGGTTGTGGAGCCTGACCCC
>CAYLXG010000150.1:3618-5879 GCA_964387445.1 uncultured bacterium
GAGTGGTCTGGCCGGAACCATCGGTTATCCCCTGGGCATAGAAGGATTCAGTATGGTCGGGATGGTTGCCGATGCCGTCGGTGACGGTTACCAGAGCCCCCTGAAGGGGAGCACCGGATGAAGTGACGGTGACAAGGAGATTGTTCTCTCCTGTGTTCAGGACCTCGGGGAAGTCGGCGGACATGGCGAATGGAGCACCTGGCTGGTCGCTGTTGCAGATGTCCATGGACGGATCCCCGAACCAGTGGTACATCCTGGAGTTGTTGAGGCCCCCTGCTCCCTGGGTCTGAATGATGTCCGTCTGGGCTGCGCTGAACACCTCTCCGGCACAGGTGTTGCCCTCGTCGAATATCTCCCAGAAAAGCACCCTCTGCATCCTGTTGTTAACGGTGGTGAGGGAAGGAGCGCTGGCTCCCACGTTGCCGCTGGCTCCAACGCCCGGGGCGTCCATCCAGCTCTCCGAGAGGCAGTTGTACACCTCGGCATGGTTGCCGTTGCTGCACGCCACATTGAAGACCGGCGGGAAGAAGGTGTTCTCCAGGTCGTAGATCTTGCCTGCGTTCCAGCCCGGCGACCACTGCCAGGTGGTGTTGGAACCGTGACCTCGGTAGTTAACGATCCCAACCGCATCGTCCATTGCGTTCTGAACCTGTTCCGCGGTTCCTCCCTCTGGGGGATAGCAGGTCTCGAAGACAGGGTCGGCCAGTGCGTAACTCCAGTCCCGCACCGCATTGCTGTTGGCGGTGTACTTGCCGGGATACTCCTCTTCGTGGGCCGCCAGGATCACCGAGGCGGAAACGGAGGGCTCTCCCGGGGTTCCTGTCCACTGAACGTAGGACATGGCCTTGGATATCTGGTTCTCCAGCTGGGTTGAGTTGCCCGGGTACCTTCCCACGGCAATGTCCGGAAGGTTGTCGCTGTCCAGGCACTCATAGTAAAAGTCCCCCACGAAGCTTCCGAAGGATCTGGACTCAAGCTGCTGATGCCTGGCGGGGATAAGGGCGAACCTGGTAATTCCCGGCTGGTAGACGGAATTGATGGCGAACTTGATCTGAGTACTCGTGGAACCGGACTCCAGCTCGGCCACATGGACCCTGTGACCCAGTGAGTTCACCAGGGCGAGCAGAGGGGTAACGGTCTCCAGGTTCTCCGGGGGAACGACGCAGACATAGACCACGTCTTCGCTGGTAACCGGTGAATCGTTCACGGGAACCTGAAGGGCATCGTAGTTGATGATCCGGGAGCGGTGCATGGCCGCGACCTCGGGCCGCACCGGGGTCTGAAACTCCCTGCTGCCTGTGAACCCTATGTTCAGGATGATGGAAGAGGCGGCCTGAAGCTCGCCGGTTTCAGAGTTCCACCTGAATGGATGCACCCTGAGAACCGCGGTATCCACGCAGTTCCATGTTCCCCTTTCGCCGTGGGACAGGGTTCCGGCGGGGTATGTTCCCCTCAAGTCACCGGACAGTTCGGCGAAGGGCCTTGTACCGGAGTCTGAATCGTACATGGGAGGCTGAACGGGATAGATCCGGCCTGTGCCCGCGGATACCCAGTTGACCTCCTCCACCTCCGCCGTGTAATCCATTCCAGCGGGAATGCCTATCACCACCGGCACCGCCGGCAGCTCCGGCGTCCCCACAGCGGCGTCGGGATCGTGGCCGTATCCGCTCAGGTCCAGTCTCATGCTGCCCGATTCGTTCCAGATGCCGTAGCCTGGTATCTCTACCCTGACGCGGGCTCCGTATTCACCGGATTCAAGAAGTTCCACGGAAGGTTTCCCCTGGAAGTCTCCCCCGAGGCTCACCCAGTTCCCCTGGACGATATCGGTCCCCCAGGAAGAGAGAAGAGCCAGAACAAGTAACATGCTCATGTATGCCTCCTTTTATGTGTTGCATTATCCTAACATAACATGCCGTGAAGAATATCGTTCCGGATTACCTCGCCATCGCCCTTTCCACCCTGGACAGGAACATCTTCCGCCTTATGGGCTTCCTTATGTAGTCCAGTGCTCCGAGCTCGTATCCCCTTTCCTCCTTGTCCATGCTGTCGTTGGCGGTGAGGAATATGAGGGGAGTGCTCAGGTTCTTGCTCTGAAGGGCCTGGAGCATGGTGAAACCGTCGAGTCCGGGCATCTCTATGTCGGAGAGTATCAGATCGAAGTTCTTTTCCCTGAGGGTAACAATGGCCTCTACCCCGTCGGTTGCCTGCTCCACTTCGTAGCCCGCCGTCTCCAGCAGGAGACCGGCAAGGTTCCTGAAGTC
>CAYLXG010000151.1:0-5835 GCA_964387445.1 uncultured bacterium
TGGAGTTCTACGCCATCCTCGGCTTCCTGGTATCGTTCCTCATGCTCGGCCAGATAGGTTAGCGGGTAACCCATGTCACTAGAGGCCATACTGGCGAAAATAGAGAAGGACGCCCGGGAGAAGGCCGACGGAATACTGGCTGAAGCCGAAGAGGAGAAGAACGAAGCCCTCCACAAGGTGCGTTCCGCAATAAAGGATCGCCACCATGCTGATCTGGAAAGGATCAGGCAGAGGGTCGAACTCCGATCCCGGAGGATGAAGCACCATCTTCACAGGGAGATGGAAAAGGCCCTCCTTAGCCACAGAAGGCACATAGTGGACCGGGCCATCGAACAGGCCGTCAGGGACATCGCCGGGGAAAAGGACTACCTGGACCTCATCGAAGCCCTGCTCAGCGGATGCGATCTCACAGGGGAAGTTGAAGTGATCACCGCAGAGGCAGACTCGGGCAGGATAACACCGGAGTTCCTGAGGAAGGCTTCCAGCGGGGGGACCACCTTCGTGCTTTCCGCCGACCGTCACGGCGACTGCGGCGGCATCATAATGCGCGCCGGGGACATAAGCCTCAACGCAACGCTCTCCATGCTCGCCGAGCTCAACCATGACTCCATGGTGATGGAGCTGTCGCGGCTTCTGCCGCTGGAGGGGCAGGGGGACTGAAAGTGTCAGACAGTTCCTACGCGTATGCCAGCGGCAGGGTGAGCGGCCTTGAGGACTCCCTGATCTCGAGGAGGATATGGCATCAGCTCCTTGCCGCGGAAGACAGAGCGGATGTTCTGAGAGTGCTGGGGGAAACCTGGTATGCTCCGCTCCTCCAGGGAGAAGGCAGCCTGGAAAAAGCCCTGAGAACAGCGGTTTCAAGGGCAGAGGACGAGCTCCGGGACCTTTCCAGAAGCGAAGAGTTCACCAGGGGAATACTCCAGAGGCGGGATGTCCGCAACGCCAGGTACGTCTGGAAGAGCTTGGCCACAGGCGGAAGCGGAGAGGTCGAGACCGAACCTCCCGGGACCATCCCGGTGGATGCACTTCTCAGGGCCTGGGGGGACTCTGCGGAAGCAGAGAGCCTTCCGGAAAGCTTCAGGAGCTGTCTCGAAAGGATCCAGGAGATGTCAAAGCCATCCGCCGCCGAGCTTGACGGTGAGCTCGACAGGCTCGCCGCCCATGTGGAATCACGGAACCTGGGCGGTATGGATGAGCCCCTGAACAGGCTCCCCAAAGTTAAGATAGAACTGAGGAACTTCCTCTCCGCCGCAAGGTCCAGGGAGGAGGGCATATCTCCCGCGGTCCTCGAGGGAATGCTCCTGGAGGGCGGGTATCACACACCCGGAGAGGTGAGCGAGGCGTTCAGGTCCAGGAAGCTTCCGGAGGTCCTTCAGGAAACCACAGGGTTTCAGGAGGCTTCGAAGGCGCTGGAAGAGGGGCTTGAAGGCGGGTCATTCCTGGGGTACCAGAGGGAAACCGACATTCTGATACTGGACATCCTGGAAACGGCCTCGGCGAACATGTTCAGTCCCGGTCCCCTGGCAGCCTACGTCCTTCACCGTGAGCTTGAGGTTTCCCACCTGAAACTCGTCACCGCCGGCAAGTCCGCCGGCATGGATTCCCGGCGCCTCAGGGCCAGAATACCCAGGGGATAGGAGGAGCATGGCGGAGAAAAGCAGAACGGCTTTCATTGGTGATGCGGACTCGGTCCTGGGCTTCCGCGCCCTGGGTGTTGAGACCTATACCCCGAACGACGCCGGCGAAGCCGTGGAAACTTTCAGAAAGCTCGTAAGGGAAAAAGTCGCGGTAATAATGATAACCGAGGATATGCTGGATCACCTCCAGAGCGAGGTCGATCAGGTCGTGAGCCTTCCTGTTCCGGCCATTGTGGTCCTACCCGGGGTCCAGGGCTCGAAGCACAGGGGCGAAGACACCATCAGGAACCTGATCATCAGGGCCGTGGGGGTAGACCTCATGGCGGAGGATGAACAGTGAGTCGGAGGAAGCAATGCTAAAGGGCAGGATAGACAAGATCGCCGGACCCCTGGTGGTGGCCACCGGGATGAAGGAAGCGAAGATGTACGACGTGGTCTTCGTTTCCGACTACAGGCTTCTGGGCGAGATCATAGAACTCAAGGGGGACAAGGCCTCGGTTCAGGTATACGAGGAAACCGGAGGACTCAAACCCGGCGATCCGGTATACCTCACCGGCAGTCCCCTTTCCGTTGAACTGGGTCCCGGGCTGATGAAGGCCATCTACGACGGGATACAGCGCCCCCTGGACAAAGTGCGGGAAGAGGCCGGAGACTGGATCACCAGGGGCATAAACATTCCCGGGCTCGACCATGAGAAAGCCTGGAGCTTCACCCCGGTGATAAAGCCGGGAACGAAGGTATCAGGCGGCGAGGTCATAGGAACGGTTCCCGAGACGGAACTCATTGAACACAGGATCATGGTTCCCCCGGGCACTACCGGCGAGATAGTCAATGTAAAGGAAAAAGGCGACTACAACATCGATACCGTGGTGGCCGAGGTAAAGACCGGCACCGGCGAAACTGTGGAACTGAAGATGTACCAGGAGTGGCCTGTACGCCAGTCACGCCCGGTGAGCACCAAGATAGCACCGGATGAGCCCCTGATCACAGGTCAGAGGGTCGTGGATGCGTTCTTCCCGGTGGGCAAGGGCGGCACCGCCTGCGTTCCCGGCCCCTTCGGCAGCGGCAAAACCGTGATCCAGCACCAGCTGGCCAAGTGGGCCGATGCGGAAGTAGTGGTCTACGTGGGCTGCGGCGAGCGGGGCAACGAGATGACCGATGTGCTCCAGGAGTTCCCTGAACTGGAGGACCCCAAGAGCGGAAAGCCCCTGATGCTGAAGACTGTCCTCGTGGCGAACACTTCAAACATGCCCGTGGCCGCCAGGGAAGCCAGCGTCTACACCGGCATTACCATAGCGGAATACTTCAGGGACATGGGCTACTCAGTGGCCCTGATGGCGGATTCCACCAGCAGGTGGGCCGAGGCCATGAGGGAGATGTCAGGAAGGCTGGAGGAGATGCCCGGTGAAGAGGGTTACCCCGCCTACCTGGGAACCAGGATCGCCGAGTTCTACGAGAGGGCCGGCAAGGTAAGGTGCCTCGGGGACAGGGAGAGGATAGGAGCGCTCACGGTGGTGGGAGCGGTGAGCCCCGCTGGGGGAGACCTTTCCGACCCTGTGGTCCAGGCTACACTGAGGGTGGTGAAGGTGTTCTGGAGCCTCCAGGCCAACCTGGCATACATGCGCCACTTCCCGGCGATAGGCTGGCTGGACAGCTACAGTCTCTACACCAAGAACCTCAAGGAGTACTACGACGAGCAGCTGGGTGAAGAGTGGGTAAAGATGGTGAAGAAGGCCATGGCCCTCCTTCAGGACGAATCCAACCTGCTTGAGATAGCCAGGCTGGTGGGTGCCGAAAGCCTCTCCCCGGAGGATCAGCTCATACTCCACACCTCCAGGAGCCTCAGGGAGGACTTCCTGCACCAGAACGCCTTCCACCCGGTGGATACATTCGCTTCCATCCGCAAACAGCAGCTCATGCTCTCCACCATCCTCCATACACACGATGAGATGTGGAAGGCGGTGAAGGCAGAGGTGCCTCCCAGGGAGATATTCGACTTCCCCCTGTCCGAGGACATCGCCAAGATGAGATACCTGCCCGAGGAGGAGATCGAATCCATCACAGGTCTTCAGAAGAAAATAACCGAAGCCGTGGCCGGGAAGATACGGCTCGCAAACGCATAGGGAGGTCGAGAATGATCCGGGAATACAAAACCACTGTCGAAATATCCGGCCCCCTCATGCTGGTGGACCGGGTATCAGACGTAAGCTACGAGGAACTAGTTGAGATAGAGCTTTCCAGCGGAGAGCTGAGGCATGGCAAGGTCCTGGAAGTGGACAGCACCAGGGCCCTTGTTCAGCTCTTTGAGGGTTCCAGCGGAACCGACCTGGAGACCTGCAAGGTACGTTTCCTGGGAAAAGGCGTTGAGCTCGGCGTCTCCACTGAGATGCTGGGCAGGGTCTTCGACGGGCAGGGCAGACCCCGCCCCCCGTTCGACAACGACCCTCCCATCGTTCCCGAGAAGATGTACAACATCAACGGCGCCCCCATCAACCCCTACGCCAGGGACTACCCCGCCGAGTTCATCCAGACAGGCTTCAGCTCCATCGACGGGATCAACACCCTGGTCAGGGGGCAGAAGCTTCCCATCTTCAGCGCCAACGGTCTTCCCCACAGCACCGTTGCCGCCCAGATCGCCAGGCAGGCAAAGGTCACAGGCGGAGAGGAGAACTTCGCCGTCATCTTCGCCGCAATGGGAATCACCTTCGAGGAGGCCGACTACTTCATCAAGGACTTCAGGGCAACTGGCGCCATGGACAGGGCTGTTGTCTTCCTGAACCTGGCTGACGCCCCGGCCATCGAGAGGATCAGCACCCCGAGAATGGCCCTTACCGCCGCTGAATACCTCGCCTACGAGAAGGACATGCACATCCTTGTGGTCCTCACCGACATGACTAACTACTGCGACGCCCTCAGGGAGATAAGCGCGGCAAGGCGTGAAGTGCCAGGGCGAAGGGGGTATCCCGGCTACCTGTACACCGACCTGTCCTCAATCTACGAGCGGGCCGGAAGGATCAAGGACCGCAAGGGTTCCATTACCCAGATCCCAATCCTGACAATGCCCGAGGACGACAAGACCCACCCCATCCCCGACCTTACCGGATACATCACCGAGGGGCAGCTCATCCTCAACCGCGAGCTGCACAAGAAGGGCATCTACCCCCCCATGGACGTGATGGAGTCCCTCAGCCGCCTGAAGGACAAGGGCATCGGCAAGGGAAAGACCAGGGAGGACCACTCTGACCTCTTCAACCAGCTCATGGCCGCCTACTCCGCCGGCAAGCAGGCCAGGGAGCTCTCCGTCATCCTGGGAGTTGCGGCTCTCAGCGAACTGGACAGGAACTACCTTGAGTTCGCAACTGAATACGAGAACCGATACATCAGCCAGGACGAGCACGAGGAGCGGGGTATCATAGAGACCCTGGAACTGGGCTGGGAGCTGCTGAAGCTCCTCCCCAGGAGCGAGATGAAGAGGATCAGGCCCGAGTACCTCGACAGGTACTGGCCAGTTGAAGAGGGCGAAGCCAATGGCGATTGAGGTCAAAGCCACCAGAATGGAGATGCTTCAGCTCAAGAAGCGTCTCAAACTGGCGAAAAAAGGGCACAAGCTCCTGAAGGACAAGCTCGACGAGCTGATGCGGCAGTTCAAGCTGCTCATAGCCGACTACGAGGGGTCCAGGGCCGACCTTGAGAAAAAGCTTGAGAAGGCCTATGGCGAGTTCCTCTTCGCCAGGGCGGCAATGGAGGAGGAAAGCCTCCTCGACGCCCTGAGATACCCCGGCGCAGAGGCCCTTGTGCAGTCATCCACCAGGCGGGTGATGAACCTTACCCTCCCGGTCTTCAAGGTGTCCATAGAGGGCAGGGTGAGGAACTATGGAATGTTCGACACTCCCCCTGAGCTGGATGAAGCCCTGGAGGTCTACAAGGCGGTGCTGCCGGAGATAATCCGGCTGGCGGAGCAGGAGAAGGCGATCATCCTCATCGCCAACGAGATAGACTCCACAAGGCGCAGGGTGAACTCCCTGGAGTACGTGATGATCCCGGAGATAGAGGAGGCCATCCGCTACATACGCCTGAAGCTTGATGAGATGGAGAGGGGCAACACCACCCGTCTCATGAAGGTCAAGGAAATGGTGGAGGCCAATCTACGATCTACGAGAGGTCGTGCAGAATAAAAAACAGGAAAGGTTCTATTACG
>CAYLXG010000152.1:0-5770 GCA_964387445.1 uncultured bacterium
CATACCCAACGACACCTACCAGTGGAACTGTCCCGAATACGCCAACATGCCCTCCGGCGACAGGCTCACCTACGTTGCCGGAGCCGCTCAGACCGTTTTCAGGAACATGAGCGCCGAAGTGGAGGCGGTGAGGCAGGACAACGGGGCATGGGCAACTCTGGCCACCGCCACCTGGCAGAACAACTGGTTCCATGTGACCGGCTCCTACAGGAACTACGCCCTGGACTTCATGAATCCCTACAACAGGGGGTTCGCTGAGCAGCACAGGTTCGACGACACGGTTTTCGAGAGCCCCTACAGGCTAAACGACCCGCTGGCTTCCCAGCTGGCGGACCTTCCTGTGCCCAAGCCTGAGGAGGGTCTCTACCTGGAGACGAGGTTCCAGGTGAGCCAGCAGGTAACCTTCACCAGGGTCTATCTCGATGTCTGGAGGAATCTTGCCTACAGCAGCGAGAACCTCAGGTTCCAGGGCGAGGTGGAATACAGGCCCGCCTGGCCGGTGAGGTTCAGGCTGAAGTACAAGTTCCAGGACAAGATCAACGCCAAGGACATAGTGCCCACCAATTCCAGGACTCAGGAGTACACCTTCAGGACATTCTCCCTCCCGGCTGGGGGCGACTACTTCAACATAGAACTGCGCTACGGAAGCGTGGAGCTCACCCCCAACCCCCTCTACGGTGACGACAGGAACATGAACGGGGGATTCCTGGCCATGAGGTATGAGCACGACTTCACCGGAAGCCTCTCGGTGCTGGGTGGAACCACGCTGTGGACCACCAATGGCATGAGCCAGTGGGAGTTCGAGGACACAGGCATAGATTTCCTCGACGGCAGCGGGACCAAGTTCTACGTTACCTTCAAGAACACCCTGTCGGACAACCTTCAGCTCAGACTGAAGTTCGTGAGGAAGGACACCTTCTTCCCCCATAACGGATTCTACAGACCGGACCCCGAGGACCAGTACCACTACCAGGGATCTCCGGATGAAACGGTAACTGATTTCGGTGACCATGTCACCGATTACGGCATACGCTGCCAGCTCGATTTCCGCTGGTAGGCAGGAGGAGACATGGGAATAACTGCATGCGGCATGACGATCCTTCTGGCCATCTCCGGCGGCCTTCCGGAGATCATGTGGCTGGGCAACGGAGGCATGGCGGGTTCCGCCGCCGCCGCTGGAATGGGCGAGACCTGGTACGCCGACGGCTCCCCCCAGGGAGCCCTTGAGAACCCGGTGATGGCTTCGTCGCTTCCCCGGGGCTTTTCCGCCGGGGTCACCGGCGGGGCGGCGCTGGACATCGAAAAGAGGACCAGAAGGGTCTACGACAGCTTCGGGGGTGTCGTGGGCGAATCCGAATACGCCTTCAACCAGGGTTTCACGCCTTTTCCCGGCGGGGCCGCCGCCGGCTGGTCCGACGGCACCTTCTCAGCCGCCGCCGGCTGGAGGGCGGTGGGCACCTTCTCCTATGGTTACGGCAGGGTGATGAACGACGACAACTACGTTAAGGTGGCCGACGAGACCCTGGATATTTCAGGGCTTTTAAGCGACTTCTCGGTCTCAGGCAGCTGGAGCAGCGGAGGCATGCTCTCCCTTGGAGCCGGAGGCGGCTTCGTTACAGGGACCAGGAGCTCAGAGTACGCCATCGAGTACATCGACCCCACCCAGGCGGACGTGATCCTGGACACCGATCAATCCCTCTCAGGCATGGTGGTGAGAGGTTCCGCCATGGCCGATATGGGCAGGGTCATCATCACCGCCGGAGTGGAGCAGCCCATGGGCTGGAAGTGGGAGACCGGGGGTGTTGAGACCGATCTCACCCTTCCCATCAAGATCCGCTCCGGAGCGGTGTACGCCCCGGGCAACAGGCTCATGAGCGTTTTCGCCGCCGACTTCTGGTGGTCACCGACTTCAGAGGTGGAGATAGACGACGCCGACCCGGGCCTGGGGAACTCATGGGGATTCGGCGCCGGGGTGGAGAACACCCTTCCCGGGAACACCGTGGTCAGGGCGGGTTTCAACTATGAAGCCTCTCCAGTCGCTTCCGCCCTTGACAGGATGGGATTCACAGGCGGCATAGGCTGGCGGATAGGAGACATGGCGGTGGACGCCGCAGTTGCCTTCTCCCCGGTGAGATGGGACCAGTACGAAGCGGAGGGTCTGCCCTCTTTCCAGGGCACCGATTCCCTGGTGGTGGAGTCCAGCAGAACGGCCTTTTCCCTTGGGGTGACGAGGTGGTTCTAGGGAGGGGGACATGATGCTGAGAATACTGATACTCTGTCTCGCGGCGGTTTCGGTCTCCTCCGGGGAGATCATCTATCTGAACATACTTCACACCAACGATATTCATGGAGGCATCGCCGCCCAGCAGGCTTCGTTCATGAACCCGGATTTTCCCCCGGGGATAGGGGGCGGCGCGTGGATCGCCTCGTATGTGAACCAGGTGAGGGATCACTGTGAAGCGGCGGGAGAACACTTCCTCCTCGTTGACTGCGGCGACATCTGGCAGGGCACGCCGGTGGGCAACTGGAACTCCGGTGAGTTCATGGTCCAGTGGATGAACTCCATGGGATACGACATGATGACCCTGGGGAACCACGACTTCGACCACGGCGCCGAAGTCGCCATCAGGAACGCCCGGGCAGCTGAGTTCCCTGTGCTCTCCGCCAACTTCCTGGACGATGGCGGCAGCATACCCGATCCGGTCAAACCCTGGATATTCAGGGAGATCAGCGGTCTGGACATCGCCTTCATCGGGGTCAACACATCGGACACCTACGGTCTGGTGGACCCGGAGCTCCTTGCCGGCTATGAGATCGCTCCGGAACTCCCGGTGGTCCGCCTATCCCTAAAAAAGGTCTACGACGAAGGCCCCGACCTGGTGGTGCTCCTCTCCCACCTGGGCCATCCCCCCGACGCCGAAAGGTACACCGAAAGGGTCTTCGAAGCGTGGGAGCGGGGCGAGGAGTACACCAAGGACTTCGCCTACAACTCAGCTGAACTCACCTGCATGGTGGAGGGCATCGACCTGGTGCTCAGCGGCCACACCCATGTGGCCCTCAGGGAGCCCTGGGTCAATCCGATAACCCACACCATAGTTGTTCAGGGCTACGCCAACGGTACCGGGATAGGCCACATAAGGCTGGCCATCGACACCGAGACAGCATCGATAGTGGGTTACGACTGCCCCGACGGCGAGGAGTACATCAGCCTTCTCCATGACAGGTTCTGGCCGGACATGGAGCAGCAGGAGATGATAGAGGGCTTCCGCATGGTGGCGGAAGCGGGGATGGACAGCGTGATAGGGGAAGCCGTTTCGGAGATTCCCAGGGGCGGGGCCGAACATCCCCTGGGCAGGCTGATGAGCGACGCGATAAGATCAGCCACCGGTGCCGACGTGGGGCTCCTTAACCGAGGCGGGATCCGCGCCGCCATACCAAGGGGACCCATAACCCCCAGGATCATCTACACGGCCATCCCCTTCGAAGAGGATCTTTACACCCTCGAGGTTACGGGCGAAGAGCTCCTGGCGATCCTGGAGACCGGCATGCAGGGCAGAAGGCGGGACATGGAGATATCCGGCTTCACCTGCAGAAGGAACCAGCTGAGCCCCGACGGGGAGAAGATAGAGGATCCCATGGTGGGCGGAGAGCCCCTTGATCCGGAGAAGGTCTACACCCTTGCAACCACCGGCTACCTTGCACAGGGCAATGTTGGCTACGGGATCATGCTGGAGCACCAGGCATCCTATACCGGGATAACCCTGCTGCAGGCCGTAACGGATCACATAGCATCCGTTTCCCCCATATCCCCGGACAACGTGATGAGGATCGTGTGGATAGAGGAGGAAAGGTAGCCATTTGAGAACCCTGATCCTCGGCGCGGGTCTTGCAGGGCTCAGCGCAGCGCTGGAACTCGCCCGTCGCGGGGTGGAGGTGATGGTAGTGGAGAGGGCCCCCGGGGTCGGGGGTCTGGCCTCCACCATCTCGCATGGGGAGTTCCGCTACGACCTTGGACCGCACAGGTTCCACACCGAGAACCCGGGAATACTGCGGTTCGTGGAGGATCTGCCCGGGGTTCGGCTCGAAGAGCTGTCACGGGTGAGCAGGATACGGCTTCTGGACAGGTACTTCGACTATCCCCTCTCCCTGGGGAACGTACTCTCTAAAATGCCCCCGGCCAGGGGAGCCGGAATGCTTCTGAGCTTCCTCTGGGAGAAGACCAGGGGCCTTGTCTCCCGCCGGGATCAGAGCACCTTCCAGGGATGGGTGATGAGCAGATTCGGAAGGGGTCTCTACCAGCTGTATCTCGCCCCCTACAACAGGAAGCTGTGGGGCATCGAACCCTCCCAGCTCAGCGCCGACTGGGCCAGCCAGAGGATAACGGTTCCCAGCCTGGCCGGGCTGGTGAGGGAAACCGTTGCCCCCTCGAAAAAGACAGTCAGAAGCCTCGTCAGCACATTTCACTACCCCCGGGGAGGGATCGGGATGATATCCCGGGGTCTTCTCCGGGGCGTCCAGGAGGCCGGCGGAAGGATAATCACCGGTACCGAACCGCTGGAGATCACAAAGGAGGGTTCCTTCTGGAATGTGGGTACCTCCGAAGGGACGATCACCTCCGACTCCCTCATCAGCACCATACCGGTGGACAGGTATGTCTCTCTCCTGGGCGACATGCTCTCCGGCGAAGTGCACGAAGCAGCGGGAGAGCTCAGGTTCCGGGGGCTGGTGTTCCTCTCCGTCCTCCTGAACGGTGAGGTTCCCCACGGCGATCACTGGATATACACCTCCGAGGACAGGTATCCATTCAACAGGCTCTCCATATCAAGGAACTTCGATCCGGGTTCGCCCTCCCAGGTGATATTCGAGTTCTCCTGCCAGGAGGGCGACGAGATATGGGGGTGCCCCATGGAGCGGCTCCTCGAGCAGACCGTTCCAGGGGCGGAGCATCTTGGCCTCTTCACAAGGGGAATGATCCGGGGGGCCTCCATTCACCGGGAGCCTGAGGCGTACCCCATCTACGACCTGAACTACCGCAGGGCGTCCAGGACGGTCCTCGACGCCCTGGAACTCCTTGAGGGCTCCGTAACATGCGGCAGACAGGGTCTTTTCAGGTACAACAACATGGACCATTCCATAGAGATGGGGCGGTGCGCCGCCCTGGAAACCCTTGGTGAGGGCTCGGTGAGGGAGAACTTCGACTGGAGCCCACACACCTGGGCGGACGGCTGATCTGAGAAGACCCGCGGTCCTTCTGCTTTTCGCCATTGCCGGTGTATTCACCGCCGGAGCCTTCACCGACTGGGAGCCCCTGAGACCCCTTCTCAGGATGACATGCCACAGGCTTCCGGAACGGTCCTGGACCTGGGCTCCAGGTCTCTGCGCCAGGTGCACCTTCTTCTGGATCGGAATGGTCCTCTCGCTTCCCTTCATGTACTTCAGGAAACTGCCCGGCTCCCTGACGGCGGGGTTAATTATGATCGCGCCCCTTGTCATCGACGGAACCCTCCAGTACATCGGCCTCCATCAGAGCACCAACTGGATAAGACTGGTCACCGGCCTGCTGGCGGGAACCGGGATATGCGTGCTCCTGGAATCAGGTGCCCGCACCGGATGAAACGCATGTAAAGCATTGACAAATCTTCCCGAATGAGTGAGATTTGATGCCAACCGGCGGGATGCCGGTATCCACAGATATGGTGGAAGAGGCCGAACCGGACGGTTCGCTGTTGCTCTTCCGCAAGCAAATGTTCAACTTGCGGAAAGGACGACT
>CAYLXG010000153.1:0-5763 GCA_964387445.1 uncultured bacterium
GACCCCTCCGGTTGCCCGTTCTCTTTATACTACTGATTTGTTTTATTGCCATTAACAATAGCTATACTGCTGCTTGCACCGATCCGGGTAGCCCCGGCCCTGATCATCGCCAGGGCATCCTCCCTGGTCCTTACTCCACCTGAAGCCTTCACCCCCAGCCTGCCGCCAACTGTTTCGCTCATAAGGGCTATGTCCTCCGTGGTGGCTCCCCCCCCTGCGAAACCGGTGCTGGTCTTCACGAAGGCGGCTCCGGCTTCTTCGGACAGTCTGCAGGCGAGGATCTTCTCCTCCCGGGTCAGGAGGCAGGTCTCCAGTATCACCTTCACCGGGGTCCCCTGCACGGCCTTAACCACCTCTTCGATGGACCGGAGAACGCCACGGCGATCCCCAGCCTTCAGAAGACCCACCGGAAGGACCATGTCTATCTCCCCGGCGCCACGGGATACCGCCCATTCCGCCTCCCTGGCGGCCATGGGCGTTGCCCCCAGCGGGAAACCCGCCACGGAGCAGACAATGGGTTGGTGCTCCCTGAGCTCACCTGCACAGAGGGGAACCCACACGGGATTCACGCAAACGGAGCAGAAACCGTACTCCATCGCTTCCAGGCAGAGTTTCCGTATCTGGTCGCCGGTGGCATCAGGTTTCAGGAGGGTGTGATCAATAACGGATGCCAGGTCCAATGCCCGCCTCCTCCCTGAAGAATACCAGGGTTATCTCCCCGGGAATGACCTCCACCTCTTCCGCGGTCCATGTCCTTCCGTTCACCGTTACGGACACCGGGTAGGTCCCCCTGGGAAGGGTAAGCCTGGCCATCTGTATCTGCGCGGGAAGGGTGAGCCAGGCCCTGAGGTCCGCCCTCTCGGAGGCGGCGCCGAAGATGCTGAGGATGAGCCCGATACCCGAACTTACGTTCTCGTTGTCGGTGAGCTCCTCGGCGATGTTCTCGCCCAGCTCAGCAACACCGGCCTTCACTGCCAGCCTTGCGGCGGCCCTGAGAACGTTCCTTCCGGCCATGTCTTCCAGGTTCTCCCTGGCAATGGAGTTCATGTCCTGGACCAGGAAGAGGGATGAGCTGCGGCCCCCGGCCTGGATGCTTCCCGAGAAGTGCCTCCTGGGAAAGTCCGGTATCACCGGAAGGGCCATTCTGTAAACCCTGTCCTCGGAGTGAACGGTGAAGAAACTCTCCGCTCTGGGGGAAATGCTTCCCGTTTCCACCACGGCTACTATCTCTCCGGTGTCTCCCGCCGGCCTGGAGTATCCCAGGTAGCCCCACCTCTCCAGGAGCTCCAGATGGAGGCTCTCGAAGCCGGTGTAATCGGAAAGTCTCAGTATGTCCCGCTTCAGCTGTTCCGGCGCTGCCAGTCCATAGTCCCTGGCATAGATGGAGTCGTATGCGGCAAGGGCCAGCCTGTAACTGATGAGCGCATCGTCCCAGTCGCCGTTCATCTCGTAGAGAACACCCATGAAGTACCTTATGAAGGCATCCTCCGAGTAGCGGTTGGGGTTCTCACCGTAGCTGGCGTTGAACTCCGCCAGCTTCTCGTTCACCCTTCTTGCCTCCACCGCTGCCTCCTGGGTGTCACCGGTAGATGCGTAACTGGCCGCCAGGCAGTAGTTGATGAAGACCTTCTCGTAGTCGGCTCCCCGGAAATCCAGGGCCAGGTCGCTGGTGATCATGGACTGGGCCTGCTGACCGATATCGGTGCCCCTCTGGAGGTCGCTGAGCCTGTCGGCGGCAAGGAGCGCGCTTCTGGCCACCGTGTGCTGCCCAGAATACCTGGCAAGGTTGCCAAGTTCCATGAGGTAGAGAAGCCTGTCCCTTCCGGTGCTGTCGGGAAAGACCTGCCGCAGCCTGTCCATGGCCTGGGAGGGGGTTCCCCTGTTGAGGTCGCGGATCACCGGGAACATGGTGTCTGTGTAGGATGAAGCGCACCCCAGACTGAGCACCAGAAAGCCGATGATAAGGAGCTTCACTACCCTACCACTCGATTATCTTCTTTATCTCGGTGGATCCCATCCACACCTTCAGCGCGGACTCCACGTCGATAAGCTCTATGTTCACCTGGTAGAAAACGGCCCTGGTGTCATCGATCTGGTCCTCGATTGAGTTCACCGTTCCTGTCATCACGTAGTCGGCGCCTATCTCCCTGCCGAACTGGGCGGCGGTCTCCGGGGAGGCGAAGATGGTCTGGTCCCTTCGTTCGCCGCGGATCTCGTCCCTCTCCCTGCCGCCAGAAGCTATCCTGAACTCGCCTGAGTTGAGGAGCGACCTTTCGATCTCGGACATGAAGACATCCACGTTGATGTGCTCCAGGCTCTGATTGCGGACTCCGCCAACCAGTATCACTGGAAGCTGAGCCTCGCCCCTGCCTTCCTCCACCAGTCTGGAAGAGGCAACCCAGCGTCCGTTCAGGCACTGGTCCACTATTGAGTCTGCCACTATCCTTGCGTCGGTGTCGTTCCAGCGTCCGCTGAGGTCGGTCACTGTGTCGGTCTCGGTGCGGGTGACCTCCCTGGTCCCGCATCCGGCGGCAATCGCCAGAACCGCAGCGGCAATGAGCAGTTTTTTCATATCAAGTCTCCTTCCACACCTATTCGGGAACCTCTATGGCTCCCCTGAAAACCACGTTGAAATACCCTTCGTCCCTGTTCACCGCGGAAAGCTCCGGGGTTTCCCCGGGCTTGAAAATGGAAACATAGATTACCCCCGGGGCCGGGGCCGTTTCTGTGGGGTCCTCTCCGAATACCGTTCCGGCAAGCTCCCACATTACCCTTTCCCGGGCGGTGCTGTACCCTGCGAACATGGCCTGAGTAGCCAGCGTTCCCAGCATGTCCCCCAGGGAAGCCCTCATCTGGCCTGAAAAGTCCGACATGGCCTGGTAGGCGTCGAGTTCCTGGATCAGCCCCTCCCTGTTGGCGGCGTAGAGCTCCGCCAGGGTGGGGAGCCTCTTGCCTTCGCTGGAGAGATAGGACTGTGCGCCGCTCCAGGTTATGGAGGCAACGGCGTTCTCGAGGCACTGGGAGGGAACGGTTATTCCACCTGCCTGATCGCCCATGAACGGCGTAAAGGCAAGGAATTCCATGCTTTCCGCGGTGCTGCCGCCGGTGATGACAGCGCCGAGTTCCCTGGCTCCGAACCCTGAGCCGTTCAGCCATGGGAGGAACTCCCTGTAGGTAACCTGGGTGTCGTCGATGAAGAAGCCCTTAACCTCAAACTCCTCTCCCTCGATCTCCACGGTGGTTCCGGGAATGAAGGTCATGCCCTCCGGTGGAAGTGGAAGGAGGCACGATGAGCAGTACCCGGCTTCATCGGGGTTCCCGGACAGACACCTGGGGCATTCCCAGGCAAGCATTGGCACCGCTGCGAGCAGTAACAGAATCGGAAGAAATCTCATACGGTGGAAAGACCTCCTTCTTTAGAACTCGGTGGCCAGTGTAAAGTAGTACTCGGGCTTCTGGCTTATGCTTGAAAGGTCGGTGCGCCAGGCGATGTCGCTCTTCAGAACGAAGAAACCCACATTGAGCCTGAAACCGGTGCCTATGGACATCTTCAGGTCCCTGAGGCTGTAGCCTCCATCCGCATCGGCGAATTTGAGCCTGGAGAGGTCGTCGGTGGCGAAACCAAGGTCGGTGAAGATCACGCCCCTCCCCCTGGTAAGTGTCATGGGGATGGGAGCAGCCAGGCTCAGGTAGTTGAGTACCGGATATCTCAGTTCCGCAGAAGCGACTGCGTATCTGGTGCCGTTCAATGAGGCGTAGTCCCAACCGCGAAGCTGGTCGGCGTAGCTGGTGTAGAACTGGTAAAGATCGCCAACGCCCTCAACGTCCCCGGTGCTCCGCCTGTGGGGCAGAGCTCCGCCCAGGAAGAACCTCTGCTTGTCTTCTCCGAAGCTCATTCCTCCCGCAAGCCTGGTTGCCAGGGTCACCTCGCCGGAGACCCAGGTGTACTCCCTGAGGTCGAACATCCCGGTGAAGTAGCTGGCATTGTCCCAGAATCCCGGGGCAAGGTCGAAGTCCAGGCTCATCCTGCTGCCGACCCGGGGTCCCACTGCTCCCCAGAGGGCGTTGTCGTATACAAGATTCGCCCTTACCGTGTAGATGTTCTCCCGGAAAAGCATGTCGTCGGACCAGAGGCCCTCCCTGGATATCCTCTGATAGCTGG
The DNA here is from genome assembly GCA_964387445.1 of uncultured bacterium. Lineage (GTDB taxonomy): Bacteria > Fermentibacterota > Fermentibacteria > Fermentibacterales > JCC-6 > Sabulitectum. The sequence goes on from CAYLXG010000153.1 coordinate 4,163, forward strand.
TGGAAAGGCCGGCGCGAAGGGCCCTGGTGAGCGGATACCTGGCACCGAGGCTGGCCCCGATGTCGATGTCGCGAACGTAGTCCCGGTTGCCCAGTGTGTCTTCAAACACATACCTGGAGGCGAACCTGTAAACCGCTCCGCCGGTCTGTATCCTGTGGGAGAGGTTGTTGTAGATAACGGCCAGGTCCATGTCGCTCACCTGACCGCTGAAGTTGGCCATCACCCCCATCTGATGGTGGGCGAGAACGTCGCTGAAAATGAAGTATGAGTTGCCGGTGAGCCCGGAGTACGAGTCGAAACCAGCGTTAGCACTCACCTGATCGAGGCTGAAAGCAGGCTGATATGGCCCAATGCGCCAGTTCCCGGTGCTGAAATCCGCAGCATCCGTGGTATCCGCATCTGAAAGAGTACCGGGCTCCGGGCAGATGTGAATCGAATCAGGGATGTGAACATGCCTTTCGGTGAGGTCCCTGGTGACAAAAAGGCCGGAACCTGACCAGTCGGAGGCTTGGAAGAGACCAACCTCGGATGAATCAGCCCAGCTGGGGAAATCCGGGGTCATGTAAAGGTCGGTGAGCCGAACCGGGGAGGTGGAATCTCCCTGGAACAGGAAAAAATCCGGCTGCCCGTGCTCGGAGGAAATGAACATTAGGCCCTCAGGGGTCTCCACAGGGGAGGAGAGGGTCTCAGAACAGGTGTGAACAACCTCCATGGTGCCGTCGGTCTGCCAGAGCTGAATGGAACGGAGACCCTCTTCGGGTTTCTCCGAAACGCACCAGATGCCGCTCTTGCCCCACCAGAGGTCGAACTCACCCTGCTCGTTGTCGCTGAGCCTTCTGAGATTTCGGGTACCCATATCCCAGAGCCAGATGTCGAGGCTGCCTTCCTGCATTGCGCAGAAGGCGAGCTGTCCCCCTTCGGGATTCCAGACCGGGTCCCTTATCAGGTCGAAATCCACCGGCAGTTCAACGGCTGAACCGTTCAGCGGGGATACACGTATTCCGTCGCTCACCTGCCTGTGGAAGGCCACCGCCACGGAATCCGACCCCGGGGAGAAGCACATGGACCTGTACATGGGAGAGACGCCTTCATCGTAAAGCCCTCCGCCTTCCACCGGCCTGGCCAGTTCCTCGCCGTCAACCGCCGAGCGAACCACACCGGAGAACCTTGCGTGATGGTACTCGCACCCCGCCATTAAGATACATTTTGATTTAGATGAAACACCACTGCCAGAAGGTTGCAATTTGCCATCATGCCCAAAGCTAAAGCAGAGAGTAAAACGATCACATGTCAGTGGACATGCAAGTCAACAAGAATTAAAAGAACTCATCACAAAGATACATCCTAAAACACTAATACCAATCCACACCATACATCCAGAACTATTCTCAAAAATCATAGAAAGAACTGATATAGAACTTGTCAAGCCACAGCTTAATTTCTGTTACGATTTCTCCTAAATACATACAACAATCCTTAAATAGCCAAATTGCTTAAAAAATTTTGAGGAGAAATAATGAGGGTTGCAAAAAATAAACACATGATAGACTATACTGAGATATTAAATCAAGACGATCCTTTTGATAAAGTCATTTTACAAG
>CAYLXG010000154.1:0-5734 GCA_964387445.1 uncultured bacterium
CCCTCGCCACCTTTCTTCGCACTTGAACCTCATACTTCATGGTTATATTATAACCCCATATCTTGCCTGCGCAAGTTATATCTCGTGAAGTACTGATTGTCTTCTGAGAGGCAAGGCGGAAATCCCCGACGGTTGGGGTATAAGTTCTCTGGGCTCAGTGAAGGTGATCAGCGTATGGGTCGCTGCATATCCGCCCGTAATCGCCTGTGCCTATTCCCATGAAGGGCACTGTGAGGTGGTCGAGATCTGCTTCCGGGTGGGAAGAGGCGTAGTTCACGGTGAAGTCGCTTATTGGCATTCTGAACACTTCCGGTGGATAAAGCGCAGCTCCGGTCTCTTCCGCAGCTTCTATCACGAAGTCCGAGCCATAGGAGGCGTAGGGTTCAGCTATGTAACCGCCCTGGAGATATCTCACCGAATCAGCCTTCAGTACCACGTGAGAACCCTGCAGCTTCCATTGCCCGGAGATCTCCAGAAGCCTTCGGGAACCGTCCATGCTGTTCCCTCTGTGGATGAACCTCCCCGTGGGGAAGAAGAAGAAACGCTCCGAGTATCCCGAGCCAACAGCCGCGCTGCCGTGCCAGAAACCCACCAGGTGGCTTTCATCTGGCATCTCCCCGGCGGCTGCGGTGAGAATTTCTTCGTAGAACTGAATACGGCGGATGTTCCACTGGTCCACCGGGGTGAGGTATTCCGAAACATCGTCCTTTTCAGGGGTGTACCAGGGAAATTGCATGAAGTGCTCTGTGAGCGCGCTGTCGCTGAAAATGCAACCGTACCTTGCGAAAATGGTATTCCTGAGGATCATAAGCTGCTCCGCGTCCAGCGAGGCTAACTGGAAGTCGGAGAGCCGGAAATCCAGATGAGCCACTGCACCCTCGGCTATGATGATTTCCGCTGTGCCCAGGTCTCCCTGCACGATCGACTGCCTTTCGTACATCTGGAGTTCTTCATCGGTGAACGCCTGTGACACTGAGACAGCCGCGGTGCAGAGCAGCATCGCCTTTAGAGTGTTTCTGCTGAGTTTCATTAAGCTGCCCCTTCCCCGGTTCTGGGTTTTCGCCCTCGTATGGCTTTGTGAACTTCCATAAATATGTCAGAGCTACCCCCACCTGCCGAGTGCGGCAGCCAATTCCCGGCTGATAGACCATCTGAGTAGCGAAGGGCCTGTGGCATTGAATCAGTCAGCATCCAGAACGGTGAACCTGACGGTGCTCCTTTCCTGCCCCCAGTGAAAAACGGCGATGTAAATACCCGGAGGAAGTTCTCCCATGACCAAAGTGCTCTCCTCCGACAAAAGCTCCATTTCGTACGCCTGCTGAATCCTTCCTGCAACATCGTATATCAGTGCTTCGACCACGGTCCCCGCCGGAAGGGTCACATCGAAGGAAGGTGCCGCTGTGAGAGGGTTGGCGGAGGGGCGGATCAATGCATCGCCCGGCGAACCCTCCTGGATGGAGGTTGGTTCGAAGGCATAACACTGAATGCCAGTGGTTTGGGTGGCAACCATTACGGTGCCGTCTTCCGCTGTCTCAAGGCACTTCGACGCGGTGGGAGTGACATAGTAACCGGCAAGGACAGGGTCTGCTGGATCGGAAACATCCACCACGGAAAACCCTCCATTTGATGTGGCCACATAAGCATGAGAATCCCGCAGGCGGAGGAAGAAGGGGGATCCGGTGAGCTCGCAGCCGCCATACAGATAGGGATTGGTCGGATTCCCGATCCTCACCACGCTGAGCCCGTAAGTAGAGGAAGGCACGAATGCGTAGCCCATTTCCACCTCCACATCCTGTGCTCCGCCGGGGACGATGCAGCTTCCGATCACGCTGGGGGGCGAGGCACCGGCCATGGTCACTATGTAGAGGCCGTCCCCACCGGTGGCGAGGACCCCGCAGGTCCCCCAGACGAAGGATCCGGAGGGGTACTTCCCGATACTGCAGTAGTCGATGGGTTCAGGAGCATACGGATCGGTCACATCTATCAGGTTGGCCACGCCGTCGTATCCCAGACCGGAACCCGCCACGGCTTTCTGACCGCCGACTGCAACGGTATGTATGAACAGGGATGGATTGCAGCTGCCGGCGGCCTGTATCGAGCATGGATCCGACACATCCAGTACCAGCATCCCGTTATCGTAATCGGCCACATAGAGGAAATCCCCGGACAGGTCCATGTCGTACATGTATTCGGGACCCTGGAACCTGCCTACCTCGAATGGATGGTCTGGATCGGTTATATCAAGTGTGATTATTCCCGGAAGGCCCGTGGCAACGTAGGCATGATCGCCATCGGCTATGATGAACCGGCTGTTCCCGGGGCCGGCATGGAAGCCCTTCAGGGAGAGCTGCTCCGGATCTGCAATATCAACCATGCTGCATCCCTTTACCATGGCCACATACGCAATGTCGCCGGCAAGCGCTATTGAACACCCCCGCCCTGAAAGCGACAAAGTCTCAATCAGCTGCGGCGAGGCCGGGTCTGCAAGCGAAACCGTTGAAATGCCCTCATCCGAACCGACGAACGCCGTCATTCCCTCCAGACTGATACTGGTGGCTGAGTCCAGATAGAAACCTCCCGCAGGAACAGGGTTGGCGGGATCGGAGATGTCCATGGCCCTCACCCCCTGAGTACCGTCGGCAACGTATGCCCAGCTGCCGCCCACAGCAATCTGCTCGGCGTCTCCAGGGGTATCCGCGCTTCCTGCCAGGAAAGGTTCATTCGGATTCATTACATCGATGATCTTTATTCCGTGGGAGCCGTCGGCTATGAAGGCGTACTGTCCGCTGAGGGTGAGTTCTTTGCCCACTGAAACGGAATCGCATTGCCCGAGAAACACAGGTGATGACAAGTCTGTGATGTCCACGATCATCAGCGAACTGCCGTGGTCGATGAGATACATGAGGTCATCCCGCAGCTGTACTGAACAGGCATCTTCCCCGGCCTGGATCACCGAGACTCTCTGGGGCAGGAACGGGTCGCTTACGTCCCAGACCTCAACACCTGCCGTGCGGGCAGCGATGAACAGCAGCTCACTGGTCCCTTCATAGAAAAGGTCCGCCACGCTGCCCCCGGTCCGGATATCGTCGGAGATCACAGCCGGATTACCTTCACCATCGAACTGGAGTATGTAGACTCCACCGCCGGAACCGAGGAACACCAGATCCCGGGATGGGTCCGCATCCACATCGTAGCTTGCGCCGAAGGGCCAGCTCCCGGTGTGAACAACATTCATGGAATCTCCGGAAAAGCACTGGAATGTCTCTTCGGAAGGATCTGACCCCATACCTCCCATGAGGAGCGTTAATGAAAGGAGAAAACAATACACTTCATCCCCCTGTTCCTGTTTGCCCGGCAGTAAGATAGGGGGATACGCCCAGTCCGGCAAGCGGATGGCTTCAGCTGGCCGGCGGATACATCAAGAAAGCCCCCGCCGGAGGGCGGGGGCGCCTTGCAGCTGTGATCAGCCCTGGTACTTCGCGTCGCCGAAGGCGAGAATGGGGTAGAAGATTATGGGAAGCAGGATCATCCCGATCCCGAATCCCGCTCCCTGGTCGAACTTCTCAGCCAGCGCGATAATCGTGATTATGGCCACTATGATGTTCGCAACTGGAACTATGAGAAGGATGATCCACCACTCGGGCTTGCCGGCTACCTGAAGCAAAACGATAACATTGTAGATGGGAATGATGGCCGCCCATCCGGGTTTCCCGGCCTTCTCGAAGATCTTCCACTGGCAGATGATCATGAACAGGCCCACAACTGACCCGAAGATGATCATGGGCAGAGCGACCAGCGCGGCTTCAGCGCCTGAGCCGGACTGCCTGGCGAACGCAGTACCCGTGAAAAGAAGCAGAACAAGGGCAACAGTTGACAGACCGAGAAGCTTTTTCATCCTTAACCCTCCCATAGATGACCCGTTCGAAGCCGAGGACCCTCCCGGCTCCGTATCCGTATTAAGAATACCTGCGGAAGAATGTGCGGTCAATCGGCTTTCTTCCCAGGCTCGAGCCGGAAGGATAGCCCTTTCTCGTCTGGCATTCGGGAGGGTCCGGGATGATCTCCCGAAGGTCTTACGGCACTGCAAATCGCTTCCCTGCAGGGTCTTGACCTGCGACCGGGTTACTCTTATTCTCTTTCTGGAACGCAGCACGGAAAGGAGCGGGCATGAGATACTTAGTCTTAGTTCTGCTGGTGTTGTGTGTCACCCTTGCCTTCGGAGAAAGAACCGGATCGTCCGGTTACAACCCCCCTGCGCAGGTTCGCGGCACATACACCGTGGTTGAATCCTTCGCAGTAGGCCTTTCATCCGCCTACGGCCTTGCCATTCAGAGGGAGGTGCCCAACAGCATCTGGATCAGCCAGTACACTCCCGCGGTAAACCATGAGTTCGACATGGGCACCGGCGCGGCCACGGGCAACACCTGGCCCATCGACAGCGGAGTGGATCCCGACGATATGGGATACTGTGAGTACGCCGGTTCACCGAACCAGTTCTTCTTCGGAGACTGGGCCGGGAGCAACATCGCCGTATACGATGTTTCCACCACCGGGGCTTCACCCTACTTCATGAAGGACATTGCCGGGCCAGCCGGCTGGCAGGCGGTGTGCGGCGTGGGAGCGGGTCACGGGAACCTCTATGCCTCCAACTTCTTCACCGATGTGATCGCCTGGGGCGAGTACACCGGCACCGAAAGCACCGTTACATGGTCCACGGCCAGTTTTGCCTCTGTGTCAGGCATGTCGGTGTACATGGACTGGCTCTTCGTGGCATGCCAGATAACAGGTTCCGACAACCTGTTCATATTCGAGCTGAACCCCGACGGCAGCCCGAACATGACCCCGGTATGGTCCACCACTTTCACCGAGAGCACCGGTTCCGCCGGCGGAGTAGACTTCGACGGGGAGTACCTCTGGGTCTACCCCCAGAACGACAACCTCTATAAGCTGGACATCGACTGGGCGCCCAGTGCTCTGGACAGAACTACCTGGGCGGCGATCAAAGCCACCTTCTAACGGTTCACCGTTATCGGGCCGGCGTGCTGCGCCGGCCCTTTTTCTTGTGCTTGCCGCCGGGTTATTCTTGTTGTATTGCAGGCTGTGTGTTCAAACAGGAAGGACGCCATGACAGATCCATTCGAGATGCAGAAGAGATACTTCACCGTGCAGCTTGAGAAGTACGGCGCCCGGCCTGAACTGCACGAGGCCATGATAGCCGACTGCAACCACTACCTGTCGCTGCTCGATGAGGCGGGCTCGCCGGGGGCCTTCAAGCGGAAAGTGCAGCAGACCGGGAACATGCTCTCCACCGGAAAGGCCAATGCCACCGACCGCTACCGCAACCGCTGCGCCCTGTACTCCGCCCTGGGCCACGAGATGAAGGCCCGGGAGAACAGAGAGAGGCTATCGGTGATAGAGGGCGCTTCCACCCAGGCGGAGCTCAGCTCCATGCTCTCGGAGTTCGAGGAGAACGCCGGGCTGGGGAAGCTGGAGGACCAGGCGCTGAACGCCCTGGGCTCCGTGATATCCTCTCTGTTCCAGCTCTGCACCGATGGAGCAGGTTCACTGGACAGGAAACGGCATCTGGCGGTGTTCCAGGAGTACTGGAAACAGATGCGGGAGGCTGATCCGTCGGTTACCTGGGAGAAGATAATGACCCACAGGCCCTACCGGGACAGGATACCCTTCACCGACTTCCAGATGGGTTTCCTCGAGGGTGTGTTCATGGAGGTGT
>CAYLXG010000155.1:0-5709 GCA_964387445.1 uncultured bacterium
AGGTCGAAGTTCTTTTCCCTGAGGGTAACAATGGCCTCGACGCCGTCGGTTGCCTGTTCCACCAGATAGCCAGCGGTCTCAAGCAGAAGCCCTGCAAGGTTCCTGAAGTCGTCGTCGTCGTCCACCAGGAGGATCCTCTTCCTGCTTTCACCTCCCGGGGAAGCCTTTGTCTCAGGTTCTTTTCCCGGGGCCAGGGACCTTCCCGTAAGGCGAAGCTCCTCAAGCAGGATTATCCTGTAAACGTCATCCCAGGCCAGGAGCCCCTCCCGCATCTTGAGTATGGCATGGTCGCTGAGAAGGAAGAGACCCGCCGCCCTGAGCCTTGTCCGCATCTCGGGTATGGAGCCCGCCTCCTTGATGATCCCGGTGAACTCAGGGTTGAAGCGCATGAGCTCGTATACACCCTGTCGCCCGGCATAACCGGTGAAGCCGCACTTCGGACACCCCTCCGGGTGGGGCAGGGCTTCAGGAATGTCGTCGGTGAAGGGAAGCAGTTTGCGTCTCTGCTCATCCGTGACTGGCTTCATCCTCCTGCAGCTCTGACAGAGGCTCTTCAGCAGCCTCTGGGAGAGAAGGCCAAGCAGGTTGTCCGCGGAATCGTCCCTGCCTATGCCAAGCCTCTCAAGCCTGAAGATCGCGGTGGTGGTGTTGGAGCTGTGGAGGGTGGAGAGGGTCATGTGCCCTGTGCTGGCCAGGTCGAGGCATGTCCTGGCGCTGAAGGTGTCCCTGACCTCGCCCAGGTAGACTATGTCAGGGTCCTGGCGAACCGCAGACCTGAGAAGGGCCTCGAAGGTGACGCCGGCCTTCTCGTTGACCTGCTGCTGATTGGCGTAGGGTATCCTGTATTCCACGGGATCCTCGATGGTCATCAGGCTTCTGTTCTTGATGTCTATATGGGATATCAGGCTGTAGAGGGTTGTGGTCTTTCCGCTTCCGGTGGGGCCGCATACGATTATGGCTCCGCTGTTCTGACCGGCTATCTCGTACATCGCGGTGGACTGGGCTTCCGTCATGCCCAGTTCGGTGAGTTTCCTGGGTTTTGCGTAGAGGTCCAGGAGCCTCACGATGAGGCTCTCCCCCTGGGGGGTTGACGTGGTGGCGAACCTCAGCTTGAAGGATTTACCGGCTATCTTCGCCTCCGCAATGCCGTCCTGGGGCTTCCTGCGCTCGGCTATATCCATCTCTCCCAGTACCTTGAACCTGCTAATGAGAATGGAGCCGGTCTTCTTCTTCAGTGTGTACATGTCACGCATGTCGCCGTCTATCCTGAACCTCACCAGGACCTTCTCCGGCTTGGGCTCCACGTGTATGTCGCTTGCTCCCTCGGAAGCGGCGGAGAAGAGTATGCTGTCGGCTATGTACCTTATGGGGAATTTCCGTATGTCCTCTTCCGTGGGCTTCTCCGAGATCTCTATGGCTCCGCTGAATTCGGTCACCTCAGGGGTCAGGTCGCCGTTCTCGTCCCCTGCTTCGATGTCGGACATGACCCCCTCTGACTCCTGTTCGTCACGGCGGAGAAGGGCGTCTATGCAGTCGGGGCATGTGACCCCCAGGAGGGGTCTGCTGCCCATCAGGGATTCCAGCATGTCCACCAGCTGGGGCTCGAAGGGGTTCGCCGCCACGAACCTGACACCTTCGCCCCCCTCCCTCACCGCAAGGACCCTGTGCGCCCTGGAGAAGGCCGCCGGGAGCATATCCGTCAAGACGGTTTCCGGATCCAGATACGGATAGGAGGGCAGTCGAAGGAACGCTGCCATCTGCCTGGCTGTTTCCATTGGATCCACCCCCGCAGAGGATGCGGCGTCGTATATCTCCCTGGGGGAAGAGGCGTGGAGCGGGGCGGATGCCTCCGGGGAGAGACCCGCCGCCGCGGCGAGGAAGTCTGCGAACCCTGATATGTCCTGCAGTCCTCCGCCCTCCGACGGAAGGTCCAGGTTCTTCCATCTCAGAGCGCTTTCCAGAACGCCTGCCACCTTCTCCAGAAGGCTCTTCCTGTTCAGCTCGCCCTTGTGTATGAAGTCGCTGACCCCTGCGTTAAGCGCGTCCCGCCTCGTGTCCTCATCGGCCCTGCTGGTTATCATCACCACGGGGATCCGGGACAGTTCCCTGCTGGCCTGGAGGGTCCTGCAGAACTCCAGACCGTTCATCCCCGGCATGAGCAGGTCCAGAAGGATCGCCGATGGGGTGGTCACCGCCAGCACCTTCATTGCCTCGGCGGCGTTCTCTGCGGTTTCGGTGGTGTAGCCTCCTTTGCGGAGGATGTGGGAGAGAAGTGCCCTTGTATCGCTGTCGTCGTCGATTATCAGCAGAGTTTCACTCTTCGTCGACATATTTAATTCTCACTGAATCCAGGTATGAGACGAGCTGCTTCAGCCCGGTGAGAACCTTTCCCCTGTCGGACTCCTTTGCCGCTTTCTCCATTTCTGCGCCCAGGGCTGAGATACGGTCGAAGCCGTACCCTCCTCCTGAGCCCTTCATGCTGTGGGCCAGCCTGGCAACCTCGGCGAAATCACCGGAATCAAGCCTTTCCTTCATCGATTCGATGTCCCTGCGCCTGTTGCCGAGGTACCCGGGTATCAGAGGCTCCAGGTCAGACGGCACTTCGGCTATGGTCTCCTCCGCCTCGGCGGGGGGATCGGCAAGGTCATCGGGAAGCCCCTCCTTCGGGCCGGTGGCCTCAAGGAGATCGTTCAGCTCCCTGATGAGGTTCTTCTTCCTCACAGGCTTGGCTATGTGAAGGTCGCACCCCGCTTCGATGCACCTCTGGATCTCCTCCTTCATTGCATGGGCGGTGAGGGCCACCACCGGAACATGGGTATCCTGATTCCTCGCTTCCAGGGCCCTTATCGCCCGTGTTGCCTCGTAACCGTCCATGACCGGCATCTGCATGTCCATGAGCACGAGGTCGAAATCCCGCTTTCCCGAGGAGTACAGGTCAAGGGCCTCCCTGCCGTTCTCGGCTATGACCACCTCCCAGGGATAGGGCTCCAGGTACTTCTGGATCAGGAACCTGTTGTCCGGAGAATCCTCCGCCAGAAGGATCGTGAGTTTCCTGTTCTCCACAGGGATAGTTTCCGCTCCCTTTCCAGAAGCAGCGGCAACATGACTGCGCCGTCCCAGGGCCGCAAGCATCTGTTCGCGGAGTTCGCTGCGGCGGACAGGCTTCACAAGGAAACCGTCAATCCCCGCGGACCTGCATTCCTCGGCGCTGCTCCCCCCGTCGGAGGTGACCATCATTATAACGGATCTGGTCAGCACGCCCTTTTCCCGCATTGCCTCCACGGTACTGAAGCCGTCCATTCCCGGCATCATGCAGTCCAGAAGGATCACGTCGTAGTCTCCCGCTGAAACGGCCGCCAGTGCTTCCTCCCCTCCGGAGACAGCCTCAGGGACCGCCTCCCACCCATGGAGAAGCTCGCAGAGAATCTCCCTGCTCACCGAATTGTCATCCACCACAAGAACGCTGACACCCCCCAGGGATTCCAGTTTCTCGATCTTCTCAGGATGACCGGGGGGTACAGCAGTTTCCAGCGGAAGGGAGACAGTGAACTCCGTGCCTTCACCCAGTGTGCTTTCCACCGCGATGCTCCCGCCCATCAGCTCGGTGAGCTTCTTGCATATGGTGAGGCCCAGTCCGGTTCCTCCGAACCTTCTGGTGTGGGAGGTGTCAGCCTGGGTAAAGCTGTAGAAAATGGATTCCAGCTTGCCGGAGGGAATGCCTATGCCGGTGTCCCTTACGGAAAATCCGATTGTGCCCGGTGGTTCGCCCTGCACGGTGACCGTTACTCCCCCCTCTTCGGTGAACTTGATGGCGTTGCCGATGAGGTTAATGAGTATCTGGCGAACCCTGGATGGATCCCCCAGCACCCAGCCGGGGGTACCGGGCAGGATGCGGACATTCAGTTCGAGGCCCTTTTCATGGGCCCTCAGTGCCAGGGTCTCGCATGTTCTCTCAACGTTTTCCACCAGATCGAATGGAATGGTCTCAAGCTCTATCCTGCCCGCCTCGACCTTCGATATGTCCAGGATGTCGTTTATCAGGGAGAGCAGGTTCTCACCGGCGTTCCTGCAGACCCTCAGGTAGTTCCGCTGGCGCTGATCCAGGGTGGTCTCCCAGAGGAGGTCCGTGGTGCCTATGATGGCGTTCAGCGGTGTCCGTATCTCGTGGCTCATGTTGGCCAGGAACTCCGATTTGGTCCTCACGGCGTTCAGGGCGCCCTCCCTGGCGTCTATTAGCTCAAGCTCTATGTTCTTCCGCTCGGTGATGTCCCGGAGTATCCCCGTTGCGTGCCAGCCGCCGTTCATGTAGAAGGAGGAAACCGAGAGTTCCACAGGAAAGACCGTGCCGTCCTTCCTCCTTCCCTCCATTTCCATCACCCTGCCTATCACGATCCCCTTGCCTGTTTTCCGGAACTCAGCGAAGCCCATGTCGAACATCTCCCGGTAGGCCTCAGGGGCGATCAGTTCGTGGAGCTTCCGGCCCATGGTCTCGGTGCGGTGGTATCCGAACATCCTCTCAGCTGAGGAATTGAAGAAGGATACGCAGCCGTTCTCGTCCATTATTATCACCGCGTCCTGGGCACTGTCCGTAATGCTTCTGAACTTGACCTCGTTCTCCCGGAGCCTCTCCAGGATGGTCTCCCTGTCCGAGAGGTCGGTGTATATCCCCACCGCCCCTGCGCTCTCCCCGTCCATTACGATGGGGGCAACCGAGACGAAGACCTTTTTCTCCCTGGGGTCCTTTCCCCTGCGGGTGCACTCCAGGCCCCTTATCACCTTGCCTTTTATCACATCCAGGGACTGGATCTCGTTGCGGCCTGTCCCTGTGAACACCAGATCGTCCAGGGGGCGTCCCAGGGCCTCCTCTGAGGTCCATCCGAAAAGCCTCCGGGCTTCAGGGTTCCATCCTGTTACGATGCCTGCCCTGTCTATGATCACCACCGCGTCGGGAACGCTCTCAAGGACCTGGTTGAAGAACAGACTGTCGTTCCTGATGCGGTCTTCCAGTTTCTTCCTGGCGGTTATATCGGTGAGTATGCCCTCGATGAACGCGGGTTTTCCCTCTTCGTCGTAAACCAGATGGATGGCGCCCCTGGCGTGTATCACCCGTCCGTCCCTGCCCAGCATATCCACCTGGTACTCGCTGAGGCGCTCCTTCTCCCGGAGCTTCTCCAGAAGTATCCCTCTGTCGTCGGGGTTCCTGTAGAAGCTCATTATGGACCTGCCCAGGACCTCCTCCGGCTTGTAACCCGAGAAGTTCTCCACCGATGGGCTGGCTGCAATGATCCTGCCGTCCAGCGTGGTCTTGAAGTAAACGTCGTCGAGGTCCCTTATCACCCTCTCGAAGTCGGTGAGCCCACCGCCGCTCCTCCTGAAGGAGAAGACCTGGTACAGGACGCCGTTCTCCTCCACCAGAGTTCTGTCCACGGTGGTTTCGCCTCCGTGAACCTTCCGGAGTACCTTTTCCGCCGGTTCTCCGGAAACATCGTCTGGGCCGGCCTCCAGGAACTCCAGCGCCGCTTTGTTCAGCACCGGCTTCTTTTTCTTTTGCACCGGCTTTTCAGTTAAAAGTTGCGCCAGTTCCCCCCAAACCGGGTCCTTCAAATAGTTTTCAGGCTTAAGTTTTATTTTTTCAAGGGTTTCCAAAAGTTCAATTTTATCTGAGCGTTTAAAATGTCTGCTCACCAGGTTAATGGCAAGCGCAATGGC
>CAYLXG010000156.1:0-5676 GCA_964387445.1 uncultured bacterium
GGAGCCGTTTTCGCCATGGCGCGGGAGCTGGGGCTGCCAATAAGGTACATAGGCGTGGGAGAGGGACCCGGGGACATCATCCCATTCCGCCGCAGGGAGTTCGTCGAAGCCCTGGTCGGGGGTGATGACCGTTGACGGGCCTTGTCATCAACGGACTCTGCAAGAGCTACGGGGGCAGGTCAGCGGTGAGGGATCTTTCCCTGGAGGTTGGCCGCGGGGAGATATTCGGCCTCCTGGGACCCAACGGCGCCGGAAAGACAACCACGCTGAAGATGATCTCGGGTCTGATAATACCCGAGGGCGGCGAAGCGCTCCTGGACGGCGTCCCGGTGGACAAGGTGAGGAACAGGATAGCCTATGTGCCCGACGAACCCACCGTTTTCCCCCACCTGACGGGGCGCGAGTACCTTCTCTACACAGGAAGGCTCAGGGAGATCCCTGCAGGGGAACTCCGGCGGAGGATAGAGATCTGCGTGAGCGTCTTCGAGATGGAGGGCTGGATAGACGCCAGGTCGGGTTCCTATTCCCACGGCATGATACAGAGGGTGGTGCTTTCCGGGGCATTCACCGCGAGACCGGACCTTTACGTGATCGACGAACCCCTGGTGGGCCTGGACCCCCCCGCCGCAGCAACCTTCTGGAAAATGGTGGCGCAGGCGGCGTCCGCAGGGGCGGCTGTGCTTATCTCGACCCACACCCTTTCGGTGGCTTCCGCCAACTGTCATCGGTTCGGCATCATCAATAAAGGCTTGCTGCAGAGCATAATAACCTCCGGAGAACTCTCCGGGGTCGATCTTCAGGAGCTGTTCTTCTCGGTCACGGGAACCGCTCCAGGCAACGTCCAGGGGCTGTTCTTCCGGGACTGACCGCCGCTTCGCCTTTCCGCAGCACCGTTTTATGGGTATAAATCTCCGTGTACCTTTGTCTGCATGGAGGGGATGCCTTGCCTTTCGAACAGGTTCCGGAAAGCACCGACTCGCTCACCGGTCTTCTCAGAAGGGAGCTTCTTACCAGGAAGCTCAACGAGCTCACAGGCGAAGGCCTGGGTTTCTCCATAGCGGTGATGGACATAGATCACTTCAAGAGCGTCAACGACGGCTTCGGGCACAGTCGAGGAGACGACATCCTGGCGGAGTTCGGCAGCCGGGCCATGGAGGTTTCCAGGGAAGGGGACCTCATCTACCGTTACGGCGGCGACGAGTTCATAGCGGTTCTGCCGGGTGCAGACAGGTCCGAGGCCGAAGCCTTCGCCGGGAGGCTCCTCGCCGCATGCTCATCAACCGAGTTCCAGGGAACCCCTCCGCTGTCCATATCCCTCAGCATCGGGGTCGCGGTCTTTCCCGAGGACGGCCATTCCCCAAGGGACATATTCGACGCTGCGGACAGGAGGCTGTTCCACGCCAAGCGTCAGGGCAGGGGCAGGGTGGTCTCCGCCGACGGCTTCGGGGAAGGCGACGGCTCCGGGACGGTAGATGGGAGGCTCCTGGGACGGGACAGGGAACTTTCACAGTTCATCTCGTTCACCCAGGAGGCTGCCGAGAAGGGCAGGGGATTCTTCCTGGTGCTGGGGGCCGATGGTGCAGGCAAGGGGTGTTTCCTGGAAGCTGCGGCGGCCTATCTGTCACTGGGGGACTACAAGGTGCTGGAGGTGAACGGGGGGGATTCCCAGGTTCCATTCTCCGCCCTGTCCGAAGCCCTCGAGTGCCCGGCGGACAGGACAGCCGTCATCGACTCCCTTTATTCCCACGCGGGAACCGACATGAGCCTGGGCATCTTCCTCAGGGACCTTCACACCATCGACGGCCCTTCAATGGAAGCCTTGTCGGAGTTCTACGGCATGTACCCGGGCTGGATGATAGTGGCTGCATCCACCGAGAGGACCGCAGTCCTCGACGGCTACGGATTCGGAGGGGTCTCCTCCTCGGTGCGCCTGGGGCCGGTCTCCCTCGAGGACTGCAGGGCATGGTTCCGCTCGGCTCTGATGTGGGACCCTCCCGAGGGTTTCCTGGAGTGGTTCCACGGTGAGACCGGGGGGCTTCCGGGGCTTTTCGTCCAGGGGATCAACCACCTGGAGAGGAGGGGGTTCCTCTCCCGAACCGCAAGGGGCTACTCCCTGGAGGAAGACTACAGGGACTTTCCACTTGGTGCCAGGATGGCCTTCGGCTCATCCGCTGAGATAAACAACCTTCCGGTGGACCTGACCCCCTTCGTCGGGCGGGAGCGGGAACTCGAGGAGATAAGGGCACTCATGGACCGGGGCAGCCGGCTGATAACCCTGAAGGGCATGAGCGGCATGGGCAGCCGCAGGCTGGCCATAAGGGCGGCGGGACAGAACGAGTTCCTCTTCCCATCCGGGATATGCATGGTGGACTGTTCATCCGAGGGGGCTGCCGTGGCGGCGAAACTGGCCAGTGAACTCTCCCTCCCCGCCGGGCGCAGCGCGGTGGAAACCATTGCGGGATTCATAGACTCCTCCAGGATGCTGCTCCTCTTCGTGAACGTGAAGCCAGGTGATGAAACCGCTTACCTTATAAGCGAGCTTCTGGCATCCTGCCCGGAGATAACGGTAATGGCGTCGTCAAGGACCCCTCTTGACCTCCCCGGCGAGGTCATCGTGCCGGTGGAAGGCGTTTCCCTGGAGTCGCCCGGGGATGGGGGGCCTTCCCCGGCGGCGCGGATATTCATTCAGACCGCGGAGAGACTGGCCGGCATCCGTTTCCCCGGCGACCTGAACCTGAACCTCGTGGAGGAGATCTGCTCCCTTCTGGGCGGATCGCCGCTGGCAATAGAACTCGCCGCTTCCTGGACCAGGGTGATGTCGGTCTCCGCCATCTGCAGAAGGATACGGGCGAACCCTTCGTTTCTGGGGGCTTCCGACAGGGAGAGGAACACCGAGGGGCTCTCCGACATTTTCCAGCAGTCATGGAACCAGCTCTCCGCCGTGGAGAGGAACGCCCTTGCGAGGCTGACGGTGTTCGCCGGGCACTTCACCGTTCAGGAAGCTGAAGAGGTATCCGACGTATCCCCTGAGATGGTCCTCTCCCTTGTGGACAGGTCGTTCCTCCTGAGGGATGACATGGGGATACACATTCCGGCGATGACCAGGGATTTCATAGTACAGGAGAAGAACCCTTTCTCCAGGGGCTACGAAGTGGCCAGGGAGATGCACTGCAGGTATTTTGCCGCCAGGGCGGCGGCCTTCGGGGAGATGGCCTGGACCGGGCTTGAGGCTGGTCGGGGGCTCGACGGCATCAGGGCATGCTTCGACGACATAACCCTTGCCTGGAAGCTGGCGGTGGAGAAGAGCCGCTTCAGGTTCCTCAGGCAGATGCTCCGCCCTGTGCAGGTCTACTGCCTTGACAGGGGAAGGCTCAGGACCGGCTTCAACATGATGGAGGAGGCGGTCAGTGGAGCGGCAGCGCCCCTGCCGGAGGGCCTTTCCTCCACGATAATGGCATACCAGAGCCTGCTTGCTCTCAGGACGGGCAGGATGTCCCAGTCCGCCAGGCTCATCTCCTCCGCCCTGGAAACCTCCCAGGGTCTTGCGGACAGGGACAGGGCTGCGGTGCTCCTCACCAGGGGAGCGATGATGATGGAAACCGGGAGCCCGGCAGGCGCAGGAGAATACCTTGAAGGGGCCGCGGACCTTTTCTCCAGGGACGGCTGTCCCATGGAGGCACTGGAGGCCAGGCTGGAGATGGTCAACTATCATCTGCAGACTGGAGACTACTCCACCGCAAGGAGCGTGCTTCCCGGGATAGCCGCTGAATGCAGGAAGGCCGGTTACCGGTGCGGCGAATGGAAGGCCCGTCTCCATATGGGAAGACTGGCTGTTGCCGAGGGCGACTACCGACGCGCCAGGGAGGCATTCCTGGCATATCTTTCCTCGGTGAGGACCGCCGGCTACACCGAAAGATGCGCCGGAGCGCTGAACCTGGTTGCCGGGATCGAGGTCATCCAGGGAAGCTACGGCGAGGCTGAGCAGCACTACTCCACCGCGGCTGACTATTACAGGAGGATCGGGAGCGTAAGGGGCCAGGCGGGAATAAAGATGAGCATGGCGGTGCTCAACGAGAAGATGGAGCGTTTCCAGGAAGTTGCCCGTTCATACGAAGAAGCGCTTCAGCTGGGGGAGAGATCAGGCGACGAGAACATCGTTTCAGGATCCCTCAATGGTCTGGCTTTCCACTACATGAGAGCAGGGGAACTGAAGAGGGCCCGGGGCTTCCTCGCCAGGGCGGCGGAGGTCGCGTCCAGGTCAGGTAACGAGCCGGTGCTGGTCAAAACGGTCCTTGGGTTCGCCAGGCTCTCCCATCTTCAGGGTGATCATGCCGGGGCGGCGGCCACGGTGATAGCTCTTCTGCATCAGCCCGCCTCCGATGCCCAGTCCGAGGGAATGTGCCTGGATCTCCTCAGGGAGATCAGGGAAAGGATAGGCGGCCAGGCGGTGGACAGGGCAGGGACGGACGCGGGGACCGCCGATTTGAGGGAACTTGCCGCGAAGTACATATCAGGCACCGGTTCCTCGGAGGATCCCCTTTACAGGAAAGGGCGCGAATGAGACGGGAACCGGCGGATGGCCTTCACGGGGTTGCACCGGCTCACCTCACAGGGTAGGATACCCGGGAAAAACCTGCCGTTTGTCTATGCGTGTCTTGAAAGTATTACCAAGGAGTGATTTATGGCTCTTTCCACGAAACCCCTCGGCGGTATGCGCCAGAGGTATCCAGAAGAGTTCAGGGTGGAGAACTTCGTTGCCGGCAGGCTCAGGGAGGGCTCCCTGAAGGCCGGCTTCCAGGAGTACGACGGCCCGGTGATGGAGCCCCTTTCACTGTTCGCCGCCAAGTCAGGGGGCGAGCTTGTGGAGAGACAGAGCTACACCTTCCTGGACAGGAGCGAGAGGGAGGTGATACTCCGTCCGGAAATGACCCCCTCCCTTGCCAGGATGATAGCACACCGGGGCGAGCTTCAGCTTCCGGTAAGATGGTTCTCGATGCCCCTCTGCTTTCGCTATGAACGTCCCCAGAGGGGAAGGGTAAGGGAGTTCCTCCAGTTCAACTGCGACATCCTGGGATCATCGGATCTCTCCGCCGACCTTGAGATAATGATGGTCCTGGGTGGAATAATGGAATCCTTCAGTGCCCCCAGCTCCATCTACAGGATCGGCTGGTCCAGCAGGAGGTTCATGACAAGCGCCCTTGAGCGCTGCGGGGTTCCACCGGAAAGCATTCAGCCGGTCTTTTCCGCAGTGGACCGCCGTGACAAGATGAAACCCGGCCCCTGGAGGGAAAGCCTCATTGAAGCCTGCGGCGGCGGTCAGACCGCCGCCATGATCGAAAGGCTGGTTGCGGTGGAGTCCACCGTAGATCCCTGGCAGAAGGAACTGATGCAGGGCTGTGAATCCTACGGAGAGATAGTGAGATTCCAGGACCTTCTCAGGGAATCCGGGGTGGAGGGAACCGCTTTCTCGCCTGCGGTGGTAAGGGGGCTTGACTACTATACGGGCATCGTCTTCGAGCTGATGGATACAGGCGGCGAGAACAGGCGTGCCCTGTGCGGCGGAGGCAGGTACGACGACCTTACGGGTATTTTTGGCATGCCCGGCCTCTCAGGTGTCGGTATCTCCTTCGGTTCAAAAAAAGAATAGGTGATAGATATTTTAGTGGTCGCATTGGC
>CAYLXG010000157.1:0-5672 GCA_964387445.1 uncultured bacterium
ACAGGGTGTACGAGACCGTCGTGGCCGGATTGAAGGGGTTGGGATGGTTGCCCAGCGGGAGACCTCAACGGCGACGGCCAGGCGGACATCGCCTTCGCAACCCAGGACGGCAGGGTCCATCTCTACAGCCTTCTGGGGGTCGAGCAGGAGGGCTGGCCCTTCTATCTTGACGCAAGGCCGGTTTCCGGTTCCTGCGCAATAGGTCTCATCGACGGCGACCTGCAGCTTCCGCAGCTTGCCCTGGCCTGCATAGACAGCACCATTTACCTCCTCGACGGCGACGGCACCCTTGCCGGAACTTGGAGATGGCCCAACCGCACCGATTCCAGACCCTTCCAGCCCATAATAGCGGCAACCGGTTCGGGAACGGCGGTTCTGGCAGCAGCTAACGGCGGCAGCATCTACGCATGGGACGCCTCCGGCAGAAGAATGGGGGGATACCCCATCGAGAATCCCGGCGGCGTCGTTTTTGCCCCTGCGGTGGGAGACATCAGCGGCGACGGCATGAGCGAGGTCATTGTCATGAGCCCCACCGGGATGGTTACTGCGTATCCCCTTTCAGTGCATTCCGCAGCTGCCTGCCTATGGCCCCTCCCGCTGGGTGATCAGTTCAATTCAGGCGCTTACGGTTCGGGATTCCTGCCGGTGGCCGAGGTAGAGCAGCTCACAGGAGAGTTCAGCGGAGCGGTTTCCCTGGCCTACTCGGTCACATGTACTGAGTACACAGGGATCTCCGTGAGCTACTCCACCGACGCCGGCTTCACCTGGGCCGAAACCAGGAACTACTCCGAAAGACCCGGGGAGATAACCTGGAACTCCCACCTCGACCTGCCCTCCGCCGACGAGAGGCGCTGTCTGATAAGGATAACTCCCTATTCCAGCTTCGGCCCCGGGGAGAGCGGCACCTCCGGCCTTCTCCACATAGACAACAACAGGCCTCCCGAGCTATTCATGGAACCACCGGTGAAGCTGGACGATTCCAGGTACCGGCTGGGCTATGCGGTGGAGGACCGCGAGGGAGACGTGATCCAGCTCCAGGGCCAGTATTCCATCGACGGAGGGAACACCTGGGAACTGATGCACCTGGGCGGGAGCAGCATAGAGATAGAACCCTGGTTCTACGGAGAACCGGTCACATGGAACGCAGCCGCTGACATCGGCCACATCGACGCCGAGGACGTGAGGCTCAGGATCAGGGCAGCCGACGCCGATCCAGGTCCATGGTACTTCATAGAAGGTCTTCACATAGACACCGACAGGCTTCCCAGCGCACAGATAATCGCCCCCACTGAAGAGGTGTCCGGAAGGGTGCATCTCGGTGTCAGGCTCAGCGATCCCGAGCAGAACCTCCTTGACGTTGCCTACGAATACAGCATAGACGGAGGAACATCATGGGACCCTGCCACAGTGATCGAAGCGGAACAGGCGGGTACCGCCAGATATGAGTTCGAGATCATCTGGGAGTCGGAGACCGACCTGCCTGGATACGACGGCTACCAGGTTCGAATGAGGGCCCTTCCCTCGGACAGGGAAACGGGCATCGCCGTTCCCTCGGCTCCGTTCCACCTCGACAACAACCCCCCTCCGTCGGTTCGAATAGAATCGCCCTCCAGGTACGACGTTTTCCGCGGTGACGTCCCCTTCAGGTTCGACATAGCGGACGCCAACTCCGACGACATAAGCCTGAAGCTGGAATACCGCATCCACGGCGCCGAGGAGAACTGGCACCTTGCAAGGGGACTGGTGAGCAGCGGGCCATTCGGGCCGGCAAGGTACAACACCATACTTCACTGGAACAGCGCGGCGGACCTTCCCGGGGCTTCCGCCCTGGACGTGGACGTGAGGCTGGTTGCCATCGACGGCGACTCCTCCCGTTCGGAAGTGCTTGGACCCATTACCCTTGACAACGGAAGTCTGCCGGAGGTGATAAGGGCCACCATTTCGGACCTGGACACCCAGAGGGGCCAGGCGGTGATCTCCTATGAGCTGGGAGACCGCCAGGGCAGGATGCTCGACCTTGTGATCCACCACAGCACCGACGGCGGAGAGACATGGCGCCAGTCAACGGTTTCAGGCAGCGCCACGGGTATCTATTCGCACTCCTACGAGGGAAGCTTCATCTGGCACTACGGTACGGACATCATGGGCAACCGGGGAACCAGCATACTGAGGATAACCCCCAGGTTCGAAGGGGACAGGCTGGGACGGCCCAGGTTCATCGAGCAGGTCTTCCGCTGACCCTCTCCCAGTCCGATTTCCCGCATGTGAGCCTTGTGGTCTCAGGTGCCTTTTCCCTCACAAGGGAGATCATCCGTGACGCCAGGCGTCTGATGTCCCACTGGGCGTGGGCATCCTCCCTGAGCCTGCTGAAGTGATTCAGCTCCCTGCCGTTCATGCAGATCCTTACCTGCCTCCTGTGTGCGTTGGTGAGGAGATACCGTCCCGGCCGGCCCAGACCCGCGGCAGCTGCTTCCGCTTCCGCTGCGGCCCTGCGGAAGATCTCTTCGCCCCCGGCACCGATGATCGAAGGGGGGACGGTCAGCCCCAGTGAGGGATCGTATCCGGTAACCATCTGGGTGCTCATCCGGTGCCTCTTCAACTGGGCGTAGGCGGTGGCGGAAAGGGTCACCTGGAAATCGGCCCTGAAAAGCTCCCAGAACCTTGGAAGGGCGTCGTGCATCCCCAGGGATCCGTAAATCCTGTCAAAATCAGGCGCTCCGAAGAGTTCGGTCAAGTACCGGGCGATCCTGTGATCGGTGTCGCATTCAAGCAGTACCGCCTCTTCATTCCCCATGGGGATCGGCTCGGGCTGAAGGTGGGCCAGCCTGTCCACCTCGGTGGGTTCCGTGAATATCATCAGGGAGGGAGCAACTGGTAGAACAGCCTGGTGAAGGGCGCTGGAAAGCTCCCGAACCTCCGCCAGGGGATGGGCCCTGAGCCTTCTTATCATGTGCTCCAGCTCCCTGGCGTTAACCGTCATGCCCATCTGGGTGGTGGCCGCCAGAGGGAGGATGTACCTGGCGTCCTCCCTGGCCTCGGTTCCCTTGAAACCGCTCTTTTCCAGGAGTTCAAGGAGTTCGCCGTAGCATCGGAAGAGCCGGCGCAGCGCTGGAACGGAGTCCCCGATCTCATCCGGCAGGTGCCAGTCCTCGTGGATCCTGATGTAGCGCTGGGACTTTTCGGTGAAGCTGGCCAGCCTGAATGACTGTATCGCTTCCGCAGCAAGCCTGGATATCCCAAGCAGGTCGAAGTTGAAGACCGCATGCTCGGCGATTGAGCCGTGGCCGTAACGGAAGACTATGGTCCTGTTGGATCTCCTGGCCTGCTCCACCTCACCGGCTGCCTGCCTCCTCAGTTCGTCCACCGGAGCCGGGTCCCTGCTTATCCGGGCATAGGCCGCCGATATGGTCTCGGGGGTCTCTGAATGGTTCTCCCTGTCAGTATTGTAGCCGGCGAGAATGACTCTCAAGGGTTCCTCCTGTCGGTAAAGCCCGCTGCGAGGGCGGCGAGGGGGTTTTCGTAGGGCAGTCTCTCTCTCATAAGATAATGAAGGGTCTCCCGGGGGTCACTGGAGTTCAGTGCCCTGAGAATTATGGAGAGGGTCCTGAACAGGTCCCGTGCCACTGGAAGCAGCTGCCATCCTCCCTCTATCACCGGAAGGTCCCTGGTGAAGGATTCCATATCGGCTGCGGCGCCCTGAAGCCATTCCGCCGCCTCTTCGGCCCCTGATCCATCCAGGGCCTCCTTCAGCCTGGCCAGTATCTCGCCTCCGGTCTCCCCCGGGTTCCATGGGTCATGGTGAAACTCCTCCATGAGCTGCCAGCCCGGAGCAGGCTCCCCCAGACCGTCGGGCCACTCCCGGGGAAGCCCCGCTGCCGCCCTCAGTTCCATCACTGAGTGGAGAGCCGCGGGAAAGACCTCGGAGGTATTCACCAGCCAGGAATGCCCCCGGGGTCTCCTTCCGGAGAGACCTCCGAGAAAGACCCTTCTCAGGCAGTAGTCGGTGGCGTGCAGATTGTCCCAGACCACCAAGGGCGAACCCAGAAGCTCTTCCGCCGTTCCCAGGGAGGAAAGCTCCCTGGAGACCACGCCGGGCCCGGTCCAGAAACTGCTCCAGCTTTCCGGGATGCATTCCCGCCATGCCTTCAGGTACTCCTCTCCCCCGGGGTACCGCTCCATGAGCTCGGTGCAGTAGACCGACGGGCAAAGCACCACTGGAAGACCGGTCCGTTCAAGCGCCCTCCCTGCGAACTCCAGCTGCCTGCGGGCAAGTTCCCCGGCGGACTCCTCGGGCACGTCGTCAAAGAGTATCCCGAGACCGGCCGCCCCGGAATCCTCGGCCCTGAGCAGCTTCTCCGAGGCCATTCTCCACTGGCCGTCGAGGAACTGCCAGGGACTCACCGAGAAGAAGAAGGATGTGGCGCCGCCCATGCAGCCGGCGAGTTCCCTCCACTCCTCCTCCGGGTACGGCTCCCTCCAGAGGATCCGGTGCCATGGGTCGTCCTTGGGGGCGTAGAAGTAAACCGGCGAATCCATCTCGGAAAGCTCTTCCAGGAGAATCCGCCGCTGACGGTGGGTGTAGGGCTTCCCGTAATAACCCTCTATTATTCCCAGGTACACGACTCCTCCAACCTTATTATGTTAAGCTTACTGTTCATGGGTTTTTCCATTATACAAGAAATCACCACAGGGAAAAGGGAGAGTTCATATGGCCGGGCGTATAGTTGAATGTGTGCCAAACATCTCTGAAGGCAGGAACAAAGAGGTCATCGACGCCGTTGTAAAGGCGGCCTCCTCAGTGAAGGGCGCCGGTGTTCTGGACGTGGATCCGGGCGCCGCCACCAACAGGACCGTCATCACCATTGCCGGGGAACCCGACGCGGTGGTGGAATCCGCATTCCGGCTCATCCAGAAAGCCGGAGAACTGATCGACATGAGGGTCCAGCACGGGGCCCACCCCAGGCACGGAGCCACCGATGTCTGTCCCTTCGTTCCCGTAAGCGGAATTACCATGGAAGAATGCGCTGAACTGGCCCGGGAACTGGGTAAGAGGGTGGGGTCCGAACTGGGCATCCCTGTCTACCTCTACGAGAACGCCGCATCGAAGCCGGAGTGGAGGAAGCTTCCCAACATACGGGAGGGGGAGTACGAAGCCCTGCCCCAGAAACTCGGCAAGCCCGAGTGGAAACCGGACTTCGGCCCCAACGAGTGGAACGACGCCGTTGCGAGAACCGGGGTCTGCACCATCGGAGCAAGGAACTTCCTCATTGCCTATAACGTCAACCTGAACACCGGCGACACCTCCCTGGCCAAGGAGATAGCCCTATCGATCAGGGATTCCGGCAGAACTGAAAGAACATCCGACTGGAAGTTCGCCAGGGACGAGCAGGGCAGGAAGATAAAGGTGCCTGGAAGGCTGAAGAACTGCAAGGCCACCGGCTGGTACATCGAGGAATACAGGACCGCCCAGGTCACCATGAACCTCACCGACATATCCGTTACCCCCCTTCATATCGCATACGAGGTCACGAAGGAGGAGGCGGAGAAGCTGGGGCTGGCGGTAACAGGCAGCGAAGTGGTGGGCCTTGTGCCCCTGAGCGCCATGGTGGACGCGGGGAAGTACTTCCTGGAGAAGCAGAACATGGCCCTGAGGAACATGGGCAAACAGGCCA
>CAYLXG010000158.1:0-5581 GCA_964387445.1 uncultured bacterium
GCCTCGGAGAGGGCTATGGCGATCTGGATCGCCGAGTAGGCGTCGTTGCACTGGCCGATGTCCAGCAGCCGGGGAATGCCGCCTATATCGCCGAATTCCAGTTTGTTGAACCGGTACTTGCCGCAGGCAAGGGTGAGTATCACGCAGTCGTCGGGGATGGCCATGGCCAGGTCGGTGTAGTAGTTCCTGCCGCTCTTGGCGCCGTCGCAGCCGCCCACCAGGAAGAAGTGCCTGATGTCCCCGGCCTTCACCGCATCTATCACCTTGTCGGCAACTCCCAGCACAGCGTTCCGTCCGAAGCCGACCAGTATGGTCTTCTCCGGCTCGGTCTCGGCGAAGCCCGGGGCTTCCAGAGCCGCGTCGATAACCGGCTGGAAGTCAAAACCTTCTACGTGTTCCACTCCGGGCCAGGCCACAAGGCCTGTGGTGAATATCCGGGCCTTGTAGCTCTCTTTGGGCTTCTGTATGCAGTTGGTGGTCATGAGGATGGCCCCGGGGAACTCCTCGAACTCCTCGCGCTGGTCCTGCCAGGCCCCTCCGTAGTTGCCCGCCAGGTGGGGGTACTTTTTCAGGCCGGGGTATCCGTGGCAGGGGAGCATCTCTCCGTGGGTGTACACATTGATGCCCTTCCCCTGGGTCTGCTTCAGTATCTCCTCCAGGTCCTTCAGGTCGTGCCCTGAAACGAGGATGGCCTTGCCCTTCACAGGAGTTATCCTCACCGGGGTGGGTTCCGGGTGGCCGTAGGTGCCGGTGTTGGCCCCGTCCAGGACCTCCATGGCGGCCAGGTTGGCCTTTCCGCACTCCAGGTTGAGTCCCAGGAGGGTATCGATGTCACTCTCCCCCTCAGCAAGGGCGTTCAAGGCCTTGTGGAAGAAGGCGTAGGCCTCCTCGCTCTCCCTGCCCAGTATATGGGCGTGGTCCATATAGGCTGCCGCGCCCTTGAGACCGTATGTAAGCAGTTCCTGGAGCCCTGTGACATCCTCCCCCTGTTCGGACATTCTCTTCTCTATGCCCACCTCGAGCCCCTGGGCGATCATTCCGTTCAAGTCATCTGCCACCTGGAACACAGCGGGGCCGCTGAGCTGCTCCGGATTCCTTGAGGCATCCTCGTAAAGCTTCTTTGCCTTGTCCCTTGCGGCGACGGTCTGCCTTACAACCCCGGCAAGCCTGGCGGGATCGAAGTTGACATTGGTTACCGTGGTGAACAGAGCTTCCGCGGTTGCCAGGTTCACCGAGTCGTCCACCGCTCCGTTCTTCCTGGCCCTGTGGGCATACTGCCCCAGACCCTTGGTCACATGTATCAGAAGATCGATCATTGCTGAGGTATCCGGATCCTTTCCGCATACGCCGAATGTGGTGCATCCGGTGCATCTTGCGGTCTGTTCGCACTGATAGCAGAACATGCTGCTCATTGTCATTCCTCCTATTTCTCTTCCAGGACCTGACCCTGGATGCCTATCTTCATTCTTCTGTAAGGGAGCACTTTGCCCGAGTCAGCCAGGGCCCTCTCCACCATGGCCACCAGACCGGAACAGCATGGAACCTCCATGTGCGCCACCGTTACGCTTGAAATGTCGTTGTGCCTGAAAATCTCCGTGAGCTTCTCCAGGTAGCCCTCGGTCCTGTCCAGCTTTGGGCAGGCTATCACTATCCGTCTGTTCTTCAGAAGCCTGTTCTGAAAGTCACCCAGGGCCACCGGCACGCAGCTTGCCGCAATCAGTACATCGGCATCCTTCCAGTAGGGGGCGGCGGGGCTCACCAGATGCAGCTGCACCGGCCATTGCCTGAGCATCGAAGGAACTGTCTCCCCGGGCTCGGGCTCCTTGTCCCCGTGCCCGCTGAAGCTCATTGCCGCCATCCCGGGGCAGCCTGCGGGGGCCTGGGGCTTATCCAGGTGTTCCTTCACCGCCTCCTCGTCGAAGGGGTCAGCCTCCCTCTCCTCGATGGTGATGGCTCCCCTGGGGCAGTCCCCCAGGCAGTTCCCCAGCCCGTCGCAGAAGGAGTCCTTCACCAGTTTGGCCTTGCCGTTCACTATCTGCAGGGCGCCCTCGGCGCATGAGGGAACGCATAGGCCGCAGCCGTCGCATTTCTCCTCGTCTATGCTGATGATCTTCCTTATCATTTCTCCTCCAGCGCAATGTTCAGTGACATGTAGTCCGCCAGGGTAACCGATCCCAGGTGCTTCTTCACCAGTTCCTCCGTATCCCTTATCAAACCGGCGAAAAGACAGGTGGAAAGGGAACAGTGCTTTCCCCTGCCGAAGAGGCACCCTGTGTTCACCGGCTCCCCGTCGATGGCCCTGTATATCTCCAGAAGAGACACATCCTTCGGGTCACGGGCCAGGGTGTATCCGCCGCCGGGGCCCCTCACGGCCTGAACGAAGCCCGACTTCAGCAGGCGCTGCATCACCTTGGAGGAATGGTTGGCGCTTACCCTGAAAGCCTCTGCGATGGCGGCATTGCTCACAGGCAGGCCTTTCTTCTCCGCGAGGTGTATCAGGGCGTGCATCGCGATTGATGCCCCTTCGGATATCCTCAGTGTCTGCGCCATCCTTCGTCCTTTCATTTATGGTATAGTGGTACTCTAATGCCACTTTTCCATATTGTCAAGCCCACTAGCAAACAACACATCTTCCCCTTGACAGCCCCCCCCCTCATCCCTCTTTCATATTCGCTGATAAACATGTATCTTATTCAAGATGAAATGGATGGATTCATATGAAATCGATTCTTCTTATCACTGTCACCACTCTTCTTCTGATGTACTCTGTGTCTTCCGCCGAATCTCCCGATGAAAATACCATTCCCGTGGTTGGCCTAAAGGCGGCCTATGACGACATCGATACTGAGTTCCTTTGCCTTCTGTCCTGGCACTACTTCGATGGCCTGAGCAGGCAGTGGTATGAAGCTGATTCCATCCTGGCAAAAGTCGTTCTCCCTGCCGATACCGTTGGGATGCTTACTGTGGTGGGCCCATGGAATCTCACATCCATCATCCAGTGGTACTCCCGGATGTTCCCCATGTATTCCAACTCGGCTTATGCCAGACCAGGCTGGGAAGGATATGTGATCAACGACAGTACGGTCTGCTCATCTGACACCATCATTAGCAGCATGAGCGCTGCTTCAATGGAAACATACATGGAGAATGTCGCTGAGGAACTGGAGGAGCTCTTCAACCAGGACTCCCACAGCGTATGGTTCTACTACGGCTACGACGAAGCCCCGGCCTGGCAGTGGAACCACATGATGAACGATTCAGGAATAGTCCACTACGACAACTACATGCCGAACCTGTTCACAATGGAAATGGACAGTGCCTACCGGCCTGAACTGAACCTGAGTTCGGACAGTCTCTGGCAGCCAACCCTTGCAAAGGTCGATTCCCTGGGCGTTCTCTCCTGGATGGCCTGGCACATCCACGAAACGGACTCAACCAGGGAGATGAGCTACATCACCTCTTGTCTGCATACCATCGTAGACTGGGCATTCATGTCGAACATTCATGAAAACCCTGACTATCCGCTTCCAGGAACACCCGCCGTACAGGCCGCCTCCATCAGGGCCCTGTTCTCGATGAAGTATCAGGAGTATGAAGTTGTCCCTCCTTATCCGGATGCCGAACCCAACAGCCCCGGCTTCATCGCTCTCGATGCCTATCCCTTCAGGCATGTAGGTACGTTTTATCAGGATTCAATGTCCTACACTCCATCCCTTGGATCATCCCTTGAGAACTGGATGATCGAGCATTATGAGGAATGCATGGACTCCACTTTCATCCCCGCCTGGCAGATCAGGAACCTGGACACACAGGAAGCGGATGTATTCTTCGTACCCCAGTCGTTCGGGAGGGCAGGGGGAACAAGTATGTGGTTGTGGAATGACAGCTTAAGCAAATACCTTCTCAACTATGAATCCTATTACTACCGCATCCCCTCACCGCAGGAGTTCAGGATGCACTGCAACAGCGCTCTACTCCGGGGTGCAAAGGCCATTCTGCCGTTCTGCGTTACCAGCTACATAGGCAGTAACGGAACGCTGAATAATATCGGCCTGCTGGACGAGAACAACATTCCCTTCGATGCTCCGTATGAGGAGTGGGTCTATACCAGTCGACCCACCGACAGTATTACCTACATCAATCCCGATGCCATACCTCCCTTCATGAGCGGCTACGATCCTCTTTACACCCTTCCCCTGAGACCCGACACATCTGGGGCTCAGGGACAGGAAAGGCTTCTTGAGTGGAAGTTCGCAGCCTACGGCAGGCTGTGGCACAGCGTCAGAAGGACATTCGCCGATATAGCAAGGGTTGCCCCTGAACTCGCTCTGCTTGACTGGTGGGAGGACCACGAAGACCTGGCCGAGATCGCCTATGATGGTACCGAGCCCGATCCATTCCTTGATCCGCAGGTCAGGGTGTTCACTGATGAGAATGAGGATCATTGCTTCCTCTACTACCTGAACAGGTACTGCAGGGCAAATGGCAACCCGTACGATATCACCATAGATGCAGGGGACTTCCCCGCAGGCACTCCCTTCAGCGAATACGCACTGGATCACAGCCGTAGGTTCCTTGTCCAGGGAGACATGATCTCCCGGGATGTGTATCAGTTCATGGACACTCTTGATGCTGGCGAGGGCAGGCTGCTGCAGATCATCGATGACGGCGATCCCCTCCCCTGGGACATCAGGATAACGGACCCGGATGTTTTCGTGATCCTTCCAGCAGACAGCGATACCCTTGCGGATTATGAGAGCTTCTCAGGGGAGCCAGTCAACATCCATGCTCGGTTCTACAACATGGGCATGGACTCCCTCAATAACTTCCTGGTTTATCTGGAGGATGAGACCGAAGATGTCATGCTGGATACCGCCCGGGTGAGCTTCTCCGGGCTCAGCACCGACTCCTGCTACAGGCAGGACAGGGATGAAGCGGTTTTCACCTGGACTCCCGACTCCACGGACATCGGCGTTCACAGGCTGAGGGTGTTCACCGAATACGATCCGTCAGAGCCGGATACCGCCGACAACGATGCGAGGCTGGTCTATGTGGTTGAGCCAAGGGACTACGCCACTCAGGTACTTTCGGATCCGTGGGACATGAACGAGGCTGAGTCCAGCCCTCCGCTTTGGAAAACAGATGATATCACCGCTATCGGTGGTGAATGGACAGGCACGGGTTTCACTGACTCCATCAGCGGGATGTTCGAGGGAGTGCTGAGCACGGCAATCAGCGGTTCCATTCTCAGGGGAGACATCTCCCTTGCCATAGATGGCGGTGAGCCCATAGACACTGATCTCTACAGGAATCTCAGCTTCGCAGCAGTCTGTATGAATCCTAACCCCAATTCATCCCCAACTGCCGGTGCAGTAGCTCATCTCTGGTGGATAGACTCACATGGAGATACCACCTCGGTGAATATCAGCAATGAAAGTGAGATCGGTGCTATCTGGAACGGAGACACCCTCTGGAGGGAATACGGTCCACTTGACCTGAGTAGCGTTACTGGCTCAAACTGGAGTGGAGAGGAAGCCGTGGAGTTCTGGCTTAGTTTCAGAACGGGGAAACCTTCAGCTCC
>CAYLXG010000159.1:0-5575 GCA_964387445.1 uncultured bacterium
CTGGATTCCCAGGACCTGATGGCCACCATGTCCGGAAGCAATACCCTGAGGATAATGAAGAGGGAGGACTTCTACACCGAGATCAACCAGATGGCCGTGAGCGAGGCGGAGAGGGAGAACCTTCAGGACCTCCTCACCGAAGTGTTCATCATAAGGTACGCCCAGGCTGAGGACATCCAGAACGCAACCCAGTCCGTCCTCTCCGAGCGGGGCCAGATCTCCATAGACAACCGAACCAACTCGCTTATCGTCTCCGACATCCCCAGGAAGCTCAACGAGCTTGGCCGGCTGCTTCCCATACTCGACAGCCCCACCGCCCAGGTGATGATAGAGGCGAAGCTGGTGGAGATTGACGCAAGCGCATCCCGGGAGTTCGGCATCGACTGGAGCGTGGGGAACATGGCCAGGACCGACGCCCTCACCCACGGCGGCATGGAAACCAGCCTGGGAGTGGGCGACCCCACCGGTTCGGTGCAGTTCGGCCACATCACCGACATACTGGACGTGAACGCAACGGTTAACTTCCTTGAGCAGCAGAACAGGGCCCACATACTCTCCGAACCCAGGATCGCCATCTGCGACAACATGACCGGACGGGTGCTCAGCGGAAAGCAGGTTCCCCTCACCCTCAGGGACGCCGACGGCAACACATACGTTCAGCTTTACGACGTGGGCGTCAGCCTGGAGGTCACCCCCCACATCAACGCCGATAACAACGTTACACTGGAGCTGAACCCCATAGTGAGCGATCTCTCAGGTGAATCAACCGCTGAAGAGCAGCCTATCATCCTCACACAGGAAGCCCACACCACCCTGATGATCGACGACGGCGCCACCGCGGTGATCGGCGGCATCATGAGGAGCAAGACCACCGAGCTGGAGAAGAAGGTCCCCATACTGGGCCACATTCCCCTGCTGGGGGACTGGCTCTTCAGCTACACTTCAACGGTTGAGGAGACCAGCGAGCTGGTCATCTTCGTAACTCCCCACATCATCAGGCCCTACTAGGGGAGGTCATTTGCTGAGGATAGGGCGGGGGATCTGGCGTGGCCGGATCCTCCGCCCTGACTTGAAGGGCGTGAGACCTACACCCTCCAGGGTAAGGGAAGCCCTGATGAGCATACTTGCCGACAGGATGAAGGGCGCAGTGGTCTGGGACCTTTTCTCAGGGAGCGGAGCCTTCGGCATCGAGTGCCTCAGCTGCGGGGCATCCAGGGCCGTCTTCGTGGACTCTTCACCCCGGAACCTTCTGCTGATAAAGGAATTCCTTGCCGGGCAGGACGGAGGATTCAGCTTCCAGACGGTGAGGGGAAAACTTCCAGGTGCCGTGGAGAGGCTGACCCCTCCTGCTGACATAGTCTTTCTTGACCCCCCGTACGATTCCCCTTGTATATATTCGTGGATAAAGGAAAATCGCTGGTCGTCCGTGGTGTCACCCGGAGGGATGGTTATTGCCGAGTCCGGAGGAGAAAGTTTCGATAACCCATGGTCTACAAGGAGTTACGGGGACACACACATTCACATGATGGAAGTATGAAAATTGCCTGATCTGAAAGTCATATATCCGGGAACCTTCGACCCTGTGACCGCGGGGCATCTGGACATCATCAGAAGGGCCGCAAAGATATTCACCGAGGTGGAGATCGCAGTGGTGAACCGAAGCTCGAAATCAATGGCCTTTTCCACCGAAGCCAGGGTGGCCATGGTGAGAAGCTCGGTGGAGGAAGCCGGGATCCGGGGAAGGATATCGGTGGTGAGCTTCGACGGCCTTCTTGTGGACTACATGAAGAACAGCGGCTACACGCTCTTCATAAGGGGCCTCCGGGCCAACTCCGACTTCGAGTACGAGTTTCAGATGCAGCTGATGAACAGAAGGCTTGCACCGGATATAACCGGCATCTACATGATGCCATCGGAACACAACATGTACCTTTCCTCCACCGTGGTTAAGGAGGTCGCCATGTTCGGCGGAAGCCTGGACACCCTGGTGACGCCTTCCGTGGAGAGAGCACTGCTGGAATACTGCGGGAGGAACCAATGAGATACTCAGAGAGAACCAGGAACCTCGAGGGGTCCGCCACCCTTCAGTTCACCGCCAGGGCAGGGGCCATGAAGGCCAGGGGGGAAGACGTGGTATCCCTCACCGCCGGTCAGCCGGACTTTCCCACGCCGCCGGCCGCGATAAAGGCCGCCGAGAGGGCCATGGCCCAGGGTAAAACGGTATACACCCCCAGCGCGGGGATCCCGGAGCTTCGGGCATCAGTTGCTGAGAGATGGGGAAAGAGGCACGGCATCGGATATCAGCCCGAGAACGTTCTCGTTTCCTGCGGGGCGAAGCACAGCATTGCGAACATGCTGGAAGCCGCCGTGAACCCCGGTGACCGCATCCTTCTTCCGAAGCCCTACTGGGTAAGCTATCCCCAGATGGTCCTGCGTCTGGGGGGCGTTCCCGTCTACCCTGAAAGCGGAGAGATGCTCATCACCGGAGACGACGTGAGGAGGGCCGCAGCGGAGGGCGCTACGGGTATGATATTCAACTCCCCATGCAATCCCTCCGGTCTTGTCAACGACATGAAGAGCGTGGAGGAGATAGCTGGAGCGGTGAAGGATACCGGGATGTGGGTGATCTCCGACGACATATACGAGGACCTGTACTACGGAGAGGGCGAGGTTCCCCACATACTCGCCGCCGATCCGGACCTTGCGGGACAGGTGGCGGTCATAACCGGCGTCTCCAAGACATACGCCATGACCGGATGGCGGATCGGGTTCTCACTTGCCAATCCAGAGTGGACGGGCATAGCAGGGAGGATACAGGCCCATACCACCTCCAACCCCTGCTCGGTGTCCCAGTACGCTTCCCTGGCGGTGGTGAACGGTGAGGCGGAGGATGACAGGGAGATGATGTTCCAGGCCTTCAGAAGGAGGCGCGACCTGATCTGCCGCCTGCTGGCAGAGGTCAAGGGAATCGAGTTCATCCGGCCTGAGGGTGCCTTCTACGTCTACCCCAGGATCCTTACGGAAGGGAACTTCGACTCAGGCGCATTCTGCCTCGATCTCCTGGAGAAGGGCGGCCTGGGAACCATTCCAGGAAGCGCCTTCGGAACCGAGGGATACATCAGGCTTTCTTTTGCCGCCTCGGATGATGATATTGCCGAAGCGGTGAAGAGATTGAACAGTTTTCTAGAACAGGGAGATTTCAGATGATCGTAACCTGCCCTAACTGCAGTAAGAAATACCAGATCCCTGAAGAGAAGCTGGCGGGGAAACCCCGAAGACTCCGCTGCAAGAACTGCAGGGAGGTCTTCATCATCCATCCTCCCAAGGGCGACGAAGCCCTCCCCGACCAGGAGTCCCAGGTGGACGAGAGGGCCGCAAGGTTCGCCAGGGTCCTGGCCTCCGACATGCTCATCTACAACAAGGAGGCTGTTGAACAGTCCAGGCAGAACGGCACGCTTCAGGAGACAATGGCCGGGGAGATCGAGAGGTCGTGGCAGCTCTGGAAGAGCCGTTTCCCGGAAGCCGCCGGAAGCGTTGAAGGCGTGGAACTCTTCAGGGATTCGCTGAACGAGATACTCGCCGGCGGACAGGACCAGTTCGAGGACTGGGACCCGGAATAGACCGAGGGCACCGTCAGGGCAAGTAGTCGGCTATTTCCCTTTTCAGGCATCTGAAGATTATGTGGGTGAGGATCATGTGCACATCCTCTATCTGCTGCATGTCCTCCGAAGGCACCACTATCGAGTCATGTGCCACCTTCACAGCCTCGCCGCCGGCAAAACCCGAGAAAAGTACAGCCCTGGCCCCGGCTTCGTCGGCTACCCGGAAGGCGTTTATCACATTGGGGCTCATGCCGCTCCCTGACAGGCCTATCACCACGTCACCTTCCTCAACCAGGTTCTTAAGCTGCTCTCCGAAGGTGTTGGTGTAGTCGGTGTCGTTTGCCCAGGCGGTGAGAAGCGGGATGTTCTCAGCCAGTGAGATGGCCTTCAGACGCGGTTTTCCCGGGGAAGCGGTTCCCTTGGCAAGGTCACAGACGAAGTGGGCGCTGGTGGAGCTCCCCCCTCCATTGCCGAAGACGAATATCCTTTTGCCCGATTTGTAGGCATCGAACATCAGGGAGGTGATCCTCTCGATGGAGTCTGCCGGTATCTTCAGTACCAGCTCGCTCACCTGACCCAGGTACTCCTCTATCCTTTCGACCATATCTACTCTCCAAGAAGCGTGAGGTACTTGTCGTTCAGTACGGTTCCGGGCTTCACCACGGCACCTGGATTCACCAGGCAGTTCTTAAGGTTCGAGCCTGAGCCAACCACCGCGCCGTCCATTATAACACAGTTCTCAAGGGTGCACCCTTCTCCGATAACACACCCTTTTCCCAGCCACAGGGTTCCCCTCGTGACGCAATGGGGGGGAGCATCCTCCCCCGCCGAGCCCTGCCAGGGCATAACTTCGCCTGAGAGAATATGATGGCAGGCAAGAAGATAACTTTCCCTGTCCCGGGGTTCCATCCAGTATCCGGGTACATGGAAGGCCCGTGCGCCATCCAGTGGACGCAGCGGATCGAAGCCCTCCCCACGGACGATAACGAAACCTGAGAAGCATAGATTGGTCTCAGCGTTCTCCGGCGGGGGGTTCTTCTCCCAGCGGGTAACCTCGCCTCTCTGACCGGTGAGAACCACGGTGTGCTTCCATGGTTCCCCAGAACAGGAGAGGGAAGCGGCGTTGCCGCCGGGGTGCTCTGCTGCCCTTGCTGCAAGCTCAGCGGGGGACTGCCTGGTTATCATGCCTGACCATGCGGCGAGCCAGGGAGAACCCAGCCGTTCCCGGACCTCTTCGAACGGGGTATGGAAGTCAAAGATCTGCCCCAGCCCGCATCCTGCCAGGTGATCCTTCAGATCCTTCAGGGCTGTGGTTCCGCATACCCGGGGAAAGGCCGTGTCCCTCCCCTGGAAAACATAGCAGTTCAACTCTTGTACTCCGCGTATCTGATGAGACCGTTACCCTTTCCCACGAGCTTTGCCCCGGCGTACAGGGCTCTCTGAAGGCCCGCTCCGTAGTAGATGAACCTTCCCAGGGTTTCCAGGGGCGAGCCGGTCCGTATGACCGGGGGCTTCACATGTCTCCTGACGGCGCCGTAGTTGCCGCTCTGGCGCTTCACCACCCTGAAACCGCCCTTCTCCAGGAAGGCGTCCAGGGTCCGGGGTTCGAAGAAATAGAGGTGCGCCGGTACGGCGTCCGGGGTTATGGTGCACTGCTTCATGCCCTTCAGGAAGGCCTCTGCCCTCTCTTCCCAGTGGGTCAGCTCCCACGGGCACTGAACCACCAGGGTGCCTCCGGGCTTGAGTATCCTGCCTATCTCGGCCAGGGTATCGAATGGTCTGTGAAGGTGCTCCAGAACGTCCAGAAGGAGTATCACATCGAATGAACCTTCGGGAAAGCAGGCTTCCTCAAGCGTTCCGGTCCGGACATCGAGCTTCAGTTCGTTACGGGCGTATCCGGAGGCAAGGGGGCGTCCCTCCACACCCCTGACGCTCCATCCACCTTGCTGTAGCTGATCCAGAAAAGATCCAAA
>CAYLXG010000160.1:0-4481 GCA_964387445.1 uncultured bacterium
GCCTTCGCAAGGCAGAGGTCGGCGGTTCGATCCCGCTCATCTCCACCATTTTTTTACCTTTTGAACGGGCAGGTGAATGAAACAGGGCGCACCGAATTCCGGCGATTCCCAGTCCACTGCCGTCTGGCATGTGCAGCCTGGCAGGAGCCGCGTTCAGAGGAAGATCGCCGCAGACGGATTCCGTACTGAATATCCATACGCCGGGGTGGTGGTGGTGGCTGAGAACACCTCCACCGAGGATGACGGCTCGGCTGCCCTGGCCGTTGAGACCGTGCGGGATGTTTTCGCCGAGGGGGTGGCCTTCGGCGTGGAAGACGCCCTGAGCGACGCCTTCGAGGAAGCCTCGGAACTGATAAGGGAGAAGAAGCTGGGGGGATGCAGCGCCGCAGCCCTGGCCTTCAGCGCCACCCATGTGTGGTATGCCCTTGCCGGGAACTGCAGGATATACAGGATGGATTCCGACGGGGTCAGGTGCATCGTCCGGGACAGGTCCCAGGCAGCTGATCTTCGAATGCAGCCCGGCAATCCGGAGTATCTCAAGAAGGTCAGGAATATGAGCTGGTGGCTGGGCTGCCAGCATAAAGGCAAGGCTGTGTGCGGACACACAAGGCTTCGCAGGGACACCACCTATCTCCTGCTGACCTCAAGCGGGTGGATCCAGCTGGAGCACACGGCTGCCGGTCCCGCGAGGAAGACCCCGGGGAAGAGCCTTCAAGGATGGGTTGCCGGCCTGGCCAGGGACCTTAAGCTGGCCTACCGCCGTCAGGGGGCTGCCATTGCTGCGGTGTCCGGAGTGAAGGAGAGGACCGGGGGAAGCATACCCTGGAAGGCCGTGGCTGCCGCGGCTGCCTCCATTCTCCTGGCGGGCTACCTTGTCTTCGGGAATCCGTTCTCATGCGGTGCGGCTCCGCCGGACAGGTCCGACATCTTCTCCGCGGATTCGGTGGCGGAGGAGATAGTTCAGCCAATAGATACCTATTCAGCGCCGGATACCTCATCTGGAGGCAGCTCGGGAATGTTTTCCCTGCTTTCGGACAGCCTGACCGCGGATACCTCCTCAGTTCTCCCGGACATATCCGCCTCCCTTCCCCTGCAGACAGTCTTGGTCGGAGAACTCCCGGATACACTCCCGTCGGACTCCTTCTCCGTAAGCCTGAACCTTGAGCCCGACATCCAGTGGGAGAACTTCGCCCCTGGCATCTACTGCGTTGAGGGTGACACCGCTTCGGAGATCCTTGCCCAGGCGGTCTCCGCCAGGTATCCGGACCTTGCGATCATCCCTGTGCGGCGGATAGTCACAGTGCGCGAGGGCGGAGTGGCCGAGAGCGCCTCCTGGCTCTCATCCCTGGCCGCTGATTCGGCTGCCTCCACAGCGGTGGTGGTTGAGACCAGGAGCAGCGTTGCCGGGGGCGCTCCGTGGATAAGGAACTACCCTGTGTTCGCTAACGGCGACAGGGACCGGCGAAGCTCTGAAGCCGGCGGCTTTGCCGGAGATTCCCTTCCAGGCATTCCCCAGCTCCCCAGCAGGGTCACATACCGGCTGATAGTGGTTCCCTGATACCTTCAGCCTTGAAATGTCCTCCCGATTTGTCTATCTTCTGCCGCCGGCCACTCTAGGCGGGGAGCCAGCGGTGCCCTGTACCCGCAATCCGCTATAGCGGGGCCGAATACCCGGCGCGGCGCTGAATTCCGTATGCGTCAGGAACTTTGGAACTATTCGAGCAGAACCCGCGCGGCGCCACGCCGTGAACCCGGTCAGGGCCGGAAGGCAGCAGCCGTAAGCGGATAGTGGCGGGTGATGCGGACAATTCTGCCCGGACCCTCTGTTCCTCAACATTCGGGATCTCGACAATCCGGGCGGGTGGCCGGCGCTTCCTTTCAGACGGGGGGTTCTCTTGAGTTATCTTGTTTTCGCGCGGAAGTGGCGTCCCCAGACCTTCAGCGACGTTATCGCCCAGGAACACGTGACGATGACGCTGAAGAACGCCATCGAAAGTGAGAGGATAGGGCATGCCTACCTCTTCACCGGACCCAGGGGTGTAGGCAAGACCACCACCGCAAGGATACTGGCCAAGGCGCTGAACTGCGTGAAGGGCCCCACCCCCGACCCATGCATGGAATGCGAGGCCTGCCGCAGGATAGCCGCGGGGGGACACCTCGATGTCCTTGAGATCGACGGAGCCAGCAACAGGGGAATCGACGAGATAAGGGACCTGAGGGAGAAGGCACGATACGCAGCGGCAGAGGGCGGATACAAGATATACATCATCGATGAAGTCCACATGCTGACCAGGGAAGCCTTCAACGCCCTTCTTAAGATCCTGGAGGAGCCCCCGGACAGGGTGATCTTCATCTTCGCCACCACCGAGCCAAGGAAAGTCCCGGCCACCATACTCAGCAGATGCCAGAGGTTCGATTTCAGGCGCATACCATCCTCAGTCATGGGAGAATACATCAGCAGGGAAGCCTCGGGGGAGGGGATAACCATCACCCAGGACGCCCTCAGCCTGGTGTGCAGGGCCTCCGGGGGAAGCATGAGGGATGCCCTGTCGATCATGGACCAGCTGGTGAGCTTTTCCGGGGGAAGCATCTCCGGGGATTCGGTCTCCAGGCTTCTTGGGCTTGTTGAGGCCGACCTTCTGGCAGACATATCCTCAGCGGTGTTCCGCTCCCATGGCAGCAGAGCGCTTGAACTGGTGGAAGACGCCCTTGTAAGGGGATACAGCATAGAGGAGCTCATAGACGCACTGAACGGTTTCCTCAGGAATGCCCTTCTGGCCTCAGCCGGGGCTGAAAAGGGCATAAGCGACCTTTCAGACGGCGAGCTGGAACTGGTTCGCTCCACCGTCGCCGGCATCGCCGACGTTCATGTACTGAACGTGCTCAGGCTGATTTCCGGAGCCGCGGAGCAGATACGGCTGGGGGCCTCTCCCAGGGTATCTGTGGAGGGGGCACTGCTTACGGCTTCAAAGCTTGGAATAGCCTTCGGGATAAACGAACTCCCCCCGGTCACGGAGAGGGTCTCGGTTAAAGCGGTGCTTCCCTCCGGGTCCGAGGCTGGGGAAAAACAGGTACCCCAGCCTGAACCTGAGGCTGAGGATGAGCCGGAAAAGGAATTCGATGCCGCCGAAGGGACAGCTGAAGAGGGCGGGGAGACCCGGGAAAAGGAAAAAGAGGTCATACGGGAGATATCCGGGCTGTTCGACATGATCCCGGAGAGCGAGTAGACCAGGAAAAGGACAGGAGCTGTGCACCCATGAACCGCCAGATGAAGAAGATGATGGCCCAGGCCCAGAAGATGCAGCAGAACATGATGAAGGCCCAGGAGGAGCTTGCGGAGGAGAGGATCCAGGGCACCTCGGGAGGGGGAATGGTCACTGTAACCGTTACCGGCCAGTCTGACATCGTGGGCATCACGATCTCTCCGGATGCGGTGGACCCCGAGGATGTGGAAATGCTTGAGGACATGATACTGGCCGCCATCAACGACGCCGTTGAGAAGAGCCGCGAACTTGCCAGCAAGCGGATGGGCGGCCTGGGAATGCCCGGCGGTCTGGGAGGCATGATGTGAAGGAATCCCTGATTGACTCCCTGGCCTCCTCCCTTGGGAAGCTTCCGGGCATAGGCCGTAAGACCGCCCTCCGGCTGGCGTTCTCACTGGTGGACAACAGGGAACTGGCCTCGGAGCTTTCCGGGGTGCTCTCCGATACCGTAAGGGAGATCAAGGAGTGCTCCCTCTGCCGCAACATCACCTCCCATGATGTCTGCGAAACATGCTCCGACGCCTCCAGGCGGAACACCATATGCGTTGTTCACACCCCGGCGGACCAGCGCTCCATCGAGGACACGGGGCTTTACAGGGGTTTCTACTTCGTTCTCCACGGCACCCTTGCGCCGCTTGACGGAACCGGTCCCTCCGAGCTGGGAATACCGGGCCTCGTTGAAAGGGCCGTTGAGATGGGCGCCGAGGAAGTGATACTGGCGCTGGATTCCACCACTGAAGGCGAGGCCACCTGCGCCTACATAGCCAATCAGCTTTCTTCCAGGGGAATAAGAGTTACCCAGCTGGCAAGGGGGCTTCCTCCAGGCGCTCTGGTCGAGTTCGCCGACTCCCTTACCCTTTCCCAGGCCCTCAAAGGCAGACACGGTTTCTGATGGCCCTCAACTGGCCCAACAGGCTCACTGTGGCCAGGATAGTAATGGCCCCCATCGTGATGGTCCTCCTCCAGGAGGGCAGCAGGGAGTCCAGGTGGATTGCCCTGGGGGTCTTCGTTACCGCCGCCCTCACCGACCTTGTGGACGGACATCTGGCCAGGAAGTACGGGTGGATATCCAACCTGGGCAAGTTCCTGGATCCCCTCGCCGACAAGCTTCTTGTGGCACTGGCCTGGATAGGCCTGGCAAAGCTGGGCCTGATACCCCAGTGGACCACCTATGTCGTTGTTGGAAGGGAACTGCTGATAACCGGCCTCCGTTCCATC
>CAYLXG010000160.1:4491-5507 GCA_964387445.1 uncultured bacterium
ACGTTCGCCACCACTCAGGCCGTGCGACTGCGTGGATGGCCGGTTCCAATGGTGAGCAATCGCCACGCCGTCGCCCACCACGCGGCGTTCTCATTCTACCCTCGGGGCTGGGGAAGTGGAAGGCCGCGGTCCAGATGTTCACCGTTTCGTTCTTCATGCTGCTCTCCGTTGTTGAGAGAACGGATATACCCGCCGGGGTCCTGGCCGTGGGCGACGCCTCCATATGGCTCGCTCTGTTGCTTACGGTGACTTCCGCGGTTCATTACCTGTGGCGCAACAGGCTCCTCGTACAGAGGCTGGGAATGTGAAGAGGCCAGGGCATCTCTTCGCCGGAACGGTGGCGGCTACCCTGTGGACGGGCTACTTTCCCTGGGGGCCTGGCACCGTGGGAAGCATCATCTCATGCGTTCTGTTTCTGTGGTGTCCCCCCTGGCTGAGGCTGCCCCTGCTTCCGGGGATCCTTCTGCTTGCCTGGGCCGGGTGTTCCGCGGGGAAGTCCCTCTGGGGGAAGGATCCCTCCAGGGTCACCATAGACGAGGTCGCCGGCTGCTGGATTGCCTGCCTTGCTGCTCCGGCCCACTGGGGGCTCTGGGGCACCGCGGCGGCTCTTCTTCTTTTCAGGGTGTTCGACATAGCGAAACCCTGGCCGGTGAGGGCACTGGACCGGATCGATTCCGGGCTGGGCATACTTCTCGACGATGTTGCCGCAGGGCTCATGGCGGCGGCGGTGCTTCTGGCCGCTTCGGCGGTTCAGGTTTTCTGAGGAGGCAGCCGTGTACCACGGTTCAGCGATGATACTGGTGGGAGATGAGCTTCTCAGCGGAAGGACCAGGGACGCCAACCTGAAGAGGTTCTCCGACGAGCTTGCCCGGAGGGGTCTGCCCGTGGAGGAGGCCAGGATAGTAAGGGACATATCCGGGGAGATAGCAGGCGCGGTAAGGGATCTTTTCCGGCCAGGGCGCGTTCTTCTGATAACAGGGGGCATGGGTCCCACCGACGACGATCTTACGGTTGCC
>CAYLXG010000161.1:0-5493 GCA_964387445.1 uncultured bacterium
CGAAAGGAGCGTCACCGTGGAACAGCTCTGTCCCAGATGCAATCAGAACAATGTTACCAGATCCTCCACCTCAGCCGCGGTGGGAAGGTCCGCCGGGCTCGTTGGCCTGCTCATCGCCAACGCCGCCGCTTCCTACAACTGCCAGAGCTGCGGGAAGATCCCCCTTTCGGAGTTCCCCGAGGAGTTCCAGGCCGCGGTGAAGAGGAAGAGGCTGTTCTCGGTTCTGGGTGCTATTGGCATATTCCTTGCGGTGATAGTACTGCTGTTCTTCATGCAGTCCATGTAGCCGTGCCGGTCAGTACTGCCCCATCTTGTTCAGCTTCATGGCCCTTCTTTCGAACACCTTGAAAGTCATGAGCCCTGCAAGAAGGTAGAAAGCGCTGTTGGCGGCCACGAAGCCGTACCACCAGATGGGGTATGAATCTCCGCTGACAATGGTGTTCCGCACCAGCGCCGCTCCGGCTATGAACGGCATGAACGAACAGGCGTTCATGGGGTATGTGGGCAGAAGCATGAGCCCTATAAGGCCGAAGGAGAGTATGCCCCCCAGGGCCTGTATACGTTTGTGAATCAGGCTTATTCCCCCCAGCATGAAGCTTATCCCCACCAGGGAGAGGGTCGAGAGCAGCACCATTGCGTAGAGGAAGGGCAGGTTTACCGAGAGCCACCTTCCCGTTGCCGCCATGGACAGGTAGAGAAGCACCGTGACGAAGAAGAAGTTGAACACCATGTTCATCAGTGCCCTGAAGAAAAGCACCCTGTGGGCTCCAAGCGGGGAGAGATAAAGCTGCTCCAGGGTTCCGCGCTGGGATTCGGTGGTTATCTCAGAGCCGGTGCTCTGCATGCAGAACATGGCGCTCATCCAGAGTATGTAGCCCACCAGCATGTCATCCAGCGACTCGCCGGTGACTCCGCTTCCGCCTATGGT
This sequence comes from uncultured bacterium, assembly GCA_964387445.1. Taxonomy (GTDB): domain Bacteria; phylum Fermentibacterota; class Fermentibacteria; order Fermentibacterales; family JCC-6; genus Sabulitectum. The sequence continues at coordinate 929 of CAYLXG010000161.1, forward strand.
CTTCACACCCCAGAACATACCCATGAAGATCAGGAACATGATCCCTATCCCGGCCAGGGTGTCCAGCATGTAGCGTTTCATGCTCCAGAACACCAGTTTTGCTTCGGCCAGGGCGAGGTTAAGAGTTCTTCTCATGGTTTCCTTCCCCGTCGCCGATGATGCTCAGGAAGATGTCCTCCAGGTCGTTCTCCACCGTTCTGAAGTCCTCTATGCCGCACTCTGAGTCATCCAGTGCTTTCACCATGGAACCCAGATGGTCCAGGGAAGCGAGTTCCAGTGTGAGTCTGTTCCCTTCCGTAGTGAGGCCGCCAATAGTCGAGAGCTGTGAGATCAGTTCTTCGGTGGGTGTGTTCTTCAGAGAGATGCTGAAGTACTTCCCCGCAAACTTCTTTTTCAGGGAGGCTACTGTTTCATGGGAGACTATCTCGCCCTTCCTCATCACCAGCACCCTGTCGCAGACCGATTCGATGAAGTCCATGTTGTGGGAGGTTATGAGGATGGTCTTTCCGCTCTCGTTCACCATCTCCCTGAGCCAGGCTCTCAGCTGCCTGCTGATGGCCACGTCCAGCCCCAGGGTCGGTTCGTCGAGCAGGAGAAGATCCGGGTCGTGAACGAAGGCGCAGGCAATGGCGCACTTCTGCTTCATTCCCGCCGAGAACTGCCTCATCTCCTTGTCGGCCACATCCAAAAGGTCCAGGCTCTTCAGGAGCATTTCAGCTCTGTTTGCCGCCTCTCCGGATGAAACCCCCCTGGAACCGGCGAAGTAGGCCAGGTTCTCCCTGGGGGAGAGGTACCAGTAGGTGTTCCGGGCTCCCTCCAGGACCGCACCCGTTCTCTCCAGTACCCTGCGCCTGTTCCTGACCGCATCCATGCCGTGAACCGTAACGGTTCCTTCATCGAACCGTATAAGCCCCAGTATGGACTTTATCGTGGTGGTCTTGCCTGAGCCGTTGGGCCCCAGGATGCCCAGGATCTCGCCGGGGTTCACCTGGAAGGAGATGCGGTTCACGGCGGTGAGGTCGCCGTAGGTCTTCAGCAGCCCATTCACATTGATGCAGGGATGTGACAAGGTTCCTCCATTTCTGGAGGGGTATATACGAAGAAGCGAGGCGATAAAGCAAATCCACTTTACAATAAAGAAAGGCTTCCTATACTTGTAACGGCTTATGCACCCTGACGGTCCTTGTAAAAAAGGCGAACTGGAGGAACTGATGAGAAAGACACTTTGCGCCGTTGCCGCCGCTATCTTTTTTGCCGGCTGCGGAAACCCTGACAATACTGCTGATGATGCGGTATCTCCTTCCGGGGAAGACCTTATCCAGCTGAGCATTACGGAATCCATCGGTATCGAACTGGGTGACAGCAGCTACGTTCTGGGCTCGGTGCAGAGCATCGATCACGACCTGCAGGGCAACATCCTGGTGCTGGACAGGTCAGCCTGCTGCGTAAGGATCTACTCCGCCGGCGGCGAGTTCATCAGAAAAATATCCAACAGCGGCAGCGGTCCCGGCGAGCTGCTGAACCCCCTGGACATGACAGTGCTGGGTGACGGCAGGATAGTGGTGGAATCCCCCTGGAGCGGAGGACTTCACGGCTATACACCGGATGGGGAGTGGCTGGGTCTTCTCACCCCCTTCTACAACAACCCCCCGATGAACCTCAGGGGGGCCGACGACAGCGCCTATGTGGCCAACAGGCTGGAGGTCCTGCCCGACGGAAGCGGCGACCTCACGGTGCAGACCTTCATCGGAAGGTACGAGCTGGGGGAGGAGCCGGTGGTGAAGTACTGGGAGCACGAGTTCCCCTTCGACCCCAACGACCTCACCGAGCTTCTGCGGAACACCATGATGGGCCATACATTCGCGGTGGACCGGCGGGGCAACGTGTTCATGGCGGAGCTCACCAGCGGGGAATACCTTGTTCAGGGGTTCAGGCCCGACGGGGAGGTCTTCCTTGAGATAACAGGGGAAGCTCCCCAGGTGGAGAAGACCGCCGAGGAAATGGAGGAGGAGGAGGTTTACGTGGAGTCCTACCTGGAATCCATGGGAGCCAGCGGCGTGGTGATAGAGTACCATCCCGACCCCCTCAGGAACACCATAAGCGAAGTGGAGACCGACGGGGAGAGGGTATGGGTCCGAAGGGGCACGGTCCTGGAGCCGGTGTTCGACGTTTACGACTACTCCGGTGAACTCCTTTTCACCGCCGAAGTCCCCGAAGCCGGTGAGGATGCCCCGTTCTGGGACTTCAACATCGACGAGCAGGGCATTACCGCCTTTTCCATGAACCCGGAGCTCTTCCAGCAGGTATACGTTCTGGAGCTTCCCTGATGGCCCTGGGTACGGATATTCCAGAAGAGGCCAGGAAGCGGATCACCGGGGAGATGCTGGCGTTCCTCGAGGAGGAGTGCGAGGTGGAACTCTCCCGTTTCCGGGGGGAGATGCTCCTGGACTTCGTGGCGGGCAAGATCGCCGCCGAGGTCTACAACAACGCCCTCCTTGACTGCAGGGCATATCTCGCCGAGAGGCTTGAGGACATGGAGGCCTCGCTGTTCAGGCACAGTTCCCCGGGCGGTGTCTAGGCTGCTTCCTGTTATATTCCCTTCCTGGCAAGGAGGTGGCTTTGATTCGCTTTTGCGTTCTTTTCCTGATACCGGTTCTTCTCCTTTCCGGCTGCGGCGGGGAGAACAGGCCAAATGTGGTTCTGGTCATCGTGGATACCCTCAGAGCCGATCATCTGGGCTGCTACGGCTATCACCGGAATACCTCCCCGGGCATCGACAGCCTGGCGGCCTGCGGGGTGCGGTACGAGAACGTGACAGCAGGGGAGCCGTGGACCCTGCCCTCCATGGCCACAATCTTCACCGGATACCTCCCCCTGGAACACAACGCCCGAAGGAGGGGCGACACCTACTTCGGCCTGGCCCCCCAGGCGGTAACCCTTCCGGAACACCTGAACGCCGTTGGATACACCACAGCCGCCTTCTTCAATGTTATCTTCATGAACGCCGACTTCGGCTTCCATCAGGGCTTCGACCATTTCGACTGCTTCTCCTCACTGGGCAGCTCAAGCGACAGGAACGCAGAACAGACGGTGGACGCGGCGCTGGGATGGCTTGATTCCGAGTATTCAGGGGACCCCCTCTTCCTGGCTGTTCATTTCTACGACCCTCACCTCACCTACACACCTCCGGCCCCATATGCCGACCTCTGGAGAGACACCAGCTACACGGGAGAGTTCGACTCCTCATGGGGTCAGCGGGAGACTGTGGTGAATGTAAACATGGGGGCCATCGGCCTGGAGCCCGATGACCTTTTCAACCTTGAGGCCCTCTACGACGGGGAGATAGCCTATACCGACCACCAGATAAGGAGGCTTCTCTCCGGGCTCAGGTCCAGGGGAATTACCGATGACGCCCTGGTCATAATAGTTGCCGATCACGGAGAAGAGTTCCTGGATCACAACAAGATGGGTCATGCCCACTCCCTTTACCAGGAGCTTATCAATGTTCCCATGATCATATCCGGTGAAGGATTCCAGCCGGGAACGGTGTTTTCCGGCGGGGCCTCCCAGGCGGACATACTGCCCACGGTCCTTTCATGGTGCGGTGTCCAGGGAGGCTACACCGGATTCGGAGCGGACCTTCTCTCTCCCTCCTTCCCGGTACGGGCGGTGCCCTCGGGAATGAACATGGAGGAGGGATATGTGGTGACCGCCAGAAGGAACGATCTCAAGGTGCACCTCTTCGACCACGGTTCCGTGGCCTTCATGTTCGACCTGCAGAACGATCCCGGGGAACATTCTCCCCTGGATTCGGTGGATCCCGATCTGATGGAGGAGGCAAGGTACTACCTGGCAACACCGCCTCTGTACAATCCGACCAGGGTAATGGTGGAGAACGTTTTTCTGGACGCCCTGGAGAACCTGGGCTACATATAACAAAGGAGCCGCTGTGAAAAAGCTAGTCGTTTACTATTCCCTGGAGGGGAACACGAAGATGGTAGCCGAAGCCGTCGCCGAAGCGGCGGAGGCCGATCTGATCCGTCTGGTGCCTTCGGAACAGCCCTCGAAAAGCGGGGCAGCAAGGTACTTCTGGGGCGGCAGGGCTGCCATCATGAAGAAGGCTCCGAAGCTGGAGCCCCTGGAGTTCACCCCGGAGGATTACGATCTCGTATTCCTGGGCACCCCTGTCTGGGCGTGGACCTTCGCTCCCCCGCTTCGGTCCTTCCTCAGGGACCACGACCTCTCAGGAAAGAAGGTAGCCCTTTTCTGCTGCCACGGAGGCGGGCCGGGGAAGGCCATGGAGAAACTGGAGAGCGCCGTTGCGGGAGAAGTCGTATCTAAGACGCTTTTCAGGGATCCCCTGAGCAGGGAAACAGAAGATCAGCTGAAGGCCGCTGCTGAATGGGCCGCCGCAGCTGTGGAGCAGGCATAGTCAAGCGAGGCTGGTCAGCGTTCCATTTCACGGATTACCCTGAAGCCCGTGCTGATGCTTGCCTGTTCCTCGTTCAGCTTGCTTCTGGTGGCGCTTCTCAGGAACTGGGCGTTGTTGCCCCAGCTGCCTCCCC
>CAYLXG010000162.1:0-5427 GCA_964387445.1 uncultured bacterium
CTCCATCCTTGTGGCCTTCGGCCTTGCGGTGGCGTTCGTTGTGGGGATAATAGTGGACGAAGCAGGAAGTGACTCTGAAAGGCTGAAGACCATCTTCCTGGTCATCTTCTCCGCCGCCGGGGTCATAGGTCTCGCCGGGCTTCGGATACTCTCCACCCAGCCGGAGAGACCGGTTCCACCCAACCCCCTTCCCGCCTCGAGGATACTCCTGGAACCCTTCAGGGACAGGAACTTCAGAAAGCTCTGCCTGTTCGGCGTATGGTGGATGATGGCGGTGGGCATCGGAGCTCCGTTCTGGCAGCCCTTCATGATACAGGTGCTTCGCATGGGCATTACCCAGATGCTCCTCTACGGAATAACGAGCACCATCGGGACCATCCTAACCCTGAAGTACTGGGGGCGGCTGGTGGACAGGTTCGGGAACATAGCCGCCATGAAGCTGGCCATAATGACAGGTACCGTGGTGCCCCTGATCTGGCTCTTCGTAACCCCGGACAGCCTTTGGATTATTTATGCTGAAAGCGTGATATCCGGAAGCATGTGGGGATGCGTGGGCATAGTCACCGCGAACCTCGTGCTTGCCGTGGCCCCGGAGGACAGGGTGCAGGCATACTCCGGCCTGTACGGAGCCTTCAGCGGAACGGGGATGATAATCACCATGCTGGCATCGGGCTTCCTGATGCCCGGGCCCATGAGCATTGCCGGGCTCAGCCTCCACCCCATGCAGGTGCTCTTCCTGGCCACCGCATTCGCAAGGCTCAGCGCGCTCATTCCCCTCTCCGGCGTCGATGAGCCCAACGCCGTTCCACTCACGGCGGTACTGAACAGGCTGAGGCTTTTCAGCAAGGTGCGGCTGTTCGATATAAGGGTTCTTCTGGGAAGAAAGGCTCCCTGAGGACCCACTTGCCTCCCGCCGGGGCTTTCTTATGTTCAAATGAACCAACAGAGGGAGGGTCTCGTGAAAAAGGGGTTTTCAGGTTCTTCGTCGAAGAAGCCAAGATCTTCTTCCAGCAGCAAGTCCAGTTCCTTCTCTTCGGGGAAATCGTTCTTCAAGGGCAGCTCCAGGTCCAGCGTGAAAACCGACAGGGCCTCGTCCCAGGGAAGTTCCCTGAAGGACAAGATTCGGCGGAAAAAGGAATCATCCTTCGCAAAGCCTGACAACGACCCCGGGGAGAAGAGTCGGGGCTACGATGACGGCTCCGGGGCGGGGTTCACCAAGCCATACAACGACCCCGGGGAGAAGTACCGCGAGGAGTCATACGCCGAGAACGGCTCACAGCCGGTTCAGGGCACCGGGGGTGGAAGGGGCTGCTGCGGAGGCATCACGGGAATGGTCTCCCTCTTCGCCATACTGGCGGCGGTGGTGCTCATAGTCCTGATCGTGAAGTGCCTTTAGATAGGAAAGCTGTGATACTCCTTTGTCGAAATTTTGCATTTCGATTGCAAATTATCGACTATTCAGTATGGAAAGATCTGTGAAGGCATCGCGCCATGCCTCCACTTTCCGCTGAAAGCTCATCCTGAAGAAGGCCGGGGAGGGCGAAGGCAGGCAGACCAGCCTGAGGTCCGACGGGCATCTGAACCTGCTCTGAAAAACGCTCATTACGCCCTTCCCGGTGAAGAGCACGGTATCCACGGGATTCTCCCGCAGGATCCTCTCCACCGCTTCGGTGTTGTAGACCCTTTTCACCAGGCTGCCGTCCAGGCTGGACCCCCGTTTCCTCTCGCATGAGAGTATCACATCTGTGACCGCCATGTCCATTTCCCGGAAAAGCTCCTTCTTCCCTTCGATCCCGGAGAGGTCATGGGCCGGGAACAGCTCCCCCATTATGGGCCAGAACTGGTTCCTGGGGGCTCCGTAGTACCAGTCCCCCTCCGGGGGAGAACCCCCGGTGGAACGGCTGCCCGGGAACGAGCCCAGAAGAAGCCTCCTGCACCCGCGGGGCACGAAGGGCTCGAAGGGGTGGCTGACTGAAACGGATTCGGTATGGGCCTTCATGAATGGCAATATATTATTCCCTGAATCTTATCTCACAGGAGGAGGGCTCATGGAGGGAAGAGGCAGACGGGCGGCGGCAATGGCGGCCAGGGCGGGGCTGCCCCCGGGAAGGGCCGTGTTCATAGGCCGGCAGAAGGTGGACTCAACCACCATCGACGTGATGAGCTACGACGCTGATTCCTTCACCGAAGAGAAGGAGTGCTCCCTTGAAAGGGCCCTTGCCCTTTCCGACACCCCGAAGATCACCTGGATCAACATCACCGGGATCCACGACACCGATCTCATAGACTCCATCGGGGAACGCTTCGGACTGCATCCCCTCACCTGCGAAGACATAGTGAACACCGACCAGCGGCCCAAGCTGGAGGAGTTTCCCGGCTACATGTTCATCGTGCTCAAGATGATGACCTACCACGAAGGCAGGAGGGACATAGACGTTGAGCACGTGAGCCTCCTCCTGGGAAAGGGCTGGGTGCTCTCGTTCCAGGAACGGCCCGGGGACGTGTTCGACCCTGTCAGGGAAAGGCTCCGGTCATCCGTGGGCAGGATACGGAAGCACGGCGCCGACTACCTCACCTACGCGCTGATGGACATGGTGGTGGATAACTACTTCGTTGCGATAGAGGGGATAGGGGAGTACATCGAGACCATAGACGAGGAGATAATGGCCGATCCCTCCCCCTCCCACATGAACGAGATACACCGGCTGAAGAGGTGCATGCTGACACTGAGGAAGGCGGTGTGGCCCCTCCGTGAGGAGATAGGCTCCATGGAGAAGAACCAGTCGGAGCTCATAGCGGAGGATACCGGCACTTTCCTGCGGAACCTCTATGACCACACCATCCAGGTGATCGACATGGTGGAAACCCACCGTGATCTCCTTGCCGGAATGCACGATACCTACCTAACCAGGGTGAGCAACCGGATGAACGACATCATGAAGGTGCTCACCATAATCGCAACGATCTTCATTCCCCTTACCTTCATCGCCGGGGTCTATGGGATGAACTTCCGACACATGCCGGAACTGAGTGAGCCCTGGGCCTACCCGGCGGTTCTTCTGCTTATGCTTCTGGTGGCGGCACTCATGGTCTGGTTCTTCAAGAGGAAGAAGTGGTTCTGAGAGGCGGCGACCGCAGACTTCTGGTATACGCGGGAACCCTGGCGGCCATGTTCTTCTGGGGGATATCCTTCGTATGGTCGAAGATAGTCTTCCAGCACTACGGGCCCTTCACCACGGTCTTCCTCAGGCTGCTGATCTCATCCGCGCTCCTTACCCTTTACGCGAAGGGCACCGGGAACAGGGAAAGGGTAAGGAGGGAAGACTGGCCGGCATTCCTGCTGCTCTCCTTCCTGGAGCCGTTCTGCTATTTCGTAGGGGAGAGCTTCGGCCTGATCCTGGTCTCCCCCACCCTTGCCTCCATAATGATAGCCCTGATACCGGTGATATCCCCTGTCTTCGCATGGTTCTTCCACAGGGAAAGGCTCACCGCCGTGAATATTGCCGGCCTGATCGTTTCGTTCTTCGGAGTGGCCGTTTTCTCAACCACCGGCACCAGCAGCCTCGAGGCTTCGCCCAGGGGGCTCCTCCTGCTTCTCTTCGCTGTTTTGTCTGGAATAGGCTACAGCGTGGTGGTGAAGAACCTGTCCCACAGGTACAGGCCCCTCACCATAGTCCGCACCCAGAACATGATCGGCGGGCTTTACTTCATTCCCTTCCTGGCGGTCTTCGAGCTGAAGGCAAGCCTGGCCGCCGATCCCCCGGCCCAGGTAATAGCCAACCTGGTGATGCTTGCGGTGTTCGGAAGTTCCCTGGCCTTCATGCTGGTAACCGTATCCATAAGGGAGCTGGGCATAGGGAAAACCAATGTGTTCACCAACATCATACCAATAATCACCGCAATCACCGCCTGGATACTCCTGGGGGAAGCCTTCACCGGAAGGAAGATCCTGGGAATGGCGGTGGTGATCGCAGGCATCTTCCTGGCCCAGATAAAGCGGAGACCAGGGGCGGCGGTGATACACGAACGGTAGGGTCGGTGCCCCATCCACTATAATTCATGCGGGGTCATTGAAGGAACGGGAGTTGATGATGGCAGAACGTCCAGGCGAAAAGGACTGGTTCTCTCTGGACAATGCCGCGAAGATTTATCCGGCCACGGCCTCCCCGGGATCCCCGGCGGAGTTCCGCATGACCTTCACCGTGAAGGAGCCTGTAAGGCTCATCTGGCTCGAGGCCGCCGCGGAGAGGATCATGCCCAGGTTCCCCTTCTACCAGGTTCTCCTCAGAAAGGGCTTCTTCTGGTATTACCTTCAGCGGTGGGATCATGTCCCGGAGATTAAGCCCATGCTGAACAAGCCGCTGGGAATGCCCTCGGGCAGAGGGCACTCCACGCCCCTTCTCAGGATAAGTGCCGCAGGGGCGACCGTTGCGGTGGACTTCTCCCACATCCTCACAGACGGAACCGGCGGAATGGCCTTCCTTCTGGCCCTGGCCGCAATGTACCTCAGGGAAGCGGGGCTGCTGGAAAGAATTCCCAGTGGTGTGATGAGCCCCGATGAAGAACCCTCTCCGGAGGAATTCGAGGACGCCCACAGAAGATACTTCCCGGACATCTCAATATCCCCTGAACGGATGAAGCCGGCCTGGCATCTCCCGGGAGAACCGATGGAGCAGGGTCGGATCAGGGTGCTCTCCGGATCCGTCCCAGTGGAGGATGTTCACTCCCAGGCTGGAGAAAAGGGGGTATCGATCACCGAGTACCTGGCGGCGGTATACCTGCATTCCCTTGCGGAAATGCACCCGGGAAGGGGCAGGAGCATCATCAGAATGGAAATACCCCTGGACATGCGGCGGGTTTTCCCGTCCAGAACGATGAGGAACTTCTCCCTCTACCTCTCCCCCCAGATCGACCTTGCCCTGGGCGAATGGACCTTCGAGGAAACCGCCAACGAGATCCATCACCGGATGGGGCTCATGAAGGGCCGGAAGCAGCTGGGCAGGCAGCTTCACAGGAATGTGGGCTCCGAACTCAATCCCCTGGTCAGGTATCTTCCCAGATTCCTGAAGGACATGGTGCTGTCCTTCTCCTACTCCAGGCTGGGCGAGGGGCTTCACTCAGGGGTTATCTCGAACCTGGGCAAAGTGAACGTTCCCGAGGAAATGGCAAGGCACATACTCTCCCTGGGAATGATGATACGGCCGAACCATGTGATGAAGAAGAGCTGCTCGGTCCTCTCCTTCGGAGGATTGCTGGATATTACCTTCTCCAGCGTTGTGGAGGAAACCGCCCTGGAGAAACTGTTCTTCGGTTTCCTTGCCCGGAGGGGTGCCGACGTATTGGTAAAGGAGGTGCAATGACCCGGATCTGCGACGAATGCGGAATAAGGTACGAGGACGATCAGGAGGAATGCCCCCTGTGCGCCAG
>CAYLXG010000163.1:0-2314 GCA_964387445.1 uncultured bacterium
TACTATATGTCGACCATTGCAATAGCCTCCGGAAAAAAGCAGGAAATTATTCCGGAAAGGCTCCCAAGATAATACGGAACAACCTGGGGCTGGGGCTCCTCTCCCAGGCTGGGGTAGCCATCGGTCTGGCGCTTCTGGTCTCCCAGGAGTTCTCCGCCATCGGAACGGAGAAGGCCCTGACGCTTGGCTCCTCGGTGATCACCACCATAACCGCCACCTGCATCTTCTTTGAGATAATTGGCCCCATCACAGCCAGGATAGCCCTGAGGAACGCCGGGGAGATCGGGGCGGAATAACCTGTTAACTCGGTTGTCCTGCAACCAGTTGTTTCTGTTTATCCCAAAGGTCCCACAACGGCTTCAACCGCGTCGAGAAGCTCCCCTGTGCGAACCACCCTGGACATGGTGTTATGGTCAGGATACAGCGGTCTGTCCTCCCCGAGATGGTCCACGTGGCGGCGTATTATCCTTCTTGCCTCCTCCACGCCCCTTCCGCACCTGTGGCTCCTGAAATCAAGGGCCTGGGCGGCGGCTATCATCTCGATGCCGAGAATGCCCCATGCGTTCTCCAGTATCTGGCAGTTCTTCAGGGCGGTGTTCATTCCCATGCTCACGAAGTCTTCCTGGTCTGCCGCCGCGGGAATGGAGGCCACCGCAGCGGGGCTGGAGAGAATCCTCTGTTCGGCGATGAGCATCCCGGCGGTGTACTGGCTCAGCATGTGGCCGCTGTACAGCCCTGGCTTCTCCGCCAGGAACGGGGGAAGCCCCACCGAGAGGGCAGGGTTCAGAAGCCTGTTCAGCCTTCTTTCGCTGAGAACGGAAACCATGGTGATGGCGGTGCCGGCCATCTCCATGGGAAGGGAGACAGGAGTTCCCTGGAAGTTGGCTCCGGTGAGAACGATGTCGTCCTCGGGAAAGAACAGGGGGTTGTCTCCCACGCCGTTCAGCTCCGTCTCCACCTGACTCCTGGCGTAGGCCACCGCATCATGGGCCGCTCCTATGACCTGGGGGGTGGACCGCATTGAATACGCGTCCTGGACCCTCTGGGGGGTCTTCCCTGTGAGAAGGTCGCTCCCTTCGATGCACTTCCTGATGGCTCTGGCGCTCCTGAGGGAACCGCTGAAACCCCTGACCTGATGGACCCTGTCCTCGTAGGGCTTCATGTTGGCATAGAGTGCTTCCAGGCTCATGGCGGCGGTTATCTCAGCCTGCTTCAGCCACCTCTCCATGTCATGGATGTTCAGGGCGGATATTGCGGTGAGGAGATTGGAGCCGTTTATAAGGGCCAGACCATCCCTGGCATGGAGCTCCAGCGGTTTGAGGCCGGCCCTTCCAAGGGCCTCGGCACCGGGGAAGATCTCGCCTTCGAACCAGGCTTCGCCCTCCCCCATCACCACCAGGGCTATCATGCTCATGGGGGCCAGGTCGCCGCAGGCGCCAACGGAGCCCTTCTCGCATACCACCGGTGTAACGCCGCGGTTGAGCATCTCAATCAGCATCTCGGTCATCTGCAGCCTTACCGCGGAGTGTCCGTTGCAGTGAACGTTGGCCCTTCCAAGCATTGCCCCGCGGACACGCTCCACGGGTACCGGTTTTCCGATGCCCGCGGAGTGGTTGTAGATAAGGTACTTCTGGAAGGAGAGGACCTCTTCGTCACTGAGCCTGGTCTCGGAGAACTCGCCGATCCCCGTGTTGATGCCGTACATGGTTTCCCCGGCGGCTATCTTCCTCTCCACCATTGCCCTGCAGCGGAGGATCCGCTCACGGGCCTCAGGAGCTATCTCCACCCTTTCGCAGTTCCTGGCCACGGATACCAGTTTCTCAATGGTAAGGCTCTTTCCGTCGAGTACTACGCACATGGGATCCTCCCGGGTAAGGTGATTTCTTCATTCAGACATGGCTGGAAAGGAGAATAATACTAAAGAACACTCCCCGGGGTAAGAAGGTCATTCCGAAAGCTCCATGACATAAAGAACCGGGAAGAGCTCCGGATCGGGTTCCCAGGCAACTATCCCGTTCTGGTCAACCTTCACCCTGAGATCCCGGCCCTGGAGTTCCTGGCTTCCAAGAGCGGTCCTGAACAGGTGCTCGCCCCGGTCATAGACATCGAACACCGGGGTTTCCTCGCGTCCGTCCCTCACCCAGAGGCGGCCGTCGCCGTCGACACCCATTCCCCTCAGGGGCACCATCACCCTGTACTCCGAAGGATTCCACTGCATTTCAGGAGGAGCGCCCTCGTTCCGGAGCTGCTCCGCCATCTCGGAACGCTCCATTTCTATATCCTCAACCGGTCTGGGCATCGGGTCCCGGTCCTC
>CAYLXG010000163.1:2324-5415 GCA_964387445.1 uncultured bacterium
AAACCTGCACCGCTCCGCTGCGGTCCATGGCCCCCACGGAGAACTCCTGATAGGAGTAGGGCGAGTAGTAGACGTTCCCCTGGAAGTCGGATGTGAACACTATCTCGCATTCCTCGGTGGACTCCCTGAGCCGCTCCCGGTTGAAGGGGGCAAGGCGGTTGTAGTACTCCATGTCCTGAACCGGTGAATCGCTCCAGAGGGCGATGAGCTTTCCGTACATGGAGTTCTCCCTGTCGAAGATCCTGTAGCTTCCGGTATAGCTTCCATCCGCGGCTGGGCTGACCCTCTCCGGGGACCAGGGAATGAAGCCGGATATGATCGTGTCCACGGTAAGATCGGGAGCAAGGAATGTCATTCTGGTAAGGCCGGGATCGCTGATGACCGCCCTGCCGTCGGAAAGGGCGGTGAGGCAGAAAGGTCGAACGTACTCGCCGGGGCCCTCCCCGGATCCCCCAACCCTCTCGATGAACTCTCCGTCGGGGCCGTAGCAGGATATCCGGCAGGTGATGCCGTCGAGGACCAGGACCCTGCCGTCATCGAGCACGCATGCGTCCCTGATGCTGCCGAACACATAGGAGCTGTCACCGGCTTCAATGCCGATCTCGACTCTTACCGCAAGTTCCGGAGATGATCCTTCAGCCATGGGAGGCTCCACTTCAGAGTATCCACAACCCAAGAAGGAAACAGCCAGGAAAGCAATTGATGTGATTTTCTTCATTTCTCATGTTCCTTTCTCTTATGGAATTTCTTAATGCTAATTATTTCATTTTGCATTCAATTTTGTCAAGAGAAGGATATAGTTTCACTCAGACTTCCCCGGCAGCGACTTCACTCAGCCTACCAGCATCGCCTTGGCGAACTTTCCGTGCAGTGCCGTGACCAGCCTGGCAAGGTGCAGTGTACCCACCACGAGAAGCCCGCCCAGAGCCATCACAAGAGGCATGGCGTAGAATGGCACGCTGACCTCCGGCTGTATCACCGACTCCCGGAAGCCGTACTGTATCACAGGGGCCCCCATCAGCGAGATCGCCAGGCTGAAAAGGGTCACGATCAGAGTGAAGTACAGAACTCCCAGGGGCTGCATCAGGACCATGTAAATTAGTGTGGTCCAGGTGCTGCCCGTGGTGAACATCACCTTGAACTTCTCCCACCATGAGCCGCCCCTGGGAACGATTGCCCTCCTGGGCATCCTGGTTCCCAGAAGGGCTTCCACCAGCCTTCCCTCCACGACCCCCACCCCCCTCACCGACAGGAAGAAGAGCATCATCACAGGAAGCCCCACGATGAGAAGGATAAGGCTGAAGGAAAGGGATACCCCGGCCACCGCCCAGCTGAAGTAGAATGTTCCTGTGACAACGGACAGAACCATGTAAAGGCAGGCCGCCCAGGCACCAGGGTCTCCCACTATGCCGAGGAAGCCTCCGAATCCTCTCTTACCCGCCGGCTTCCCGGCGAACACCGGAGTGGTCTGCTCCTCAATATCGGAGTAGACTCCCCTGATGTCCTCCGGGGATCCGTAGAGGCCGATGACCTTTTCCGCCAACTCTCCGGGATCAGCATCCGGATTCAGTTCCCGTTCGCTCCTTAAGGCTTCCAGAAGATGGTCCTCGGCATCAGCCAGGGCATCATGGACCGTGGACCGGTCAAGGTCACCCAGGGCAGCCCTGAGATCGTCAAGGTACTTCTCAATGTGCCTTCTACCTTTCATCGGCCATACCTCCAAGGATTCTGTTCACCACTTCGCCGGCTTCCTCCCATATCTTCCTCCACCTTAAGAGGGCCTTCCGGCCGTCTTCCGTTATCATGTAGTACCTCCTGGGAGGCCCTGAGACCGAGGGCTCCACCGTACTGCTCAGGAGGCCGCTGCGCTCCAGTGACTTCAGCACCGGGTACAGCGCTCCCTGCTTTATGAGCTGGAAGTCAAGGTCGCCGGACATCTCCTTCGCTATCCTGTACCCGTACATGGGTTCCCCGGACTGGGCAAGCACCGCAAGAAGCGCCAGGGAGGTTGTGCCGGAGCTGATCTCCCTGCTGAACTTCCTGTCGACCATCTCGGTATCCACATCTGCCCCCTTTCCATGATGGGGTGTGATACTGCTACTGCCGGATCAATACTAATCATTACTTATGTCTAGTGTCAAGTTATGAATAGCATCGATGTGATGATCCCTGCCGATTCACCCGGTGCCTCTTGACCACGACCTCCGTCCACGGCATGTATCCCTTTGGATCTAACCACAACGCAGTCGTTAGGAGTCACCTTTGCATAACGAGGGTCATTCCCGTTTCGCAGACCTGCTCATGGATTCAGAAGACAATCTATTCTCCCTTCTGTCGCTCTTCAAGGAAACCCTTGTATTCATTTTCGACGCTGAAGGGCGCTTCACCTTCGGACACACCGACTCCAGGTCAAGGCTTCACAGCGATCCTGAACACTTCCTGGGAAAGAAGGTCGCCGAGGTCATGCCTGGGCATGTGGTCAAACCATTCATGGAAGCCATGGAGAAGAACATGAAGGGCGAGGTTGCCGAGTTCGACTACTGGATGGACCTTATCACCCACACGGGATGGTTCAGCGCAACCTGCTCACCGATCTTCAGGAACGGCTCCTTCGACGGAACCATGGCCATAGTAAGGGATGTCACCTCCCGGAGGAACGCCACCGAAGCTTTGAAGACAAGCGAGGAGAATTTCCGTACCCTGGTTGAGATGGCCGCCATGGGGATAGTGATAATCTCAGAGGGAGCTGTCGTTTACGCCAATCCGCTTGCCAGTTCCATCTCCGGTTTTGACAACGGCGAGATAATCGGCAGAAGCTTCCTGGACTTCGTTGCTCCATCGGATCGGAAGCGGGTTTCGGATATACACGGGAAACGGATCTCAGGGGAAGCCGCCCCGCAGGTATACGAATTGAGGATGCTGAAGAAGAACGGCCGGCTGATAGACGTTGAGGTAAGCGCAAAAGTCATAAGCTACCAGAACAAGCCGGCAGTGCAGGTTCTGATGCAGGACATAACCGAGAGGAAGAAGACCGAAAAGGAACTCATCTCCGTACAGGACTCGCTGAAGGACAGAGTGGCGGACAGGACAC
>CAYLXG010000164.1:0-5386 GCA_964387445.1 uncultured bacterium
AAATGGAGGAGGATATACGAGATAACCGCCTTCTTCGCCGGCTTCGCCGACGACCTTTCCGTGATGGAGTATCAGAGAGCCGCTGCGGAGACGGGAGGCGAGAGCTTCGACTCTTCGCTTCTTGCAAGTGACGACTTCAGAGGCTCCTTCATGGCATACATAGTCGAGAATTACCGGGGACCGTCCATATACAGCGGCACCGGAGCTTCGGTGGTAATGCCCGACCAGTCCGGTGAGTTCAGCCCCGGGGACTTTTCAGGGCTCCTGGGAAAGACAACGGGATTCCGTTTCCTGGGCCAGAGATACACCCCGGACAGCCACATGCTGGGAAACATGGTATTCCCCTCCGTGGGCAGGAACGACCGGGGCGAAGAGAGATTCATGCCCTCCGGGCTGGACGTCGCCGCCGCCTTCAGGTGCCAGGCCGCCCTGGATATCATCCAGGAGAACGGCACAATGACCCATATGTATTACCCGGACACCCTGGAGTCCATGCAGGCCATGATAGACGGCTACTCCATGGATGACTGGCACGCCACCCTCTACATGTGCTGGCTCCATTCCCTGAGGCTGCTGGCGGCTCCCCGTGGCGCGGGATACCCGGACTTCATGCAGACCGACGGGTGGAACAGGTGCACCCTATCCACCTTCCTGGCCTCCTGGGCCATGCTCAGGCACGACACCATCCTCTACGCCAAGCAGAGCTACACCGCACTCGCCGGGTGCGCCGCTCCCATGGAGGAGGAACCGGTGCCCTCCGCGGGTTTCGTCGAACCCGTGCCTGAGGTGTACGCGGAACTCAGGGCCACCCTGGGAATGGCCAGGAACGGCCTTGAGCACTACGATCTTCTGGAAGGGGACATCGCCAGGAGGTTCGAAAGCGCCGAAAGCCTGCTGGAGAGGCTGCAGGACATAGCCGAAAGGGAACTCGAGGGAGGCCTCCTCACAGAAGAGGATGCCGACTTCCTGAAGGGGTTCGCCTCATACCTTGAGAGCGCCATCTCCTGGGGCGGCGACACCACAGAAGGGCTTGAGACCTCCCTGATAGCCGATGTTCACACCGACCAGAACACCGGCAGCGTTCTGGAGGTGGCAAGCGGCAACCTCGATAACTGCGTGGTGATCTACCGCAGGGCCGACGGCGTGGTTGAAGCCGCCGTGGGGCCGGTGCTGAGCTACTACGAGTTCACCTGGCCCATGGGTGACAGGCTCACCGACGAGGCATGGAGGGAACTCCTGGAGGAAGACCCGGAGAGACCCGCGTGGACCGGGGACTACCTCGTTCTCCCCAGCGCCCCCTGAAGGGCGCTGCCCAGCCTCTGCAGGTGAAGTGAGCCGAAAAGTGTGTTAGCCAGGAGTATGCCCAGCCGGTAGTAGAACCACGACAGTAATACCGGAAGAACGATCACGTCGAAGGGCCACGATGCGGAACCGAACCAGATGTAGTTGGAGAGGCCCTTCACAAGCAGTATTACATCCCTGGCCTCCCCGCCGGTTTCCGCCAGTTCCCGTCCGTCTTCTGCAAAGGACTCCATCTTGTGCTCCGCGGCAAGGCGAAGGGGGCCTGTGTATATCCTTTCCAGGCCGCCTGAGGTGAGCACCGCCAGCGGGATCGCCGCCATGAACACCCATGCTGAGGTCCCCAGGGCCATGGCTCCGTTGCGGAGCTTCCTGTCCCTCTCCACATGCGGTATCACCGCCAGGAAGGCGAACATCATCGCAAGCAGAGCGAACCCCACTGGTCCAGCGAGTATCAGGAAAATGCTGGTCACACCGGCGAAGACCCCCGCTGCGGTGGCCGCCGGGAATGAGAACGCCAGGGGATCGTCAAGCTGCCCCAGCAGCCCGGCATGCGGGGAAACACCAGGTGATCCCTTCATGAGAGAGAAGGTCACCACAACGTCTGTCAGGGAAGAACGGTAGCTTTCCAGGGCCTCTCCTCGGCGGTCAATGACCCCCCTGGCCATGGTCGCCAGGGGGCCTCCCGGAGTTCCAGTTAGGAAACCCGCCAGGCAGAGCAGGGCGAGAAGCGAGAAAGCAGCGGTCTTCATCAGCGAACGTGATTCCATTGGGCATCTCCCTTTGCCGGGGGGTAAGGTTTGCTTATTATGGCTCAATGGAAGCCAAGTGGAAAGACTGGGTCTCCCCTGCGCCTGCGGTGATAATGTGCTTGTGGACCGCCGCCTGGGGACAGATCCGAACTGACATAACCATTGAACCGTCCTGCGTTTCGGTCTCAGCTGAGCTGAATGCCGTGGAACTGCCCGGCACGGTATCCCCTGAAACCGTCTCCCCGGCGTTCGCAGGCGCACCGCCGATCACTCTGCGGACGGGGATTCTTCCACCGAGGACCCGTGTTGAGCAGGTTGAACTGGCAGAGCCGCAGTGTGGCACCGTGGAACCGCCGGTCTGCTGAGGCAGGGCTCCGCCATGGGATACAGGGCTGCAGCCGTTTTCGTCTCACCTCTGAGGTACAGTGAAGACACCGGGACACTGGAGCTCCTTGCCTCGGGAACAATTGAGATAACCACCGGCCCCATGGATGGAGAGACCCTGACCCCCCTGAGGGAGTCACCGCTCAGTGCTGCTGTACGGAGCAGGGGGATCGAGTCCATGATCTCCGGAACAGGCTCGGCGTCGCTTTACCCGCCGGTCCCTGTGGAGGATCCGGGCGGCTCTCCCGGCCCACTTCAGATAACCGAATTCCCATCCCTGCAGGGGGACTGCGCCGACATGGTCATAGTGACAACGGAAGCCCTCCAGGAGAGCTTCCAGCAGCTGGCGCAGCACCGTACATCAAGGGGCATCGTAACCACCGTACGCACCGTGGAATGGATAGAGCAGCATTACTCAGGGTGCGACACACAGGAGCGTATCAGGAACTTCCTCAGGGACGCCCACGAGTACTGGGGCATACAGGCGGTGCTCCTGGGTGGCGACCACGAACAGGTCCCCGCCAGGGAGACAGGAGGCTGGAGCTACATCCCAGTTCCCTTCCCCTCCTGCGGTCTCCCCTCCGACGACTACTACGGCGACCTCGACGGCGACTGGAGCTACGACGGCTCGGTGTGGAGGGTCCTTAACGAACTGGGATACCTGGACATATGCACCGGCAGATGGCCTGTGAACTCCCCCGGGGACGTGGAGACCATGATGGAGAAGCTGCTCCTCTACGAGGCGCCCCCCTCGCTGCCTGATGATTTCGCCAGAAGGGTTCTCCTCCTGGGCTCCAACAACCCTGCTGGCGCAGGGGCCGATGACATGGCCCTCCTGGGTGAGATGCTGAGGAATGGCGCGGTGCCCTCTTACCTTGACGAACCGGTGGAGCTTTACTACCCCCACGAACTCCCCCAGGGTGACCTGAACAGGAACAACGCCCTGAACCAGTTCGACCAGGGATACAATCTCATAGTCCACGCCGGCCACGGTGAGATACACAAGCTGGGGACGGCGGGTAACGGCACCCTGGGTCAGTACATGTGGGACTCGGACTTCGCCACCATGCAGAACAGCGGACAGCCCTCCATACTCTGGACCCTGGGGTGCGATCCGGCCCATTTCGACGGAGCATTCAGTTTCGCCGAGGCCGGTCTGCTAACATCAGGGGAAACCGGGCTGGTGGCGGCAATAGCGAACCCCAGGATGGGCATGCACCAGCAGAAGACCACCGCATACCTGTTCTGCGACGCCCTCTTCGGAACCGGCTATACCGCGATGATCTTCCAGCGCCAGGCCCTCCACTGGCCCCTTACCTTCCTGGGGGAGGCCTACAGGACCTCCAAGAACCTCTCCGACTACTCCTTCCTCTACCTCAACCTCCTTGGCGACCCCATGATGACCGTCTGGAGGGGCGATCCCGGACAGCTTCAGGTTACCGCCTCCCCGCTCTTTCTTGCCGAAGGGGTCTCCAGCCAGGTCACAGTGGAGGTCCGTGAGAACGGCAGACCAGTACCAGGAGCCACAGTGGTCATCTGGAAGGCGGAAGAGGTGTATGCCGCGGCAGCAACAGACGTGAACGGCACCGCTGCATTCCAGGGTGTGATCCCCCTCACCGGAGGACAGAACGAGTACCTGCAGATAACCGCCCTGAAGCCCTCCAACGACCTGGGAGCCGCCATGACAGCCCCGGCCCCCAGGCTTCCGGGAACGCTATCCATCGGAGTGCTCGATGCCCAGGGACCCGTTGTCGCCATCCAGGACCAGGACATAGACCCCCAGGGGGACGGCGCGGCCTCCCCAGGGGAAACGGTTACCATATCCCTCACCGCCGCCAACAGCGGCGGTTCACAGGCCCAGGGACCCGTGGCGGTGATCACCGTGGTCCAGGGAGTGGAGTTCCTGGAGTCGATCCCCTGCGGCACGGCAGTTTTCCCTGACATCGAGCCCGGCGGATCCTCTGCGTCGGTTCAGGACATCCAGCTTGAGATCGCCCAGGATGCCCCTGAGGGTGCCGCCATACTGCTCCAGGCAGATATCTCCTGCCCGGGGTTCCAGGGCTCTTCCCCGCTGCTTGTCACGGTGAACTCCCCGGAGTATCAGCTCACCGTCTCCGACCCCTGGATAGAGGGCCATACGGACTCCACGGTGATTACCATCTCAGGAATGCTCCTGGCCAACACAGGGCTCTCGGAGGATGAATGGGTACAGCTGACCGCTTCCGGCGTAACACCCTGTGAACCCTTCACCGTGTCCACCGTCCAGACGGGCACCATTCCATGGAACTCCGCGGAAACTGTCCCTGGCACCATCCACCTGACCATCACCCCCCAGTCGCCGGACTCGCCCTGGCTCAAGAAGGACTTCCCCGGATGCTCCTTCCAGGTAACCGCTGTCTCCCCTTCGGTGAACCAGACAGCGGCGGAGTTCAGCGCTGCGGACATACATCAGCTTCAGCAGCAGCAGGTTCCCCAGCCCGAGGGCCTGGCGGTGAAGGAAGCCGGAAACGACGTCATCAGCCTCACCTGGGAACACCCCGGGGCTCCGTCCCAGACAGGGTACTACGTGTACGTCAATGGAGAGAGGACCGCTCCGGTCCCCCTGCCGGTGAAGGAGATCACCATCACCGGTCTTGAACCTTCCACTGAGTACACACTGGGGGTTTCCGCGGTGGATCTGATAAACAGGGAGAGCGACCCTGCGGAGATCCAGGTGTCCACAGCCCGGGGACAGGTGTCCGGCTGGCCGCTGAACCTCTCCGGCTCCCCCGGCGCAGGACCCCTGGCGGAAGACCTTGACGGCGACGGCGCCCAGGAACTTGCCGCAGGCACATCCTTCGGGGATGTGTTCATCATGGAAAGGAACGGCAGCTTCCAGAAACTCTCGCCCCCGGCGGGTTTCCAGTACGACAGGCTGCTGGGGATCTCAGCAGGTGATGTCACAGGCGACG
>CAYLXG010000165.1:0-5373 GCA_964387445.1 uncultured bacterium
TATGGACCACTAAATCATCAGAAGTAGTACTGGTATTCAAGAATACCCCATGAGCCCATCTCGCCTATCTTCACCTCACTGACGGAAGGAATGCTTGTTTCCCAGCGGAGATAGACATCGCAGGGAACATCGGTCTTCCCTATGAGGCTTATGTATTCCCAGTCATCACCGTCTAGAGTCTCCCCGCCCAGGTTCAGAGTCATCCTGTTCGTCAAGCGATAGTCGTAGTCAACGCTTCCCTCGAACATGCCGCTTACTGAATCAGTGAATGACGCTGTCACCCAGCAGAACATTGAGGAGATATCGTCGGTGTGCCAGGCGCTGTCGCCAGATTCAGTCATGTCCCATGGATCATCAAGTTCCTCGGTGGCCCAGTCGTTGGGCTCAACAAGGAAGGTGATACGGGCGGTGTTGTCGGAGGTGTCCGGTTCTCCAAGCCAGGGCGCGGCTCTTACCTCAAGACGGTGAGGGCCTATGTCCGAGACCGTGATGTTGTCCCAGTAGAAAGAGACCTCTTCCATGTCGCTGGTGGTATCGCCCCTTGAAGGCAGTAACGCCCTCACGTCGTTGTCTGTTATCCTCACGTCCGCGGGGATATTATCGGAGGTGTCGATGAGCTCCACAAGCCTTGCTTCCATTCCCGGTTCTGGCTTCCTCCCTTCTTATGGTGCATAATTCTTCCTTAAGGAGGAACCTTGCACGAACTGAGCCTGGCTGCTGAGATCATGGACATCGTACGGAAAGAGGTGCCTGGTGGGTGCCTTCTTCGGAGGATAAGCCTCACGGTGGGGGGGCTCTCCTGCGTGAATCCCGATTCCCTGGTGTTCTGCCTTGAGTCACTGGTCGGTGATGATGTAGCGATCGAGGTGAACAGGCAGCCCGCGGCGCTACGGTGCCTGGACTGCGGGGAGGAGTACACCGCAACCGACATGTATCAGCCCTGTATCTGCGGCTCGCTTCGCCGTGAGGTGCTGTCGGGCAGGGAACTCACCGTGGACGAAATAGAGATGAAGGAGCCGGAATGAGTGCGCGAACAAGAAGGGTGGCCATGAAGTCGCCTGTGATGAAGAGGAACGACGACGCCGCTGAGAGGAACAGGAAGGTGTTCTCCGAGTCGGGCCTGCTCTGCCTGAACCTGATGAGCAGCCCCGGGGCCGGGAAGACCACACTGCTCGAAAGGCTGGCGGAGAAGCTGGGCGACAGGCTTGCGGTTATAGAGGGCGACGTGCAGACAAGGCGCGACGCCGAGAGGATAGAGAAGGCCGGTGCTTATGCTTACCAGATAGAGACCGGCGGCTCCTGCCACCTCGACGCCGTTGCGGTGGGAACCGCGCTGAACGCCATGAAGCCCTTCCCGAAGACCTGGGAGTTCCTTGTGATAGAGAATGTGGGCAATCTCATATGCCCCAGCGGCTTCTACCTGGGCGAACACCTCACCGCCGGCATGCTCTCCCTCCCGGAGGGGGACGACAAGGTGCTGAAGTACCCTGGGCTCTTCTCGAAGATCGACCTGTTCCTGCTGAACAAGATGGACCTTCTGGAGAGCCTCAGGTTCGACCCGGACAGGGCCGAGGAGGAATGCAGGTCCATGAACCCCGGGGTAACGGCCCTGCGTCTTTCCGCCGAGACCTCAGAGGGCATGGACAGGCTGGTTTCCCTGCTCGAGGAGAGAAGGGCGGAGATCATCAGCTGACAGGGTTTGCACAACCCTTTACAGTTGTGTATAATAGCCGTCCCCGCGGGTGAAGCGAACCCCGCGGGAGAAGGCAGATGTTGTGGTACGTGTACGGAAGTCCATGTGCTGTGGGCAGATGGGCCTCTGCGCGGTGTTTTATACATAGTGGTGAAATAAGGAGAAGCATTGAACGAAAACAGGTTGAGAATAAGGCTCAGAGCCTATGATCACCGTCTTCTTGACAGGTCAGCGGTCGATATCGTGCGAGGGGTCACCAATACTGGTGCCAGGGTCGCCGGTCCCATACCACTGCCCACAAGGCGCTCGATGGTCACGGTACTGAGAAGCCCCCATGTGAACAAGAAGTCACGCGAACAGTTCGAGGTCAGGGTGCATTCACGCCTGATCGAGATACAGGACCCGAACGAACAGACCACCGAAGCACTGCGGAAGCTCGACGTTCCCGCAGGCGTCGACGTGGAGATAAAGTAGCAGTAACTGGTTAAGCCTGACTGGTCCGGGATGCCGGATTAAGAGGCAAACCGCTCTGGAGCGCGGGAACGGACGCTGCTCCAGGCGGACCAACAGAAACGCTCGTCCCCCCGTTCAACGGGGACTTCAGCGATGGGAAGTGGTTATGAGCGGAATCATGGCTCGTAAGATCGGTATGACCCGTGTCTTCGCAGAAGACGGCAGGGCCATACCCGTTACGGTGCTTGAAGCTGCCCCCAACCCGGTGGTGCAGGTGAAGACCCCCGAGACCGACGGATACTCCGCGGTGCAGGTGGGTTACCGCCAGGCTAAGGAGAGCAGGCTGTCGAAGCCCCAGAGGGGTCACCTCGACAAGGCCGGCGCGCCTCCTGTGTCCAGGCTGGTTGAGTTCCCTGCTCCCTCCAGAGAGGTTAAGGCGGGAGATTCATTCACCGTTGAGATGTTCGTCCCCGGCGAGAAGGTGGACGTAACCGGAACCACCAAGGGCAAGGGCTTCCAGGGTGTGGTGAAGCGCCACGGCTTCTCCGGCGGCGACGAGACCCACGGCTGCAAGTCCAAGCGCGTTCCCGGATCCATCGGCCAGTGCGCCACTCCGGGAAGGGTCTGGAAGAACAAGAAGATGCCCGGGCAGACCGGTAATCAGAAGAGAACGGTGAAGAACCTGGAGATAGTCAGGGTCGACGCCGAGAAGAACCTTCTTGTTATCAAGGGAGCGGTTCCCGGTGCCAGAAACGGTTACCTGATGATCAGGAAGCACGTTTCCAGAGGAGGTGAAAGCTGATGGCAGAAGCCAGAGTTTACACCATGGCCGGTGAAGAGGTTGGCTCCGTTAAGCTCCCCGACGAAATGTTCGCCATGGGCGTTTCCACCCACGTTCTGTGGGAGGTGGTTCGGGCGGAGCAGGCCAACAGACGCCAGGGCAATGCCAGCGCCCTCACCAGAGCAGAGGTGACGGGAAGCGGCAGGAAGCCCTGGAGGCAGAAGCACACCGGTCACGCCAGGGCGGGTTCCTTCAAGAGCCCCATATGGCGCAGCGGCGGTGTGGCCCACGGGCCCAAGCCCAGGGCATTCACCAAGAAGATCAACCGCAAGGTCCGCCGCAAGGCCATTGCAGGCATTCTCTCCGAGAGGCTTTCCGAAGGCAACCTCAGGGTCATCCGCGACCTGACTGTCCAGGGAAAGACCCGTGAGGTGAGGGAGATGCTGGGTGGCAACGGGCTCGCCGGAAGGAAGACGGTTATCCTCACCAACGGCGACTCCATGGTGGCAAGGGCCGCAGGCAACATTCCCGGAGTATTCGCGGTATCAGCCGGCACGGTGCCGGTGAGCACCCTGGTCAATTCAGAGGTGGTCGTTATCGCCGAGAACGCTCTGGAGCAGCTGAAGGCGAGGGTGATGTAATGGACCCGCGTCAGATAATCTTAGCTCCCATGGTAACCGAGAAGTCAACCATCGCCAGGGAGATGCACAACAGGTACACCTTCAAGGTGCTCCCCGGGGCGACCAAGCCCCAGATCGCCCGTGCGATAGAGGAGATCTTCGACGTTACCGTGCTCGAAGTGAGAACCGTTAGAATGGATGGCAAGGTCAAGAGACTTGGCCGCAACATCGGTCGCAGAGCAGCCTGGAAAAAGGCTATCGTCACCCTTAAAGAGGGCGATTCTGTGGACTTCTTTGAGGGGGTGTAAATCGTGGGAACCAAGAGATGGAAACCCATGACACCCGGTACCAGGTTCAAGATATCTCCGGATTTCAATGAGATAACCAGGGATCACGGAGAAAAGTCCCTCATGACCCCGCTTAAGAAAACCGCAGGGCGGAACAGCTACGGCCGGGTAACGGCCAGGCACCGCGGCGGCGGCCACAAGCGGATGTACCGTGTGATCGATTTCAAGAGGAACAAGACGGGCATTCCCGGCACGGTGTCCACCATCGAGTACGACCCCAACAGGTCGGCAAGGATAGCCCTGGTGGTTTACTCCGACGGCGAGAAGCGCTACATACTGTGCCCCGTTGGTCTCCAGGTGGGCGACACCATAGTCGCCGGACCCGATGCCGCTCCCGAGGTGGGTAATCACCTGCCCCTGGAGAGGATCCCCCTGGGAACCATGGTCCACAACGTGGAGCTCAAGCCCGGCAAGGGCGGCCAGATGGCCAGAAGCGCCGGAACCGCGGTTCAGCTCATGGCCCGTGAGGGCAGGTATGCCACACTGAAGCTCCCCTCGAGG
The DNA here is from genome assembly GCA_964387445.1 of uncultured bacterium. Taxonomy (GTDB): domain Bacteria; phylum Fermentibacterota; class Fermentibacteria; order Fermentibacterales; family JCC-6; genus Sabulitectum. The sequence continues at coordinate 4,396 of CAYLXG010000165.1, forward strand.
GAAATGCGCAGGGTACCGGTAAACTGCGCAGCCACAGTGGGAACGGTTGGCAACCTCGAGCACAACCTCATGGTGCCTGGAAAGGCCGGAGCAAGCCGCTGGAGGGGTCGCAGACCCCACGTGCGCGGCGTTGCCATGAACCCCATCGACCACCCCATGGGCGGTGGAGAGGGCAAGACCAGCGGCGGACGCCACCCGTGCTCGCCCTGGGGCCAGCTGGCCAAGGGTCTCCGCACCAGGAGATCCGGCAAACCGTCGGACAAGCTCATCAGCAGACGCAGACCAACCGGTAAGAGGAGGAAGTAGATATGGCCCGTTCGCTGAAGAAAGGCCCATTCATCGACACGAACCTCCAGAAGAAGGTTGAAGTTGCCACAGAGGCAGGAGAGAAGAAGGTCATCAAGACCTGGGCCAGAAGGTCCACCATCCCTCCCGAGTTCGTGGGGCATACCTTCGCCGTTCACAACGGCAGGAAATTCGTACCGGTGTTCGTGGTCGAGAACATGGTTGGGCACAAGCTCGGTGAGTTCGCGCCCACAAGAACCTTCCGCGGTCACCGCGAGAAGGGCTAGAAGGGGGAATGATGGAAGCCAAGGCCAAGGCAAGGTTCGTTAGAGTTCCCCCCAGGAAAGCACGCGCAGTAGCCGACCTCGTGAGGGGCAAGTCGGTAAACCAGGCGCTGTCGATACTGATGACCGTTCCCAAGAACGCGTCGAAGATCATCGGCCGCACCCTGGACTCTGCCGTTGCCAACGCCGTTTTCAAGGCAGAGGGCAGGCAGCTGGACATCGACGAGCTGAAGGTAAGGAAGATAACCGTTGACGAAGGCCCCACCGTGATGCGCTGGAGACCCAGGGCAAGGGGAAGGGCCACCAAGATCCGTCACCGCACAAGTCACATACTGGTTGAAGTTGCCGACGGCACCGAACCTGGAGAGGAGTAATCGTTTGGGTCAGAAAACCAATCCGATCGGTCTCA
>CAYLXG010000166.1:0-5273 GCA_964387445.1 uncultured bacterium
TTGAAATCCGCCGGGCTAATCACCCTTCGGGGTTCGAGTCCCCGGTCCTCCGCCAGACCTTTCACAGGAGCAGCATGACCGATTCCATGTTCATGGGCGACAAAAAGCTCATAGTCACAGGGGACAGGATACTGGTAAGCCCCCCGTCCACCGGGGAGAGGACCGACTCCGGACTGTACGTTCCCGATTCCGCCGTCGACCGGAAAAAGATACTGGGAGGCTGGGTGGAGGCCGTGGGCCCGGGATACCCCATACCCGCCCCCGGCGACGGCTCAGAGGAACCCTGGAAGCCAGCGGATGTCCCTGAGATCAGGCACTACCCGCTTCAGGTGGAGAAGGGGGATTTCGTTCTGTACGTCAAGAATTCCGCCTGGGAGATCAGGCTGGACTCCGCCAAGTACTTCGTGGTCCCGTTCTCAGCCGTGCTCATAATTCTCAGAACCCCGCTGGACGTGGACCAGGCCTCGGAGTAATCCTATCTGAACATCGCCGCCAGAAGGCTGGAGTCGCTTACCCGCCAGTCTCCGTCCTCCCAGTTCATCCTGAAGGAAACGGTGGAGCCGTTGAAGTAGTGGATGACCACCGTTGCCTCCCTCCCTTCCATGGAGGCGGTCTCCCTTTCCACGTATTCCTCAGGCTGCAGGGTAATGGTCTCCATTATGAGACCCATGATATCCTGATTGGAAAGGCCTTCAAGGTCCTCAAGGGATACGGCGGTTCCATACCTGCTTCGAAGCAGGTCCTGGGCCAGTACGGGGTCGGCCAGGGCTATGGACCTTGCCTGTTCGATGAAGCCGTCCAGGGTCTGGTAAAGGTCGCTGGATAGGATGGTCTCCAGTGCACTGCCGTTGCCGTACTCAATGGCTTCCATCAGGTCGTAAGCGGTATCAATGGGGTCGCAGACGGCTGCCGCCGCCATGAGAAGCACCGGAAAAACCCACTTGTGAGCCATTTGTATCCTCCTGCACATCAATCGTTTGGAGAGTTACTTGACATACTTGCGGACGGCCCGGGGGCAGGTATGCCCTGGGCGATCCAGGTCCTGCCGTTCCGGCGGACCTCAAGGTAGACAGGGGGCTTCACCCCTGGGAAGAAAACCAGCCCCCCGGTGTGAATCTCAGGCTCCCTGCCCCTTATGAGTACCTCGCCTTCGCCTGGAAGTTTCATGTGCAGTCCCTCAGGGACAACGGCTGTTCGGAACTCAGAGGCGTCTCCGCATATGGCGTTGCTTATGAAGCAGCTGCCCTGCCTGAGAGCTTCGGTGAACTGCTTTGGGACTGTCAGGGGACTGTCCAGGAGTATGTGGGTACGGACCCTCTGGAAGAGCATTCCATAGTTGAACACGTCCCTGCCCAGTATCCTGTGGCCGTGGGCGTCGGCACCCCCCACCAGGCACCCTCCGGTCTGCATCCACATGTCCACCGATTCGGCGCACGGGGAGAGGACCCTTGCATCAGGATGGTTAAGGGCGGAGAGGATGTTCAGGGGGCTTACCCTCTTCTTCCACATGCTCATCCAGTTCCAGACCTCGATCCCCGCCACCGGATGGCCGGTGCCGAAACCCCAGGGATACTCCCCGAGACCGGGGACGAACGGCCGCTTTTCCCTGGGATGGGCGATCACCGCGAGCCCGCCCATGGCGTTCACCTCTTCCAGCTGACTGAGTATGGGGCCGCCGTGGTTCACCCTGTGCGCTTCCCGTGCCAGCCCTCGTCCATCAGGGCAAGGTGCCTGTGGTCGTTGAAGGCCAGGTAGTCCAGCCCCGACTCCAGGGCAGCTTCGACTATCTCCCCGGGCTCGCCCCGGCCGTCGGACCTGGTGGTATGAACGTGAATGACCCCCGTGGCGCAGTACCGGTGAAAGGCCACGGGGGTCGTCTGTATCACTGTCGCTCTAGCCCCTGCGCTTCTTTATCTCTTTGATCAGTTCCGGCACCACTTCGAAGAGGTCTCCAACGAAGCCTTCGGTGCAGAACTGGAAGATGTTCGCGTCGGGGTCCTTGTTAATGGCGTATATGGCATCGGAGGACTGCATCCCCACCCGGTGCTGAACTGCGCCGGAAATGCCAACCGCAAGGTAGGTCTTTGGCTGAACGGTCTTTCCGGTCTGCCCCACCTGCCTGGGATACTCTATCCACCCGGCGTCCACCGCGGCGCGGCTGGCGCCCACCGTGCCGCCAAGCAGGTGTGCCAGTTCGTGGAGCATGGGGTAGTTTGAGGGATCCTTCATCCCCCTGCCGCCGGAGATCACTATCTCCGCCTCGGTGATGTCCACTTCGTCACCCTCGGTGGGGATGAACTCCAGCACCCGGGAGCGTGACTGGACCATTTCAGGGGTAACCTGAAGGTCGATCACCTCGCCGGTCCTGGACTCGTCCGGGATCATGGGCTTCATCACACCGGGGCGTACAGTGGACATCTGGGGCCTGGTCCTGTCGCAGACTATGGTGGCCATGATGTTGCCGCCGAAGGCCGGCCGGGTCTGCATGAGCATTCCGCTGTCGGGGTCGATGTGAAGCTCGGTGCAGTCGGCGGTAAGGCCTGTGTCCAGTGTCTTGGATACCCTGGGCATCACGTCCCTGCCTGTGGTGGTTGCTGCGGCGAGCACGATCTCGGGCTTCTCACTCGTTATCACCCGGGTGAGTATGCTGTTCCAGGGCTCGGTGCTGAAGTGCTCCAGCGAGGGGTGAACCGCCTTTATGACCCTGTCCGCCCCGGCGTGCAGGAGCTTCCGCGGGGTCTCTCCAGGGTCGCTGGTGATCATCAGTGCGGTTACGGTCTTCTCTCCGCCTGAGAGCTTCCGGGCTTCTCCCAAAAGCTCCAGGGCGCTTCTGTCCGGGTGGCCGTCGCGCATCTCGCAGAGGACCAGTATGCCGCTGTACTCCGCCAGCTTCTCAGGGTCTCCGCCGAATGAATGGTGAACCACCAGGGCGCCGAAGGGACACGAGTCGACGCAGATGCTGCAGAGGGTGCAGTCGTCGGAGACCACCGCCTTTCTTTCCTCGTTAACGGAAAGGGCGTTCACCGGGCAGGTCTTCACGCAGATGCCGCATCCTGTGCAGCTGTCCTTAACTTCCAGGAATCCACCCATGTCAGCCCTCCTTCCCTTCGCCCAGGAGAAGGTCTGCCAGCCTCCTGGCAAGCTCCTCCGGTGTGCCTGTGTGGATCTCTCCGCCCTTCCTCGCCTCCGGAGTGGCGGTGACCACCACTTTGGTGGGAGAGCCCTCAAGGCCGGTCTCGGCTTCGGTGAGGCCAAGGTCTTCCAGACCCCACACCGGGATCTCCGCCTTCCGGGACTTCATCTTTCCCCTGAGGCTGGGAACCCTGGGCACATTGGCGTCCTTCAGTATTGTGAGCACCGCGGGGAGGTCGGTCTGTACCACCTGGGTGCCGGTCTCCACGTACCTCTCGACGGTAATGGTCTTCTCCTCCAGGCTCCTGACCTTTCCCACGAAGGTTATCTGGGGCCAGTCAAGGGAAGCTGCAACGCTGGGGCCGGTCTGGGCGGTATCGCCGTCGATGGCCTGCTTTCCGAAGAAAACCGCGTCCACCTCTCCCATCCTTGCCACCGCGGCGGCAAGGGTGTGGCTGGTGGCCCAGGTATCCGCCCCTGCGAATGCCCTGTGACTGACCAGAACGGCATCGTCGGCGCCCATGGAGATGGCTTCCCTGAGCACATCCTCAGCCTGGGGGGGGCCCATGGTGATCACCGTTACCGTGCCGCCCAGCTCGTCCCTCCACCTGAGGGCTTCCTCCAGGGCGTAGGTGTCGAAGGGATTCATGATGGAAGGGACACCGTCGCGGATCAGTGTTCCCCTGACAGGATCTATCCGCACCTCGGCGGTGTCCGGAACCTGCTTTACTGCAACGACGAACTTCATTGGCTCCTACTTTCTGTGGGCTTCCTTTATCATGGCGTGGGCGATGACGCTGCGCTGAATCTGGTTGGTGCCCTCGTATATCTGTGTTATCTTGGCGTCGCGCATCATCTTCTCCACCGGATACTCCCTCATGTAGCCGTATCCGCCCAGGATCTGAACGGCATCGGTGGTAACGCTCATGGCAACGTCGCTTGCAAAGACCTTGGCCATGGCGGACTCCTTCTCGAACTTCTTCGAGCCGCTGTCTATCATCCTGGCTACGGCATATGTGAGGGCCCTGGCGGCCTCGATCCTGGTTCCCATGTCCGCAAGCATGAACTGCAGGCCCTGGAAGGAATCGATCCTCTGGCCGAACTGCTTCCTCTGTGCGGCGTACTTGAGGGCTTCGTCAAGTGCTCCCTGGGCTATGCCCACCGCCTGGGCGGCAACTCCGGGCCTGGAATTGTCAAGTGTGCGCATTGCCACCATGAATCCCATGCCCTCCCTGGAGATGAGGTTCTCCGCCGGGATCCGGCAGTCCTCAAAGATGAGCTCCCTTGTGGCGGAGGCTCTTATGCCCATCTTGTCTTCCTTCTTGCCGTAGCTGAAGCCCGGGGTGCCCTCCTCCACCACGAAGGCGCTGGCGCCCCTGGCGCCCCTGTCGGGGTCGGTGAGGGCTATCACTGTGTAGATCTGGGCCTCTCCGCCGTTGGTGATCCACTGCTTGGTTCCGTTGAGAACGTAATGATCGCCGTCCTTTATCGCCCTTGTCTTTATGCCTCCGGCATCGCTGCCCGCTTCCGGTTCGGTGAGGGCAAAGGCGCAGAGTTTCTCGCCTGAGGCAAGGGGCGGAAGGTACTTCTGCTTCTGTTCCTCGGAGCCCATGAGGAGAATGGGCATTGCACCCAGTGCGTTGGCGGCGTAGGAGACCGCCACTCCGCCGCAGTAGCGGCTGAGCTCCTCGGTGGCCACAACCAGGGCAATGCTTCCCATGCCGGTGCCGCCGTACTCCTCGGGAATGTATATGGTGAACAGGTCGCTCTGGGCTATGACCTTCATTATCTCCCTGGGGAACCTGTTCTCCTCGTCGAGCTCGGCACGGACGGGAAGTATGTGCTTCTCGCCGATCTCCGTGCAGATCTCCTTTATCGCCAGAATGTCCTCATTGAGCATGTAGTCCATATCAGTCCTCACCTTCAAGGGCCATAAGGGCCTGTTCAGCCGCGGCCATCTCCGAGTTCTTCCTGCCGGGAGCGTTTCCCCTGCCCAGCACTTTTCCGTTCACTAAAACCTTCACGTGATAAACCGGGGAGTGGGAGGGCCCCTGAACATCCTCAGTGCCATACTCGGGTCTGGACATTCCCCTGCCCTGGCAGTACTCCTGCAGACGGCTCTTCGGGTCTCCGCAGCTGCT
>CAYLXG010000167.1:0-5174 GCA_964387445.1 uncultured bacterium
CCACCCTGCAGGTGGCGTGGAAGTCATCCAGCACCCAGCCGCTCCTGGTTATGCTGCCGTCGGAGTGGAACATGAACCTGAGTGTGATGCTCTGGCCCACGTAGTCCTCCAGACTCAGGTTGAGGGTGCTGGGGGATATGGTGCCTGAAAACGCGTCGTGACCGTTGTAGCTCTGCCCGGGGGTATAGGCATCGGAGTCGAAGAACTGCCAGGTGGAGCCTCCGTTGGTGGACACCTCTATCCACGCGTAGTCGTAGTTGCTCTCAAGCTCCATCTGATGGCTTATGGTGAGCCGGGCGTCGGAGGCCCCGGCGGGAATGGAGAACTCCGGTGCCTGCAGCCAGCAGTCAGTGCTGTTGCTGTAGTGGGTTGGATCGTTGGCGTGGAGGGTCCAGCGGTGGTCGCCGGAGATCTCTTCCAGGATCCAGTCGTCGGTTCCACCGGCGACCACCGGACCGTGGGTCCACCCTGGAAGGGTGTAGTACTCGTCTATGTATCCTATCTCGAAGTTCCTCCAGTGCATGCCGTAGGTGCTCCAGGGACCCAGCCCGTACTGGCTGAGGGCTATGCCGTAGTCGGCGGTGAAGGGGGCTCCGTGTGCAACGGCCTGATCGTCCAGGTCTACGCCTATTGGCTGCCAGTCGGCGTTTGTTGATGGAACTCCTACCCTGTTCAGCGTAAGGGTGGAGTTGTCGGCCACTATCAGCACATCGTCGAAGCTGATGCCGTCGCTCCCGGTGGCGCTGGTGGCGGTGTAGTTGTCGTACTGGCTGAAGATCACATAGAGTGTGGCAGGCATGGTCCCCGGAGGGGTGAAGGTGAACTCCCTGTCGTACCACTGCCCGTTGGTATATGACTGCGGATTGAGGTGAATGTAGTCCTCGATGGGGTCCGCGATGTCTTCCCCCAAGCTCCATCCCACATAGTCGCCGCTTCCTGTGGAGGAGTTGTAGTTGCTGTTCTCGTCCCCCTGATCGCTCATCCTGAAGTAGACGGTTATGGGGGTGCCGTCGTCGAGGGTGGAGGTATCAACCTCTATGATCATCCGGGCCCTGCCGTAGTTCCCGTTCACCCTGGTGTCAAGGGTTACGAAGGAGGTGCCGTTGTTCCAGCCCGGGGAGTGAACCCTGTGGCGGCCGTAGAGGTCTCCCCAGAACTCCACGTCTCCACCTGCAAGGAGAAGGCTCTCGAAGTCCTCGTTCACCAGTTCCGTCACCGAACCGCCCATGGAATAGAGGAACACGCCGTCTTCGGCGTTGATGGTCTCGGAGGTTCCCTTCCAGGAGTCAACGGTTATGTAGAGGTCGTCGGTAAGGGCGTTGTATGCGGAAAGGTCCACCGACGCGGCGGCTATGTTCCTGTCGAAGGCGCCGGAGACCGTTCTTTCCATCTCAAGGGTGTTGTCGCCCAGCCTGGTTATGGCGCCGGAACCGGTGGATGATGTGGTCCATACCATGGCAGGGGCTCCCGAGGGTTCGAAATCAGTGTAGATGGGTATCGAGTCGGGCATCATCATGCCGCCCTCGAGGTCGTCCTCCCAGATGGTGAGGTCTATCTCGCCGGGGGATTCCCCTTCGAAGGTTTCCCTCTCTATCTCATCACCCAGGGGAGGTTCGCTCTGGGAGGAGCCCAGACCCCATAGTATCACGTTGTAAAGGAAACGGTCTCCGTCCCTGGAGTAGTGCTCGAATGCCGGGGCGCAGTAGTGGATGCGTCTTGAGGAGGGCAGGAAGTCGTTGATCACCGAAACCCCTGAAAGACTGTCGCCTGCGCTTCCGGTAAACCGGGTGATAAGGTCGGTGCCCGGCGCCAGCGAGTCAATGAAGTTAACAGGAGCGTTAACCTCGAGGCTGTCGTAGATGCTGAAGGTGAGGCTGGACGGGTTGTAAGGAGGTACCTGGTAATGGATGTCGTGGTTCACTATCACCTTGGCCATTGGACACTTGTGATGTGTTGTGTCGGTGGCTCCATAGGCCATGTGGAACACCCTCACGGCGTCGTCGGGGTCAAGTACTATTATGGGTATGGGAATGGCCTGAATGGCAACGCTGTCGCCAAAGTGCCCGGTGCCGGGGAATGCGTTGATGTCCCTGAGTATCAGCAGGTCGGCGGGAAGGCTGTCATATGGGAATACCGGGACCTCACTGTCCACGAGTATCTCAACTCTGTGTCCCCATGCGATAAGTTTTTCGATGAGGGCCTGTTCATCGTTGGTGGGAGCCGGTTCATCCTCTCCATAAACATTCACCAGAATGTTGCCCGGAGTCTGGGGAGGCAGGTAGAACAGAGGGTCGAAGTTGTGCTGAACACCCAGGTTCAGCGGGGTCACCATGGTCTGAAGGACTGTCTGGTACACATCACCCATGTATGTGTCCTGCAGGGTAAGTTTTATCTGAATGTGCCTCACTGCGTCCCTGTCGGCGGCGTTAAGAGGCTTGGCCAGCGGATTGCCCTGGGCGTCGAAGAAGCTGAACTGAAGTGCTGTTATGTCCGTTCCAGCAACCATGCTGTATGACGCGTCGTCGGTTATCCTCACGATATCGTCGGTATCACGGAAGACGTTCCTGTGGTCTTCGTCGGTGAGGTTAGAACTCCAGTCGTAGTCGGCGTAGAATTGAAGCTGGTTCTCTTCGGCCACTTCAATGGGGTGCCACTGATCCTGAGGCCAACCTCCAGCGGGCATGTAGCCCGCCCATCTGATCTCGTCGGATATGATCTCCAGTGCCATCCTTCCGCTTGTGGCCAGCTGGTTCTGGCGCCTTGCGAAGTGGAACTGCTCGGTACCCTTGGTAAAGAACATGTAGACGGCGGTGAACAGTATTCCCAGAATACCGATCACTATCATAAGCTCGATCAGGGACATGCCCCTTCCGTTCTTCTGCTTTTTCATCCTGTTCACCTCCTCTAGAACAGCGTGCTAAGGTCCAGGCTGTCCGGACCTTCCACGCCTGTCCAGTTCACCCTGCACATGACGTGCTTGGCTTCCGGGTACTGATCGTAGGGTGTGTCAACCCAGATCCTTCTGGTGAAGCCGTCCACCGTTTCAGGGGACTGCCAGCCGTCGGACATTGAGACGACATCCTGCGTCCTGAGCATCTCAAGCCCTTCCCTGCAAAGCTCCAGGGCTCTGGTCTGATCATCCATCCTGTCGGACATGCGGATCATGTGCATGAAGAAGAAGGCGATGCCCGTGACAATGATCGCCAGAAGGATCGAGGCGATTATGACCTCAACAAGGGTGAAGCCGCCTGCGCCCCGTTTTCTGCAAAACACTTGCTCCATACTGTCTCCAATCTTCTTTCCGTTACTGACTTTCATTATCGTAAAACCTTCTTGTGAGATCTATCGAGAGGGTATCTCCCGAGGCCACCGCGACAGTTACTTCAATGGCGCTGCCGCTGGCCTCCGTGACCGATGTTTCCACCATGTACTGATTGCCCCAGATGGAGTCGGCCCGGACGGAGCTGCCCGGAACTGGGAGGAGCATGCTTCTCTCCATCTCCGCCAGTTCCAGCCGGGCGAGGGTAAGGGCGCCGTCCTGGAGTTCGATGGACCGGCTTCCCCTGGCAAAGGACATCAGGGCAACGGCAAGGGCGGTGAGGACAACGAGTATTATCACCGATGCGACCATGATCTCGGCCAGGGTGAATGCCCTTCTCATGATCTGTCGCCCTCCAGGGTGTGGAAGACCCTTCTGCCGCCCTGGGTCTCGAAAATCGAAAAAACATGTGTGTTCCCGGGGTGTTCTTCACCGTGGTATGTGTTCCTGGCCTGGAAGACCAGCTGGATGCCGTCGCCGTTCACGGGGTTGAAGACAGCTTCCAGCCCGTCTTCGGTGAGGCGGAAGAAATCCATGGAGCCTCCGTCGGCATTGCCGGTGAAAACACTGCCCTCCAGCAGCTGCTGCAGGTATCCCGAGGTGGACGCCACAACGGCGGCGCCGTGGATGAAGCCGGTGAATGTGTTCCCCAGGCCTGTGAAACGGCCCTCCCATCCCTTCGTGTAGATCATATCGGGGAGGAATTCTGTAAAACCGTCGTATCCCAGGCGGAGCCAGAGCTCCTCACCCCCGGGGGTGCTCCACATTCCGGAGATGCCGTTCCTTCCAGGCACATCACCCCAGCATACAAGGGCTCCTCCGGGCATGGCCCTGTGTATCTCGCCGCCGGCGCCGGAGTAGACCATGAGGGAATAGGAGGTGGCGAAGGCTATGTCCTGTATGCCGTCGTTGTTGAAGTCGCCCTGGAAAGCGTCCCTGACCCTGGCGATGCTGAATGCCGAACCGACGGAAGTGGAGCCGAATACCGTGCCGTCGTCCATGACGAAGGGGCATGTGCCCGGCGGTGAAGAGAGCTGGGTGGTGATTCCTGTTTCAAGGTTCACCAGGGTTCCCGAGGAACCTCCGGATGTAACCGCAAGGAGCGGGTTCCCGGATGAAGAGGCTCCTGCTGAAAGGATGTCGCCGCCGGAGACCGGGATGGTGCCCGTGACCGCAGAGGCCGCAATGCCGCCGGGGGTTACCAGGAGGAACATGGTCTCTCCCCCGCCCTGAAGCACCACCACCGCTCCGTTCTCGCCGTCGACGGTGATCCCGGTGCCGGCCACCGGCCGCATGTCGGTGGATATGGTGTATTCCACCATGGTGTTAACGGTGTTCTCTCCCCAGAAGGATACGGTTACGGTCTCCCCGCTGGTAGAGACCGTTGCCAGCCTGCTTCCAGTGGGAATGATCACCGCTCCCCTGGGGTCTGCGAGCTGATAGAATCCTGTCCGGATCCCGGCGGTGCCGGTCTCCAGCAGTGTGAGTTCCGTTTCAACGCCGGCGAGCTGGAATGATGCGCCCCCTGCGGCGGAGCCGGTTCCCGAGATGGCTATCATCTGGGCCAGACCGTCGGCTGCGCTGGCCTCGGAAAGGGACACCTGGGCTTGCAAGAGCCTTTCGCTGTGGGAACTGACCATTCTCTCGGTGAGGGTAATGAGAAGCGTTGCAGCCAGCATCACCACAATGGCGGTGACCAGGGCGATCATCAGGGCGGCTCCTCTTTCATTGCAGGCTGAGATATCTGTTGTGTTTTTCATCATGCCACAGTTGTATGCAAGAACCATGCCATACCTTTAGTGCATTTTACATGCGGTATATAGCCTGCATCCTGATCTCACTGTGCGGGGTGCTT
>CAYLXG010000168.1:0-1331 GCA_964387445.1 uncultured bacterium
TCATCCTCCACGACGGCCCTCCCTACGCCAACGGCCACGTCCACCTTGGCACGGCTCTCAACAAGATACTTAAGGATTTCATAGTGAAGAGCCATACCATGATGGGCCGCTACTCCCCTTACGTTCCCGGGTGGGACTGTCACGGCATGCCCATCGAGCACAAGGTCATGACGGAAGCTGGCAGTGAACGGGCATCACTGACACGCATGGAGATAAGGAAGAGGTGCAGGGAATACGCAGCCAGGTACGTGGACGTTCAGCGGGAGGAGTTCAGGAGGCTGGGCGTGTTCGGACGGTGGAACGACCCCTACCTCACAATGAAGAGGACATATGAGGCCGGCATAGTAAGGGCCTTCGGAAGGCTGGTAAGGGAAGGATACATATACCAGGGCCTCAGGCCCATACACTGGTGCACCTCCTGCTCCACCGCTCTGGCAGAGGCTGAGGTGGAGTACGCAGACCATTCCTCGCCTTCGGTCTATGTTGCCTTCCTGCAGAGTGATCCGGAACAGTGGGAGAAGGCCGGGGTGCCCAGGGGAACCGAAGTGGTCATCTGGACCACCACTCCATGGACCCTCCCGGCAAACATGGCCGTTGCCCTGAACCCGGGGGAGGACTATTCGGTGGTCAGATGCGGCGAACGACGGTTCCTGGTTGCCTCAAGAAGGGCAGAGGCCTTCCTGGAGGAAACCGGCCTGGAGGGAACCCCTGAGAACGCTGCTCCCCTGAAGGGCAGGGTCCTGGAGAACCTGCTCCTCCGGCACCCAGTGGATCCGGCCCGCACCAGCAGGGTCATCCTTGCCGACCATGTCACCATGGAGGACGGAACCGGGTGCGTTCATACGGCTCCCGGGCACGGATCCGAGGACTTCATGGTGGGAAAGGCCTATGGAATAGACACATTCTGCCCGGTTGGTCCCGAGGGAAAGTTCACCCTGGAGGGCGGAGAGTACTGCGGAATGCATGTTTTCGATGCCAATCCGGTGATAGTGGAGGACCTGAGGAAAACAGGCCGCCTCCTGGCGGAGAGAAAGATCAGTCACAGCTATCCCCACTGCTGGAGGTGCAAGACCCCGCTTATCTTCAGGGCCACCGAGCAGTTCTTCCTGGACCTGGATCACAGGGACCTGAAGAAGAGGGTGCTGGAAATGGTGGACGACATACAGTGGCACCCTGGGTGGGGCTACGAGAGAATGAGGAACATGATGTCCGTGCGGCCCGACTGGTGCCTCTCCAGGCAGAGATCCTGGGGAGTTGCCCTTCCGGTCCTGAAATGTCCCGACTGCGGCGAAGCGGTGATGGACGCGGATCTCATAGACCTGGTGGCGGAC
>CAYLXG010000168.1:1354-5165 GCA_964387445.1 uncultured bacterium
GCTCCTGGTCATCGGCGGATACGAGATGGGCTTCGCCATCACCGAAGAGGGGGCGGACATCTGGTTCCTCATGAGCCCCGAAGAGATATTCGCGCTGGCCGGCAGGAAGCCGGTGTGTCACCTTTGCGGAGGGGAGAACCTCCAGAGGGTGGATGATATCCTCGACGTCTGGTTCGACAGCTCCCTGAGCCACTGGAACGTGCTTACCGACGAATACGGTCTCACAAGGCCCGCCGCCGTCTATCTGGAAGCCACCGATCAGCACCGTGGATGGTTCGGGGTCAGCCTGATAACCGCGAATGCCCTGGATACACCCAGACCGGCGGATCACATAATCACCCACGGTCTGATACAGGACAAAAAGGGCAAGAAGATGAGCAAGTCCCTGGGGAACGTGATCTCTCCGTTGAAGATCATAGAGTCCAACGGCGCGGACATACTCAGGCTCTGGTTCGCGGGAATAGACTACACCGCGGATTTCAGGGCGGATCTCAGCCAGCTCGACGACTGCCGGGAAGCCTACAGGAAGATAAGGAACACAATGCGGTTCATGCTGGGAAACCTGGAGGACTGCACAGGGGAGCTTCCCTCCCCGGAAACCCTCCAGGGTCTTGACCGGTACATGTGGCTGAGGGTGAGGAAGCTCATCTCATTCTGCGTGGAAGAGTATTCCAGGTTCCAGTTCCACAGGGTTTACAGGGAGCTGAGGAACTTCTTCGTGATAGAGCTTTCCGGCCTTTACCTGGATGTGAGGAAGGACCGGCTGTACTGCGATGCAGAGGACAGCCAGGGAAGAAAGGCGACCGTGGAGCTACTGGGCTGGATGACCGTAAGCCTTACGGAACTGCTGGCTCCCCTGATCCCATTCACTGCGGAGGACATCTGGGAGAATCTCCCGGAAGCGCTCAGGACCTCCCCAAGCGTTCACCTGGAGACATTCCCGGAGGAAGTTTCACTGAACCCTGAAGAAGCGGAGGAGCTCTGGAAATGGGACCCTTACCTGGAGATCAGGAGAACGGTACTGAAACAGCTCGAGGAGATGAGGGCCTCCGGGGCCATAGGCGGAGGGCTGGATGCGCATGTTTACCTTACCCTTCCCGGGGAAATGCAGGAGAGCGCCATGGGAGAGGACTGGGCGGATTTCCTGATCGTTTCCCGGGCCCTGGTGAGCCAGGGCGAAACGCCTGAGACAAGCGCTGTTACCGCCGAGGGGGAGAAATGCCAGAGGTGCTGGAAGATAACCCCGGAGGTGGGGTCGCATCCCTATGCCGGCGATCTCTGTCAGAGGTGCGGAAAGGTGCTGCAGTCCATTGAAGGCTAGAGCAGGGGCTGCCCCATTCATTCTGTCAGCTGGGGTGCTGGCAGCGGATCAGATAACAAAGGCCGCCGCCAGGAGCGCACTCATGAAGGGCATTCCCCACGAAGTGGCGGGGGAATGGATCAGGCTTACACTGAGATACAACTACGGAGCCGCCTTCAGCCTGGGCTGGGGGGGGCCTGTGTTCCTGACGGTGTTCACGGCCCTGGCCTGCGTACTGCTTGTAAGGTACATGGTGAAGTCCCCTGTCCCCGCCGGTGTTCCCTGGCTGGGGGTGATCCTGGGAGGTGCCATGGGCAATCTCCTGGACAGGATAATGATGGGGAAGGTAACCGATTTCCTTGACGTGGGGGCAGCAGGCTGGAGATGGCCGACGTTCAACGTGGCGGACATCGCCATAGTAATCGGGGGCATCGCCGTATTCCTGGTTTTCAGGAAGGCAAGACGGCTCGAGGTCTCATCGGAGGAAAAGGAATGAGAAATCAGGGCAGGATCGTTGTTGCCATCGGCGGCAATTCCCTCATAAACCCCGGAAGCAGGAGGGGCAACAGGGACACCCACGAAGTTGCCAGGGAGGTCTGCGAGGAACTCGCCGAGATCGCCGAGATGTACGGTAGCCTTGTGGTCACCCACGGCAACGGCCCACAGGTGGGCTACGAACTCATCAGGAACGCCCAGGCCGCTTCGGTGATCCCCCCCGACGGCATGGACGTCAACGTGGCCGCTACCCAGGGAATAATCGGCTACTTCCTGCAGCAGGTCCTGGGTGACGTTCTGGAAGAGCGGGGAAAGGACATTCCTGTTTCCAGTGTCATCACCCAGGTTCAGGTAAAGCCCGACGATCCCGGATTCCAGAATCCGACCAAGCCGGTTGGTCCCTTCTACACCAGGGAAGAAGCCGATGAGAAGATTAGTGAGAAGGGCTGGATAATGAGGGAGGACGCCGGCAGGGGCTGGCGCAGGGTGGTTCCCTCACCGATCCCGAAGAAGATAGTGGAGATCGACTGCATCAATGCCCTCGTGGAGGCAGGCCAGATAGTCATCGCCTGCGGCGGGGGCGGCGTTCCCGTGGTCCGCGAGGGGAAGAAGATCCGGGGAGTGGCCGCCGTTATCGACAAGGACCACGCCACGGCCCTGCTTGCCACGAAGCTCAACGCCCCCACCTTCGTGATATCAACCGGGGTCCCCGAGGTGTACGTCAACTTCGGAAAACCCGACCAGAAGGCCCTCCGGGAGATCACCGCTTCACAGGCCCAGGAATACATGGACCAGGGCCACTTCGCATCAGGTTCCATGATGCCCAAGATCAAGGCGGCGCTGGGGTTCCTGGAGCACGGCGGCTCCAGGGTGGTCATCTCGAGTCCCGGCAGCCTCATCGGCGCTCTGAAGGGCGAGGCGGGCACCTCCATACTGGCGGACTAGAAGCTGCCTTTGATGCCGCCCCAGGTGATCCTGTTCAGTGATGTCCACCAGGGGCTTTCCCAGCCATCGGTGATAACCTTGAACAGGTCGCCCTCGGGAATGCTCCAGCTCAGAGGCTCCCAGCTATACCCGGCGGAGGTGGTCCGGTATGCCTGGGAGCCTGTTACCGTTTCTCCACAGCATACGTACCAGGGAACTCCGTCGTTTCTCCATGAGCCCAGCCATGCATGATCGACATAGACTTGAAGATGCATTTCAGCAAGCCATACCGTGTAGTCTGCATAGATGTACCCGGTGTCGTAGATGAACGTATCGCAGGACTCAACGACTGGAGCGCCTAGCGGGCACCCTCCGCTATCCTCTACGATGAGAAGATTAAGCGACGCGGGAGGTGATCCCGTGGTTACTCCCCAGCAGAAGTACGTTCCTATCGAACATGTCTGATCCAGATCATCTACCACCGCATAATCGTCGAAAGAAGCGGGTATGCTGCTGGTAATTTCCTCACTGTTGAACATATAGCTGTCTATGAGGTAGTCTGTTCGGGGGAAACGGAACTCCGATGGATGTTCCACCAGAGCTCCCCGAAGTGTTCCAGAACAGCCTGAGCCTTCAAGCAGAACAAGTAAAAGACATGCCGCTGCCATCACTCTCCTCCTTCCTTGAAGAACAAAAAAAGGGAGGGGCCGAAACCCCTCCCTTGAACCCTGCAGGTTCTAGAACATGTTCTTGATGCCGGCCCAGGTGCTCCTGGAGAGGCTGGTGGTGCCGTCTACGATCTTGAAGAGGTCGCCGGCTTCGAGAGAACCGCTGAACGGCTCCCAGCTCCAGCCCGCAGCCTGTGTCCTGTAGCCCTCGGAACCGGTGACGGTGAGACCGCCAACGGGGTACCAGCTGACGCCGTCGGCGCGGTGGGAACCGAGCCACACATTGTCAACAGCGGGGTTGTCGGTGGTGACGATCTCGGCGATCCAGATGGGGTAGCTGCCGTAGGTGTAGCCGCTGTTCACGGGGGTTACGGAGTAGGAGGTCTGGCTGGTGGGGGCTCCGCTGGGTACGCCGGAGGCGTCC
>CAYLXG010000169.1:0-5135 GCA_964387445.1 uncultured bacterium
ACCATATCTCCGCGTCGGAATACATCATCTCAGCTTCGTAGGCCGCAGCCAGGAACCTTGCGGAACGGGCGGTATAGGGCGAAGAGGGGAACTCGTTGTAGACCCTCATGTAGGCTTCCCTGGCGGTGGCATAGTCAACCGCGTTGTAATGGTTGCCCGCGTCAGCGAAGAGGAACTGCGCGGCGAACTCGCCCTGGGGGTAGTTGTCGGCGTAGTACATGGCCACTTCGTGCATCTTCTCCCTGAGGTACAGGCTGTCGGCACCTGGCTGCGAGTAAGCCTCGTAATAGGAGCTGAAGGCATTGCCCGCGGCGTTCTCCCTCTGCTGGGCGGAGGTGCTGTCGTAGACCACCGCCAGGTAGACGTCGCCGGCCCGGTGGTAGTCGCCGGTGTTGTAGTAGGCATCGCCCAGGAGGAAGCGGAATTCGTAGGCCTGCCTGGAGTCGCCGTACTCCTCCAGGAAAAGCTCTATCTTGTCTATGAGGCCGGCATAGAGAGGGCCTGTAACAGAGGGATCGCCGGCGGCCTCGAGTATCTGGTTGCCATGGTAGCCAATGGAATACTGAAGGGCCGATGCCCTGAGGGAATCCACCTGCTGGAACACGGTGGAATCACCGGACTGCATGGCCCATTCACTCTCCGGACCGTACCTGTCAACTATGGTTTCCCTGGCAGTGGCGGCGCTGGCCAGGTCACCGGCGCCCTCGTAAGCTATGGCTATCCTGGACTGTATGAATGGAGCCTCGGAGCTGTAGGGATCCCTCTGCAGAAGGGCCTGATATGACTCTATCCCCTCCATCCAGTACCCCTGCTCCAGGTAGAAGTCACCCATCTGAGTAAGGACCTGAACGGTTACTTCCTGGTCGTCGAAGTAGTCGAGGAAGCTGGTGGCCATCTGGACAGGAGGCCCCGATTTCTGTTCCATGAAGTCGTGGGCAAGGTATTCTATCGCCTCCCCCACCATGTCCGTGTTCCGCCTCAGGCCGAGTTCGTCCATCCTCTGGCTGTCCCTGATCAGGTATCCGAAAAGGGCGATGGAGTGTTCGTACCTGTTGAGGAGGTATGCGGTCCATCCCAGTTTGTAAACACCGAACTGGTAAACGGTGGAGGTGGAGCCGGGATAGTCCAGCACCCTGTTGTAGAAAACGAATGCGCTGTCGAACTCGAATGAATCGAAGTAGAAGTCGCCGGCCCTGACGTTGGTCTCGGCCGCCAGGGGGCTCTCGGGATAGTCCATAAGCAGCCGGCGGTAGTTGGAGATGGCTCCATCGGGGTCGCCCATCTCGTTCAGGGCGTAGCCCAGCGAGTAAAGGGCCACATCCTCCACCTCGCTGTCGGGATACTGGTTGAGGACCCTCTGGTAGAGCTCTATGGTCCTGGAGTAATCGGCGGGGATGAAGTCCCCTCCCGAGGAGGCGACCCTGTCGAGATAGGTGTTCTTGTCTATCTCGTAATAGAGCTGGGCAAGCCTCACCAGGATGTCGGCGGTGAACCTGCTCTCAGGATAGTGGGCAAGGTACTCCTCGAAGTAGCTGGCGCATTCTATGGCCGACTCGTCTATCCGCTGCTGGAGGGCAACCGTTTCCTCCTGCTTCTGGGCCACAAGCGAGGAAGCCCTGAGGCTGTCACCTTCGGAATAAGCTTCTTCTATGCGGTTGGTGTAGTAAGCGCCGAGATAATTCAGGCTGTCCCTCTTCAGCTCCCTCTCCATGAAGGTGGCTATGGCTATGCCGTACTGGGTTTCCTGCATCCAGTCGTGATCAGCGGCCATCCCGGTATCCATCTTGCTGGCCAGGTCCTGAAGGGCGAGCCTTATCCGGGAGACCTCCTGCTCAAGCTGCATCAGTTCCTGCCTGTCGGTCTCGGTACCCGCTGAGGTGGCTATCTCCTGGGTGCTCTCTATCTCCAGCGCAAGCCTCTCGGCGTTTGCCCGGGATGATGCTATGAGCCTGTTGATCTCCTGCTGCATGGTCTCGGCGTCCATGTCCACGGGCATTGAAAGCGATGCCTCGAACTGGGAGATGTCCACGAAAAGGTCCCTGAGTGCAGCCTCTTCCTGCTCGATCAGGGCCACCAGTTCCATGTCGCCCTGCATGTAGGCTTCCTCTTTCAGCTCGGTGAGGCCCAGCCTTATCCTGTCGAGCCTCTCCCTCTCGGAGTCGTACTGCTCGGCGACCTGCTCCCCGGAGAAGAAAGTATCGTAGTAATCGCCGGTGGTCCTGTACTCGTCCATCAGCTGACGGTACATGGAAATGGCTATGTCGATGTCCTGGGCTCCCAGGGCGCAGTTGGCCATGGCCAGCTCGAACTCGCTGTAGAGTTCGGTCCCGGGAACTTCCTCGATGACCCTTTCAGCGAGGTTGTATGCTTCCTGATACCTCTCCTGCTTCATGTAGGTCCATGTAAGGCCCAGCATCGCCACGTCGTAGTATGAGCTGAAGGGGCTCACCCTGCGGTACTCGGTGATGGCCTCCTCCAGGAGTTCCTGATCGACATATATCTGCGCTATTGCGATCCTTGCCCTGTCGGCTATGCCGCTCTGGTTCCTGCCGGCTTCGTCAATGACAGTCTGCAGGTTGGATATGGCCGCCTGGTTGTTGCCCTCGGCGACGTAAGTTACCGCCACCAGATAGTCCGCAAGGGCGGCGTTGTCGCTCCCGGGGCCTATCTGCTCCAGTTCCGTCCGTGCAGCCTGGAACTCGCCCATGTGGTACCTGGCGAGGCTGCCTACGATGATGGCGATATCGGTGTGCTCGAAGGCGGGGGAAACCTCCCTTAGGGTCTGGTAGTAGCTTATGGTCCCCTCGTAGTCCTGCAGTTCGAAGGCGATCAGTTCCAGCCGGAAAAGCGCGGGATGGTAGTAGTCGGAATCGGGGAAGTTGTCCACCACCGACTGGAAAGCGTCCCTTGCCCAGACGATGGAACCGGTGCTGTAGAGTTCCTCTCCGAGCTCGAAGGCCGACTGGGCGCTGGACAGAATGGAATGCTGCCTGCGGAGCTGGGTGAGTTCGGCCTCTATGCGGGCCAGCCTCTCCTCCTCGCGCATTATCTGATCCTCGAGCCCCTGGAGTTCCTGCTGTGCCCTGACCAGGATGGTGCTTATCTCCTGGCTTTCGGGCTCTGAGGCCTCCTGAGCCTGTACCGGGAACAAGGATAATGCAACGGCTGCAATGAAAAGCGGCAGGGGGATTCTTGGAACTCCCATTGCCGTTACCTTCGTTCGTCTAGAAGATCGCGGAGCCTCTGGAGCTCTGATTCGGCTGCTCTGCGCCTCGCCTCCAGCTCCTCGAGCCTCTGCCTTGCCCTCTCGATCCTCTGCTGTTCCCTCTCCAGCTCGAGACGGCCGGCGCCGAAAAGGGGCCCGAACCTGGAGGAAACCGCAACCGTGAACTTGGAATTCTGCTGTATGTCCTGCTGGTTCTGGCCTTCGGCGGGGAAGAGCATCTGCTCCATTTCGGCCCAGGCCACGTGCAGCTGAACATGGCGGCTCACCGCGTAGTCCAATCCCATGTTCAGGTCTCTGCCGTCGATCTCAACGGCAACTGAAACCTTTTCCGAAGGATCCCATACCAGGGAGCCGAAAAGACCGTTCCCGATGGAACTGCCTATTCCCAGGGCGCCGGAGTCAATGACCCCCACGAACCTGCCGATGCCTATTCCCAGGCTGGCGGTGAGGGGGGCGCCCAGGAAGTACCTGAGGTCCTTGGATGCCACGCCGTATACCGACCAGTTCTGGGCGTGGTCGTAGTTGTAGAAGCCGTCTTCGTCCCAATCGGAAGCAACGTTCCCGGTGGAATCGGGGCTGCCCGGAGGGCCGGAGAAGCAGTCCACCCTTTCCGCGCCAAGACCGTTCTGGACACCCAGGGAGAAGGCGGGGACGGTGATGCCCTCCTTGAGGATGGCCACCTTTGCATTCAGGACCAGCCCGCCGTCCGCCAGGTAGGAAGCCCCTATCTGGCCGTAGCTCAGTATGCCGATGTCAATGTAGCCGGTTACCTTAACGTCGCTGTCGGCGGCGCCGGTGGAGTCCTCGAAGGAGTAGGCGCTGGCCGCAAGGCCTATCTCGACCTCGGTGTGTTCCAGAACGTAGGCGTCGGGTGCGTTGATCACGTCACCGTAAGCGTATGGAAGCGAACCGGCGAACGCTGTTGTGGAATACACAACGACGAGAACAGCGACCAGTTTCATATATCTCCTCCAGGTCCCCCCTGATTTCTCCGGGATGGCCGAATCGGCGTACGCGGCCTTTTCTGCCTCTTATTTAGCTTAATATTCCGTTCATGTCAACCAAGGTCAACCGCCCTGCGGGCCTCCGGAGAAAAACGCGGTATCAAGTTGACTGCAGTTGCCCATGTCCGTATTTTCCATAACACATAAGATAACGAAATAATTCCCGGGAGGTACTCTTGAACATCGCAACTGCCCTGGTGACGGTCTTCCTCGGGGGAGTCTTACCGGTCTGGGAAATGCAGCTTCCCGCCACTCCCAGAGGTGAAGCGCACATCGTTTCTCACGCTGAGTACGGGCAGATACTGCTTATCCCCCTTGGAAGTTCAGGGCTTGGCGGATGGTCCGCCGGGGGAGTTCCCCTTCCCGGATTCCCGGTCTCCAACGGGGCCGGGGTGGTCCTCAGGCCTGCTGCGGTTCCGGGCTCCACCGGTGAGATCCTTATCTGCTACGCCGACAACGACCGCTTCCTTCACCTTATCGACCTTGCGGGGAACGAAGCATTCGGATGGCCCGTGGAGAACACCTCCAATGTCATAACCGGCATCACCGCAACCGACATGAACGACGACGGCTACTTCGAGCTGACCTACGGCACCAGCGACGGCAGGGTTCATCTTCTTGATCTCAGGGGAGATCCCCTGCACGGCTGGCCGGTGAACCTCCAGTCGCAGCTGCAGCACCAGCCCACCGAGGTGAGCCTGGGGGGGGGGAACGGGAACGGCATCGTCTGCTCCACAAACAACAGCAAGCTCACGGTGCTGGGATACGACGGCCTTGCCCTTCCAGGGTGGCCGCAGCTCATAGGGTACCCCACGGGAACGGTCCCCGTTACGGGAGACCTCAACGGCGACGGCCAGGCGGACATCGCCTTCGCGACCCAGGACGGCGGGGAGCATCTCGACAGC
>CAYLXG010000170.1:0-5060 GCA_964387445.1 uncultured bacterium
CCCCTGACCCGCGGATTATGATTCCGCTGCTCTACCAACTGAGCTACACCGCCTCCGCTGGAGTACGCAAGCATAAAAACCGAGTGTGGCCTTGTCAACCTTTTTCAGGGGTTTCGGAGGCCCTGATCTTCCTGAGCATTATCCCGTCGCCGGTCCTCACCTTCCTCAGTATCCCCCATCCGATGAAAAGGCAGACCACCCACGCGGTGAGGGAAACCAGGAGTATCACCAGCAGGATGAAAGCGGGCACCGGGATGTAGTAGCTGAACCAGAAGGCAAGGGCGAAGACCGCAACCGGGATCAGTGGTATGAACATGAACCGGAAGGCCTTGTTGGAGAGCTTCATCCTCTGCTGGAACCAGTTCTCCAGCATGGAGGCCATTCTTTCCCGTTCAGCGGTTCGGCAGGGTTCGGTAACGGCGTCAGACATTTTCGTTCAACCTTTCGGAAATGCTTTTAAGCACGGATTCCCTGGTTTCAGGGGAGAGCCCGTGGCCGGATTCCTGAACACGAAGGACCACCGAGACCACCCCGGACCACCTGATTATGCTGGCTGTGACAGTAAAATCCCTCACCGTGGCCAGAAGGGCGTCCATGTTCCGGCAGTCGCCCCTTCTTGCGCAGCATATCAGGGTAGCCACGATCCCCTTCTTCCCGGGGACTTCCCTGAAGGTGAGCCTTGTGGCCTGGCCCTGCTCCGGGATCAGGGCCGATATGGTGTCGAACGCCAGCCTTATGTGAGCCGCCACCTCCTCCTCGGGAACGGAGGCGCGCATGAAATCCTCGAGGCTGTAGTAGAAATCGGTCACAACGGTTTCAGGGAGGTCCGACAGGATCTTCCTTATTGTCTCCAGACGGTTCACGTCGTTGAGCCTCATGCCCTGATCGAAGTCCCTGAACTCTCCGAAGCTGTCCTTGACCACCTGTTTCACCATGGAGTAGGCGTCCTCCATCTGATCGAACTGCTCCCTCTCCACCACGAAGTCGAAAACGTCAACCCAGACGTCTTCCCTCCTGCTGGGGGACTTGAATGATTTAACGCCGATCCCCCGCTGGCTGGACAGCTCCCTTACAAGGGTGAGTATCCTGCTGTCGTGGTCCTTTATGTCCCCCTGGTTCTCGCCCAGGGTTACCAGGAGCATCTTCAGTTCAGCGTTGAAGGTGGTGGCGCTCTCCATGGCGATGTAGGCCTGGTTCATCCCGGTGGCCCTGCATTCCTTTATCAGCAGGGGCAGCAGGGCCCTGCCGATGTGCTCGGTGCCGCCGTAATGGTGAATTGCGTGCAGCCTGTCTATGCCCCTGCTAACCAGGAGCTTCCGCAGGTACTCCCTTATGAGCTTCAGCTCATCCCGGCTGGCGCTCATTCCGTTGGGTCCGGTCATCTCAACCCTGATGGAAACTATGCCGTCGCTGGTGGTGTACCTGCGCTGATGCCTGACGGTGGCCCCGGGCCAGGACCCCGAAAGGGTGGTAATGAGGTTCTGGAAAGCGATGTCCCTCTCGTAGCCTACTATGTTTATCCCGGTGAGATGCTCCCCCACCGCGCGGATGTTCCTTATCCTGTAAAAAGGGGTGCCGCCCTTATTCCTTGCCTTTTCAAGCAGATCGTAGTTGGTCTTCACTATCCATGCCAGGTCGGCGTGCTTCCTGGCAAGGAGGTACTGGTCGGAGCGGGAACTGATGAAGAGCACCAGCTGACCATTCTCTCCGGTTATCTCCTCCGGTATGTCCCCGTAATAGATCCTGTCAAGCTCCTCGAGTATGCCCTCGTAGGTCTCGACCCTGTCGGATGAACGGTTAAGCAGGCTTATTATGCCCGCCCTTCCCACAGCAAGCCGCTCAAGCAGGTTGCTCAGCTTGCCGGCGTCCCTTCGGAACTTCTCTCCGCGTTCCTGGTGGTCTCCGATAATTATGCCGGTGATGATTATGCCTCTTCTGGCTCCCTTGTGGTCAACGGTAAAACCCTCCAGAAGATCCAGATTCCAGCCTTCATGGTGAAGCTCTCCCAGGACCACCGAAGCAAGGCCGGCCCAGTCCAGTGCGCTTACGCCAAGGAGCGCAAGACCATCGGCAACGTCCACCACCAGTGAGACATCCTTGCTGGAATCCAGCAGCGACATGTAGATGCTTTCCCTGCGCCGGGCCGGTATGACCACCACCGGGCAGGTATCTCCAACGCAGTAAGGTCTTTTGCTCAGCATATCCTTGCCGTTGTCCATTGGGCAATTATGAAGGCTGCCGGGGAAAAAGACCAGTATTGACAGCATCGGAGAGCATCTAGTATAGATTCCGGCGCCGCGGGCGAATAACTCAGCTGGCTAGAGTGCCTGCCTTACAAGCAGGATGCCGGGGGTTCAAGTCCCTCTTCGCCCACCATTCCGCAGCCGGGGGAGCAATCCCCCGGTTCGCTATCTTACCAGCCTGAAACCGGCGTACCAGGTCATGTCGCCGTCGAGGATCCGCCTGCTGAAACCGAACTTCATGGCCTCCTCGGGCTGAGCCCAGCTTCCCCCCATGAGAACGGTGAGAGAGTCGGATTCGTCGTAGACCATTTCCGCGGCGTTGCCGGCAAGGTCCTGGAATCCCCCCTCAGAAAGGGGATAGGAGCCGCAGGGGGCGGTGTAGGCGAAACCGTCGAGATCCCTGTCCTCCCAGGTGTCCAGGGCCATGTAGTTCGCCGGCACCCCGGGAACCTCCGGCGGAGAGAGCTCCCCCCACGGGAACTGGTCGGATATGGGCCCTGCAAGGCCCAGGGAAGCGGCGTACTCCCATTCGTTCCTGGTGGGCAGCCTTAGGCCCAGGAAAGATGCGGCCTTCCTTGCCCTTGCGGGGCTCACGTTGACAACGGGGTGATCCAGGGAGTCGTAGAACCAGCCGGGTTCCCGGGCAAACCCCGGATCAGGGGGATGCGAGATGCCGGCGCCGTCGGCCAGATACCTGTAAAGCCTGTTGTTCACTTCGCTGCGCATCATGCTGAAGGAGGCAACCTCGACGGTCTCTCCGGCGGAGTTGGTGAAAGTTCCTCCGGGAACGGCAACGAAGGCCGTATCCCCGGGTTCAGGGGGATGGGCGGAGGGAATGGTCTCCGCCTCCTGGCCGCAGCCGGTCAGGACAAAGGCCCAGGAGGCCAGGGACAACAAGAGGAGAACCTTCATTCCCCGGTTTTCTTCTTTCCCCCGGGAACGATGATGATCGCCGCGGGGATAACAACGCAGTATCCCAGGACCAGCATCACCGGTGAAACGGATATGTGGCCGGCCCTGAGCAGGAACCAGCCTGCGGTTATCATCACCAGCCCGGCCGCAAAGAGTATGTAGTTCAGTTTTCCGAAGGGTACGGTCTCCCGTTTGTCCTCGGGTACTGGTCCGGTCTTCTTCCCTGCCATCTGATTCCTTTCGATTCTTCCGTTCATGGATGCTCTAATCTAAGCCATCGGGCCCTGAGTCGGGAACCCCGCCCACCCATCCGGCATCAACGGCATGGTTCATGGCGTCTCCCACCACGAAGAAGGAGCCGGTCACTATCATCCTTCCTCCCTCCGCATGCTTCCTGCACAGGGAAACCGCCTTTCCTATGGGATCCACCGGCCTTGCGTCGAAGCCCTCGTTTCGCATGTAGGACGCGAGTTCCTCCGCCGGCAGTCTTCTCTCGCTGCACGGCGTGGTGGTGAAAACCGGATCGACCACTCCCCTGAGGAGGGATACCATTGTTTTCCAGGGCTTGTCCCCGAGGAAACCCACCACCGCGGGAACGGGTCTTTTCCATTTTTCCACATGGGCGACCAGGGCGGACATGGACTGGGGGTTGTGTGCCACGTCGAAGAGTATGGACGGGTTCCCGGACCTGTAGTCGAGCCTTCCAGGCCATTTCAGGGTTTCAAGGACCCTTTCGTAAGCCAGGGCAACGTCCTCCTCGGATTTGCCGAACAGCTCCCCGGCGGCGCACAGGGCAAGGGCCGCGTTCCTGAGCTGGTGTTCTCCTGGGAGGGGGCTTCTTGAGACGGGCTTCGGGATAACCCTTCTCAGGCCGTTCTCCGAAGCAGCCGATTCCAGTACGGCCTCGACACCCGGGGTCTGTGAAAAGGCAACGAGCACCGTTCCAGGCTCAGCCACAGCTACTTTCTCTGAGGCTATCTTCTCCCTTGAATCTCCCAGTATCCTGCTGTGCTCCACCCTTACACCTGTAAAGATCGTTCCCTGGCCCCTGTAGGTCTTCGTGGCATCGAGCCTTCCGCCGAGCCCCGCCTCCGCGGCCACCCAGTCCACTCCCTTGCAGGCGAAGTGCCAGGCGGCCATTGCGGTGGTTATCTCGAAGAAGGTGGCGGAGTGCTTTCTGAGCATATGGATGTTGTCGGTTACGAATTCAGCCACCTCCTCAGGTGTGATCCAGCCATCGCCGGTGGCAATTCGCTCCCTGTAGTGGAGAAGGTGCGGCGAGGTCCCCCTGCCCCACTTGAAGCCCAGTTCCCCCGCCAGTGCCGAGAGCATGGCCGCGGTGCTTCCCTTTCCGTTCGTCCCGACGATGTGCACGGTCTTGAATCTTTCCTCCGGATGGTCAAGCTCCTCCATAATCGAAAGCATTCTGTCCAGACCGTACTTCATCCCCATGCGCCGCCTGCCGAAGAGCCAGCGCTCAGCTTCATCGTAGTTCAACTTCTCAGCCTTTCGACCAGCTTTACCAGCGCCGGTCCCTGCCTGCTGCTAATGGTTTCCTGTGCGGAAAGAACTTCCTGGTGGCAGACCGAGTCCCCGCTCTCCACCGCATTGGTTATCAGGGCCAGGGCCAGGACCTGGCATCCAAGGGCCCTGAGGGCCATGGCCTCCTGGGCGGTGGACATGCTCACCGCGCTGCATCCGGATTCCCTTATGAGATCCACCTCGGAGGCGGTTTCATACGCCGGCCCGGATACGCAGGCGAAAACTCCCCTCCTGGGCGAGTTCAGCGTTCTCTCCCCCGTTCTCCTCAAGCTTTCTGAGTAAACGTCTCCCCCTGCGTAGAGCGGGGGGGTATCGGGAACACAACCTGAAAATTTAATGTGATCGGTGAACATCATGGCATCC
>CAYLXG010000171.1:0-5047 GCA_964387445.1 uncultured bacterium
TGGTGAAGGACAAAGGGGTGGACGCCGTGCTGGTGATACTAACCCCCCAGGCCATGACGAAGCCCGACTCGGTGGCGAAGGCCGTGGCCAGGATCGCAGCGGAAACCTCGAAACCCATTCTGGCCGCATGGCTGGGGGGAGAGCGGGTGCGGGAAGGGGCTGAGATACTCGCGGAATCAGGTGTGCCGGTGTACAGGACGCCGGAGCAGGCCGTGGGGGCCTTCATGACCCTTGTGGACTACTCCAGGAACCTTGAGACGCTCTATGAGACCCCCCGGGACATTCCGGTGGAGTTCGCCCTGGACAGGGGCGCGGTGAGCGCCAGGATAGCGGAGCACATATCCGGGGGCACTTCCGTTCTCTCCGAGGAGGAGACAAAGGACCTGCTGGAGATCTACGGCATACCTGTGACTCGCCCCGTTCCCGCTGCTTCTCCTGAAGAGGCGGTGCAGGCGGCTGAAGCAATGGGATACCCCGTGGTCCTGAAGGTCTGGAGCGACGACATAACCCACAAGACAGACGCAGGCGGGGTGAAGCTGGACCTGGAGAACGAGGCCCGGTTACGGGAAGCCTGGGAGTCCATCATGCGGAGCGCCTCTGAGAAATGCCCGGGCGCTGTGATAAGAGGGGTAACCGTGCAGGAGATGGTAAGGGTGCGCAACGGCCTGGAGATGATACTGGGCCTGAAGAAGGACCCTGTTTTCGGCACGGTGATAATGGCCGGAATGGGCGGCGTGGAGGCGGAGCTATGGGGCGACAGCTCCCTGGGTTTCCCCCCGCTGAACGAGAGGCTCGCCAGAAGGATGCTGGAGACCCTGAAGATATGGCCGCTGATGAACGGCTACAGGGGAAGGCCGCCTGTGGATGTGGACTCCCTCATAGAGGTGATAATGAGGCTCTCATACCTGGCGGCGGACAACCCGGAGATAGAGGAGCTGGACATCAACCCGTTCCTTGCCGGACCCCACAGGATGGTGGCCCTGGACGCCAGGGCGGTGGTGAAGCAGGTTGAGCCCTCGATGAAGAAGTATTCCCATCTCGCCCTCCGCCCTTACCCCGAGGAGTATATCGTACGCAGACGGCTCAAGGACGGCACCGAGGTGCTTCTCAGGCCCATTCGGCCCGAGGACGAGCCCCGCTGGCTGGAGATGCTGGGCAGCTGCTCCCGGGAGTCCATCTACAACAGGTTCCGGTTCTTCTTCAACTGGTCCACCCACGAGGTGGCAACGAGATACTGCTACATCGATTATGACAGGGAGATGGCAATAGTGTCCGAGATAACCGAGAACGGCGAGAAGAGGCTCACCGGCGTAGGGAGGCTGGTGGCCGACCCCGACCTGGAGACCGCCGAGTATGCCGTGCTGGTTACCGACAGGTGGCAGAACAGGGGTCTGGGAGGTCTTCTCACCGACTTCTGCATGGAAATAGCCGGGGACTGGGGAATGAAAACGGTTTACGCCCAGACCACCACCGACAATCCCCGGATGGTGCACCTCTTCGAGAACAGGGACTTCAGGGTGGACCATTCTGCGGGCGGTTCGGTGGTTGATGTGGAGAAGGAGCTGCGATGAACTTCATGGAACTGGCGGAGAATACCAGAAGCTACAGAAGGTTCCGGGAGGACCAGCCGGTGCCTGCTGCCGACCTGGTGAAAGCAATAGAGGCAGCCGGGCTGGCGCCGTGTGCTTCGAACCTCCAGAGGCTTCGCTACAGCATCGTTACCGACGATACCGAGAGGGAGATACTGTTCTCCTCCATAGGCTGGGCCGGCTACCTGAAGGACTGGAACGGCCCGTCGAAGGGTCAGCGCCCCTCGGCCTACATAGTGATACACGCCCCTGAGGAGGAGAAGTTCTTCACCGGGATAGACGTTGGAATAGCCGCTGCATACATCTCCCTGGCGGCGTCTTCCATGGGCATAGGCAGCTGCATGATCCTCAGTTTCGGCCCCGGGGCGGTTGAAACGGTGGCCCCGGCTCCCGGATACTCCTCAAGGCTTGTGATAGCCCTGGGCTACCCCGGGGAGAAGGTGGTCCTCGAGAGGAACGCCGGGGAGATCCAGTACTGGCGGGACGCCTCCGGAATCCATCATGTTCCCAAGCACCCTGTGGACAGACTGATCCTGAAAGGAAACCCATGATCTCATCGGAAAAGTACGCCGAACGAAGGACAAAGCTGGCGGAATCCATTGACGGTGACTACTGCATAGTTGTCCAGGCATCCTCCACGAAACCCGCCACCGCCGACGGCTCCCTTCCCTACGCTCCCTCCAGGAATCTCTACTACCTCACGGGTATAACCCAGGAGGGGACCACACTGGTGATGTGGAGGCTCAAGGGCAGGGATCCCATGGAATGCCTCTACATATCTCCCTACGACGAGGAGTTCGCCAAGTGGTACGGCACCGTCCTCACCAAAGAGGAGGCAGCCTCCGTCAGCGCCATAGCGGATGTAAGGTTCTCCGGGGGAGAGAACCGTTTCTTTGACAAACTGGTTTCCAGGGAAAGGCTCCAGAGCTTCTACTTCGACTGGCACAACTGCGGCACCGACGGCGCACCGGGGAAGAGGCTGATCTTCGTGAACCGGTTCCGTCGGGCATATCCCGGGCTGAAGGTGGAGAGCATCGCAGACCGGATCTTCGCATTGAGGATGCTGAAGGACCACCAGGAGATCGAGACGATGAAGAAGGCCATCGAACTCACCCGGGCCGGCTTCGAGGCCGCGGCCAGGAGGCTTGCCCCGGGGATGAACGAGGCGGAGTTCGAGGCTGAGATGCTCTACCAGTGGGCGAAGGCAGGGGAGAAGGTTCCCGCATTCCCGGCAATAGTAGCCGGCGGCTCCAGGGCTACATGCCTCCACTATGTAAGCAACGACACCGACCTCGCCGAAGGCGAACTGCTCCTCGTGGACCACGGCGCCATGAAGGACCTCTACTGTGCCGACATCACCAGAACACTGCCGGTGAGCGGAAAGTACACCCCCAGGCAGAGGGAGCTGATGGAGATGGTCCTGGAGGTTCAGGAGAAAGCCATAGAACTGCTCCGCCCGGGGAAGCTGCACAGGGTCTGGAACGACGAGGTCCTGGAGGCCTACAAGGAGATACTCCTTCGAAGGGGCGAGATAACCGAGCCTGAGGAGATAGGGAAGTATTACTACCACGGCATCGGCCACCACATAGGGCTGGACACCCACGACGAGAACCTCTCTGACCTTCCCATAGCCCCGGGGATGGTCTTCACCGTGGAACCGGGCTTCTACAGCGCCGATGAGGGCATCGGGATCAGGATCGAGGACGACGTCCTTGTGGGCGAACAGAGCAATACCATACTCTCGGAGGGATTCCCCCGGACCCCTGATGAGATCGAAGCCCTGATGGCGGGGAATTGACCCGGGAAGACTGCATGACCATGGCCCTGGAGGAGGCTGAAAAGGCCTTCTCCAGGGGTGAAGTTCCGGTTGGCGCCGTTCTGGTCACCGGGGCCGGCGAGGTGTTCAGGGATTCCAACAGAACAGCCGAGAGACATCTGCCCCAGTCCCACGCCGAGTGCCTTGTGATAAACGCCGCCTGCAGGGCCAGGAACGACTGGCGCCTTGAGGACTGCACCCTCTACTGCACCCTGGAGCCCTGCGTCATGTGCGCCGGGCTCATCCTGGTCACCAGGATACCCATGGTGGTCTACGGGGCCTGGGACAAGCGTTTCGGAGCGTTCGGATCGGTGACGAACCTCCTGGAGATGAAACACCTGAACCACTACCCTTCCGTACAGGGAGGGGTAATGGCAGGGGAATCATCCGATCTTCTCAGGGAGTTCTTCAGGAAGAGAAGGCATCCTTCCGGCTGAAAGCGTCTTGAGCTTCCCGGGGCATTTGCGTATTCTATGAATCCAACCGTGACTTAACGAGCATTGCCGGAAGGAGGCAGCCCAGATGAAGACGACCCTGTTCCTTCTCGTTCTTCCCCTTTTGTGTTCCCTTGCCCAGGAGCTTCCAGGGCAGCCCTGCGCCTCCTACTGGTTCCCCGGCGAACTCCTCACCTGGACCCCTGAGGGGGACCCCGACGCCCCCTACAACAGAAGCGCAATTCCCCTGGGGACCCGTTCCTACGGCGACACCCAGTGCAACGCCAACGCCACCGTGGACCAGGGGGGCGTATCCGCCCTGAGCATCATGTATCCCTCCACCAGCAATAACCCTTCCCAGGGCGGGACGGGGATCGACTGCTATGCCTTCAACTACTGGCAGTACGTGGATCACCTCACCTTCTGGGGGGGCAGCGCCGGGGAGGGCCTCATACTTGCGCCCAACCCCGGGGTAATTGACGCCGGGCACCGGAACGGGGTCCCCGTCTACGGAACCATCTTCCTCCCCCCTGTGGCATATGGAGGGCAGATACAGTGGGTGTGGGACCTGGTGCAGAAGAACGGCTCCACCTTCCCTGTGGCCGACAAGCTGATAGAGATGACGGAATACTACGGCTTCGACGGCTGGTTCATCAACCAGGAGACCCAGGGAGGGAACGCCCAGCTGGCCCAGGACATGCGCGACTTCATGATCTACATCCAGGAGAACTCCGACCTGGACATACAGTGGTACGACGCAATGACCGAGAGCGGAGGGATAAGCTGGCAGAATGCCCTTAATGCAAGCAACGACTGGTATTTCCAGTACGGGTCCGACCTCGTCAGCCAGTGGATGTTCCTGAACTTCTGGTGGAGCTCCCCGGGCCTTGCGAACTCCGCCGCCCACGCCCTTTCCCTGGGCAGGAGCCCCTACGAGCTCTATGCTGGGATAGACGTGCAGTCCAACGGCTACAACACCTCGGTCAACTGGGACGGCCTTTTCCCGCCGGGTGGGGAACACGTCACCTCCGTGGGTTTCTACTGCCCCAACTGGACATATACCAACGCCGCCAGCCACCAGGCCTTCTACACAAGGGCCAACAGGTTCTGGTGCGGAGCGAACCGTGATCCCTCCAACACCGATACCTCGCACCCCTGGAAGGGCCTGGCCCACTACTTCGTGGCCAGGACCCCGGTAACCTCGTTCC
>CAYLXG010000172.1:0-5018 GCA_964387445.1 uncultured bacterium
GCTGCTGGAACTCTGGGCCAGCCATTCCGGCTACGGTCAGAGCGAGATCGACAATGTCTGGGCATTCTCAAGGGGAGAGACATGTTTCGTCGACCTGCCCAGGGCTCCCGACTGGGACGCCGTGGTGAGGACCATCGAGGCAAGGTTCATCTCCTACACGCTGCTCTTTCCCTTCGTTGCCGGCGAGGCAGCGGGCAACCACGAAGGGGGCATCCCCGTGAGGGGAATTTCCTCGAACAGATAGCACGCATACTAGGACTACGGAACCAAAGGTGAAAGAGAGAATAGACGGCAGGCTTACGGTACACCTCCGGGTCATAACCCTTGAGACCGGCTTCCAGCCGGGTCCCCATGGAAGCGTACTGGTCTCCTGGGGGGAGAACAGGGTGCTCTGCTCGGCCATCGTGGAGTTCAACGTGCCATTCTTCCTCAGGGGAAAGGGCAGCGGCTGGGTAACCGCCGAGTACGACATGCTCCCGGGCTCTGGCGACAGGAGGATACGCCGCGACCGCACCGGGAACGGCATCAAGGGACGCAGCCAGGAGATACAGAGGCTCATAGGAAGGTCGCTGAGGCAGTGCATCGACCTGAAGGCAATACCCGACAAGACCATCACGGTGGACTGCGACGTACTCGTGGCCGACGGCGGCACCAGAGTGGCCAGCATCACCGGAAGCGTGGTGGCCCTGAGGCTGGCGGTGCTGAGGCTCCTTTCCGCGGGACAGCTTGAAAAGGACCCCTGGAAGCAGTACATCGGCGCCCTCAGTCTGGGCGTGGTTGAAGGAGTGCCCCTTCTGGACCTCTGCTACGAGGAGGACAGCAGGGCGGACATGGACATGAACATAGTCGCCGGAGAGGACGGCAGGCTCATAGAGATACAGGCATCAGCCGAGGCGGACCCGGTGCCGATGGACACGGTCTTCTCCATGGCGGGGGACGCCCTGGAGGCGATCACCGAGATAGTCATCCCCGCCCAGAGGGACGCTGCGGGGGAATGATGAACGGTCTGGTGCTGGCCTCCGCCAACCCCCACAAGCTGGAAGAGCTCAGGGCCATGCTCAGGGAGAACGTCACCCCGGTGGGGGAACTGCTTCCGGGCTGGGACGTGGAGGAGACCGGAGCGACCCTGGAGGAGAACGCGCTTCTCAAGGCCAGGGAGGCGGCGAAGGCAACCGGAAGGCCTGCGATCGCCGACGATACCGGGCTCTTCGTGTGGGCCCTGGGGAACGCACCCGGGGTGTTCACCGCCAGGTACGCCGGGGAGAACTGCACCTACCGGGACAATACCGAGAAGCTCCTTAACTCCCTGAAAGGGGAGGAGGGCGAAAGGCGGAAGGCGGTCTTCAGAACCGTGATCGCCCTGGTGACCCCGCAGGGGGAGGAACTCACCTTTGCAGGGGAGGTGGAGGGGTGCATAACCCAGGAGCACCTGGGCGAGGGCGGCTTCGGCTACGACCCCGTATTCTACTCCTGCGAGCTGAAGAAGACCTTCGCGGAGGCAGAGGCAGGTGAGAAGCACAGCGTTTCCCACAGGGGAAGGGCCATGGAGAAGCTGAAGGGCTACCTGGAGCAGAGCGGATGATCCTTCTCTTCTGCCTGCTGTCCGCAGCCGTTTCCCTTGCTGATCCTGCAACCCTTTATCCCACCGACGACGCGGATGTCTGGCAGTTCCAGCCGGATTCATGCTATGGTTCCGCCCAGAGTTTTCAGGTCGGCTTTTTCTCCCAGTACCGGAGGAATGCCCTGATCAGGTTCGATCTGACCCCATACTCCGGAGAAACGGTGAACAGCGCCGTCCTCAGGCTCTTTGTTCTCAGTGCGTATGGGGAGTTCCCGGCGGACGGGATCCTCATATCCAGGAATGATACCGGCTGGGATGAACTTTCCGTAACCTGGAACAGCAGGCCGGGTGAAACCGACAGCCGCCCGATAGACGCTCCTTGGGAGATCGGGCAGTGGTGGGAGATCGATGTGACGGAATGGGTGCAGGACATCCTCGACGGTTCATACCCCAACTATGGATTTCAGATACTCCAGGACGACGATGACTATTCCGGATTCGCCATGACCACCAGGGAAGGGGTGTACGTTCCCGAGCTGGTCCTGGACATGTCCCCCTCGGTCCTGCGCTCTTGCACCTTCGGCGGGATAAAGGTCCTGCTGGATAACTCACCGCACGATTGAGACGTGGAACCTCCGAAGGAGCTCTCTATTAAAGGCAGGGTCGAGATACCGGAGACAGGTCAGAGGGTTTCCCTGGAGACCGCGGGCCTCCCCGGGGGACTGGATCCTGAAAACACCCATTCCTTCATGATCGATCTGACAGGGGGAGCGGTGATAGTTCATGTGCCGGGGCACAACATGGGCCCGGACAACTGCACTCCCCACTGTCAACTGCAGGAGGCCTGGCTTGACGGACTTGCCAGCCTCATGCGCCGCTCATGGGGCTGTCAGTGGACCATTCATGACAGAGAAGCCCTGGAAAGCTTCATGAAGATGCTCCGGCCAGTTGTGAAGACATACAGGGTCATCATCGGCTGAACTCCAGAAAGGATGCCCTTTGAGTCTGGACCTGCACGGATACACGGTTCCCGAAGCGCTTGACCTTTTCGTAACCCACTACAATTCACAGGTTGGCAGGGGAGACCTCTCCCGGTTCCAGGTGATACACGGCTGGGGTTCCGGCGGCAGCGGGGGCAGGATACGCACCGCCCTGCGGAAGCTGCTATCGTTCTTTCAGGAGGAGCTCTCCCTGGAGACGGACCCGGTGAACCCGGGAATCACCTGGATCATACCGAGCAGCAGGCTCCCCGAGGGGGCCGGGTTCCTCTACGGAGAGATACTGGATTACTGCGGGACCCCACGGACCGAGGGGAAGATACTGGGCAGGTACCGCCGCCACGGCGACCTCCGGGTAAAGAACGCCCTCAGGCGGCTGGAGAGTGCGGGAAAACTGGCCAGGTCCCGGAAGGGGAGGCATACGGTTTACGCCGCCACCTGACCCCTTATGTAGAGACCGGCTATGAATGCCGCCAGCCCTGCGAACAGGTTCATAAGAACGAAGAGGGCCGCGGTGACCCCTTCCCCCGAGGTCCACAGCTTCACCGCGTGGCCGCTCAGGGCACTGAAGGTGGTGAGGGCGCCCAGGAAGCCGGTGGCGGCGAAAAGAGCGAATTTCGATTCCTGGGAGAGCAGCCCGAGGACCAGACATCCGGCCACGTTCACAGTGATTATTCCAATGGTGGATCCGGTGAGACCCATGACCAGGTGACGAACCACCGCCCCGGCGAAGCCTCCTGCGCCCACCGCCGCAGCTTCGGTCAGAAGGGGTTTCATCCCCTCTTCCTCTCCTTCACCACCTCTTCGGCAATGGAATCGGGAACCGCTTCGTAGTGCTCGAACTGCATGGAGAAGGAGGCCCTGCCCTGGGTGGCGTTCCTCAGGTCGGTGGCGTAGCCGAACATCCTGGAGAGGGGAACCCTTGCCTTGAACTCCTTGGCCCCTGACCTGTCGTTCATGGCCATTATGGTGCCCCGCCTTTCGTAGATGCTGCCGGAAACGGCTCCGGAGTAGTCCTCCGGACTTATCACCGTAACCGCCATCACCGGCTCCAGCAGGGAGGGTCCGCACTTCATGAAGGCCTTTCTGAAGGCCATTTTAGCGCATGCCCTGAAGGCCATTTCCGACGAGTCCACCGCATGGCTGGAGCCGTCGGTGAGGGTAACCTTAACGTCCACCACCGGGAAGCCGCAGTATACCCCTTCCTTCATGGAGTCTATGATGCCCTTCTCCACCGCCGGTATGTATTCTTTGGGGATGTTGCCCCCCTTGACCTCGTTCCTGAACTCGAAGCCGCTGCCTGCGGGGAGGGGTTCCAGGGTGAACACCACATGGGCGTACTGACCCTTGCCTCCGGTCTGCTTCTTGTACTTCTCGTTCCAGTCCACGGAGCCTTCGATGGTCTCCCTGTAGGCGACCTGGGGCTCCTTCTCCTCCACCTCCACGCTGAACTCACGCTTTATCCTGTCGACGATGATCTCCAGATGGAGTTCCCCCATTCCGGAGATCACCGTGTCGCCTGTCTCCTCGTTGGTCTCCACGGTGAAGGTGGGGTCCTCCTCCGCCAGCTTGGCCAGGGCCTCGGTGAGCCTGTCCCTGTCCTGACGCTTGAGGGGCTTTACGGCTATGCTCAGCACCGGGGCCGGGAACTCTATGGCCTCCAGCACAATAGGTTCGTCGGGGGAGCAGAGGGTGTCGCCGGTGATGGTGTCCGAAAGGCCTATCAGGGCACCTATCTCACCGGTGTTCAGCCTGTCCACCGCTTCCCTGCGGTTGGCGTGCATTCGGAGTATGCGGCCCACCCGCTCCTTCTTCCCCGTAACCGAGTTCAGTACATGGGTGCCGGCTTCCAGAACCCCTGAATACACCCTTGTATAGATGAGCTTGCCTGTGTGCCTGTCGGTGACCACCTTGAAGGCCAGGGCGGCCAGGGGGCCGTCGTTCCCCGGTTCCCTCTCCTCCAGCTTTCCGGTCTTGCTCTTTCCGCTGATAGGGGGAAGGTCCACAGGGGAGGGGAGGTAAGCCACCACGGCGTCCAGAAGCCTCTGAACCCCCTTGTTCCTGTAGGCGCTGCCGCAGAGCACCGGGCAGACCAGACCCTTGTGGGTGGCCTTCCTTATGGCCAGGGAAAGCTCCTCCCGCTCCACGGGTTCATCTGCGCAGTACTTCTCAAGGAGGCTCTCGTTGACCTCGCTTACCTTCTCGATGAGGATGAGCCTCTGCTTGGCGGCTATGGTCTCCATGTCGGCGGGGATGGGCCTCTCCTCGAACTTCATGCCCCCGGAGGACTCGTCGTAGAAAACGGCGCAGTTGTCCACAAGGTCGATTATCCCGATGAACTCCCGGTCGGGTCCCAGGATGGGAATGGTAATGGGTATGGCATTGGCGTTCAGCCTGCTGTGAAGCTCCCTGAGAACCCCGTAAAAGTCGGCGCCGGAACGGTCCATCTTGTTTATGAA
>CAYLXG010000173.1:0-4971 GCA_964387445.1 uncultured bacterium
ATAGAATACATATGAATACATACGAACGCAAGGCTTGCCATTTTCCTAGTGACAATAATCTGAATCAGAAGGCTGCGAAGACTCGATTCTCTCTCCCTGACGCAGTTCTGCTGCTCGATTGTTCACTCAAATATTGATCTATGAACTCAGCAGGTCTCAATATCTCTATACCGGAATATCCGCTGACATCAAGTAAGTGCTTGTCACCTGAAACTACTATTTCGGCCTCTCCGCCAATTGCAGCAGCGAGAAACTTATCATCGTCAGGATCATCGCATATCTGCTTACCGAGAACTTCAGGTTCTACAATCCGGCAACCCGATGCGAACGCAGACAATATCCCGGATGTCTCAATCGAGGGGTACTTCGTGGAAAGCCTTTTCAGTACTTCGGAATACTCATGCAAGATCTCTTCTGAAAGGATTATCTCAAGAGTACCGGCTCTCCATGCTTCCAGGATAATGTCCGGTTTGCCCTTGAAGAATACAGCGGAGATCAGAACATTTGTGTCAACTACGATTCGTTTTTTCCGAACGTACTTCACTTATTGCCTTCTCAACATCTTCAGGAGTCATTCCTGCTTCGTATGCGGCTTCTCGAGCTCTCAGAATCATCTCTTTGAACTCGGAAGAGGAAGGAGGAGTTATTGTTTTTAGAACAACGACATCTCCCTCGCCAATAACGACGAATTTCGTTCCGGCCTTCAGATGAAGGGCATTCCGGATCTCCTCAGGAATTACGATTTGCCCCTTCGATGACATCTTTGTTGTTGCTACCGTGTTCATTTGCATTCCAATCATTTCAAGCCAATCGTCTTACCAGTAAGAATGTATCAACTTGAGATTGAGATGTCATCTCATAAGAAAGAACAACGCTTATGTAAAGACGGCGTTACGCAGAGCAGCATAACACCGGCCTTCGCTGTCGCGCTTCTTCTATTCTGAGGGCCTGAGCACCGCGGTTCTGTCCAGGAACAGCTTCGGCCCCTCCTCCACCCTGAAACCGGCTTTTCTGGCTGCCTGCTTCGTTTCCTCGAAGTCTTTCTTCGTTACATGAACCGGGGGTTCAATCACGAGGACCTTTCCCGTTGGCTTCATCGTTGTTCTCACCTGACTGAAGAGCTCTTCCCGGTTGGGAACTTCGTGCACCATGTAGAAAAGGAGGGCAAAATCGGCCTTGATTGCAAGGTTGAGACTGGTCTCGGTGGTTCTGTGGAGGATGATGCTCTTCTCGATGGGTTTGCCCTTTATCTTCTTCTTTATGATGTCCAGCATGCCCTGCTGGAGGTCGGCTGCAATGGTCTTACCCGTTCTTCCGGTGAGTTCCGCCATGGGGATGGTGAAGAAGCCGGGGCCGCAGCCTATATCTACAGCGATGTCCCCTTCCTTGATGTATCTGCTCAGGATCTTCTTCGGGTTGTGGATAAGCTTCCTGATAGGGTTATTGAGGCTCCGGTGGAGTGCTACGGGACAGACTCTGTCTTTTCTTGTGCTCATTCTTCTTCTTTTCTTCTTTGTGCTCCCGGGCACCGGGGTTCCGGCGCCCGGGATCCGGTCCTGTCTATTCGGTCTCTTCCCTGCCGTGGAGCCAGCTGGTGAAGGCTTCACGGCCGTGATCCTTCCAGAACTCCCTGAAGGAGTCCCAGTCCTTAATGAAGGTCTCGTTCTCTTCTTTATTCGTGGTGGCCGCTTTGCCGCCGCAGATGCTGGCCCTTCTGCTTTTCTTCGGGCCGTCGTGGGAGTGGTTGTGGTGTCCGAAGAGTATATGGGCAAGTATCACCAGGCCCACTGCCTGCCAGTAGCTTACCTCGGGCAGGCCGAAGATCGGCGGCATGAGCTGGTTCCAGAGCCACTGAACGGCGAGCCCGAAGACTATTGCCAGGGCCGCGGCTGCTATTATGCCCAGCACCACAAGGCCCGCCACCTTTGCAACCTTTGCCGCTGGGCAGCTCCTTGTTTCCGTGAGTTCCATTCTATCCGTTCCCATGGTATTCCTCCCTGAGGTGTGCGTACTTCTTCCTTATTGCTCTGATGCCCCGGTGCTTCCGTGCCAGAAGGGTGCCCTGGGGGGTTTTCGTTCTCTTCGCCAGGGTCTTTATTGGAATGTCGTTGAACTCCGTGGCGATGATCACCTCCCTCTGCTCCTTCGGAAGGGAGTTGATGGCCTCCATGATCTCCCCGGCGGCCGCTGCTCTCTTCAGGTCGTTCTCCGGCTGGTATCTGCCGTCGGTGATGGTCTCTGCCAGGGTGAGTTCCCCTTCCCTCTCCTCGTCCATTGAGAGCACCGCCTTCCGCGGCTTGCGGTACTCGTCGATGATCCGGTTCCTGAGGGCCCGGAAGACATAGGCGGAGAGGCTTACGATGGGCTCGGCTATGCCGGGGCCGTCGAGGATGCTTACCATTACGTCCTGGACTATGTCCTCGCTGTCGCGGTGGGCCGTTTCAGCGAGCTTCCTCTTCACGAAGGCCACAAGGCTGTTGTGGTTGGTTGCCACATAGCTGTTCAGTTCGTCCCTTCCCATCGTTCACCTCCCTTCGGTTTGGTTGACGGTTTTTCCTGGGCGATATTGCATGTTCTTCGCAACGCGTTGATCCTGTTTACTATACTTCATTCGCTCCATTGTTCATGCTCGTTGCTGTCTGGTTCCTTTTCTCATTATTCTGATTGCATGGCGGGTGTGTCTGTTGTATATCACCACTATGGAGGTGGTATGAACAGGAAGCTCGCTTCTTCCCTTATGGTGGCGGGAACTTTGTTCACCGTGCTGTTCTGCACCGTGTACATGGCCCGTGACTTCACCAAGGTCATAAATTTCTCCAACATGAGCGACATGTGGAGCCTGTTCGTGTTCAACGATTCCACCGGCCATGCCCAGTTCAACGAAGTGAACATGGACGACTTCGTTACCCCCCCCTACCCGGTTCGGGGCGATTCCCTGCTCACGGTGGGCGGGCTCATGGCCAGTCAGGACAACTACTTCAGCCTGTTCGGCACCGATACGCCCCGGGGGAAGATGTTTGAGATAGAGTTCCTCCATGATGATTCTGTTTTCGTTACGACCATAGCCACCCACACCATTCCCCCTGCGCTGCAGGTGCAGACGTGGACGGTGGTGATCCTCAGGACCCTGATAGTGATAGGGCTGATAACCGTGGGAGTATGGGCCTACCTGCGCAGACCGCATTCATCCGCGGTGCTCACTCTGTCGCTGTTCTGCTACACCCTGGCCGGGGAGATGACGGTCTCATTCGGTACGATCTCAGATGTGTATGCGGGGTTCAACGTACCCATGTGGCTCCTTTTGGGAGCAGCCTCCCTGGCGGCCTTCAGCCCGGCTCTGTGGCTGAAGCTGCAGCTGCTCTTCCCCCGCCGCAGCCCAGCCTACGCCAGGCACAGGCTGCTGTTCAACCTGCTGATCTTCATTCCCGCGGCGCTTCTGATCTATTCCAACGTTTCCGGGGGCATCGATACCATCATGCCCGGGCTCATAGTGCGTACACTGATGATAGGCCTGGGCTACGCCCTGCTGATACGCAGCCACAGGATGACCACGGTGAAGATCGAGAAGAGGCAGACCAGGCTGGTGATGCTGGGCTCCGCTCCTGGGCTTGTGGTGTACACGCTGTTCTTCTGGACCTTTGTTCTCTTCGGGGAGTGGTATCTGACCCTGCCTGTGGTAAGCCGCATTCTCATTACGAACTTCATCTTCCTGCTGATGCTGGGTGTGCCCATAACACTGGGCTTCGCCATCGGGAAGTACAGGCTGCTGCATCTCGAGGGGCGGCTGAAGAGGGGAACCCGGTTCCTTGCCGTGAACTTCTCCCTGCTGGTGGTGTTCGCCGCTGTGCTGTGGGTATTCGTTGAGCTTGTGCTCTCACGGGTAGGGCTCTATTCCCAGAACGCCATTCTGGTCACCGGCATCGTTCTGGCAATGGTTTTCATGTGGGCCCAGAAGAAGATACGGCACAGGATAGAGGGCTACTTCTACCCGGAGAGGGTGAAGCTCCGCCGCCTGATGAAGGACTTCCTGGCATCCAGCATGGTCAGGGCCGAGGGGGAAGGGTTCTGGAAGGAGCTTGAGATGAAGCTCGCCGACGGCCTTTCCGCAGAGAGGATCTACCCGGTGATCCGTGTGGACGGCAAGGGCTTCTTCAGCGGCGACCTCACCGAACCCACCCCGTTCATTCCAGGCGATGAGTTCCTGAAAAGGCTTGAAGCAAAGGACAATCCTCTGCTGTTCGATGAGATGATTGCCAGCGGGAAGATATTCCTCTCCCCTGAGCAGAGGGACTGGTTCATACGGAGGAAGAGCGCCATCCTGCTGCCCCTTGTTACCACCTCGGGCCTGATGGGCTTCCTGGTGATAAGCACCAAGACCAACGGGGAGGACTTCACCTCGGAGGAGCTGGAGCTGCTGCAGAGCTTCAGCGCCCAGACCGCCCTTGTTGCCGAGAACCTCGAGCTTCTGGGCGAGAAGCTCCAGAAGGAGAAGCTGGAGGAGCAGCTCAGGGTGGCCAGGTCCATACAGGAGGGTCTGCTCCCGCAGAGGATACCTAAGGTGCCCGGGCTGGAGATAGCTCCGCTGATCAAGTTCTGCCTCGACGTGGCAGGCGACTACTACGACGTGATAAGGCTCGAGGACGGAAGGGTAGTGCTTTCCATCGGCGATGTGTCGGGAAAAGGCGTCGGGGCGGCTCTGATAATGGCCAACCTCCAGGCCTCGCTGCGGACAACGCAGGCAATGGGCGCCAGGCTCTACGAGTCGGCAACCAAGATCAACCGCATTGTCTACGAAAACACCCCTCCTGAGATGTTCATCACCTTTTTCATGATGCTGGGGATGGCTGCCATGGCCAGGCCGATGATAGTGACACTCATCGGGGAGAAGTGGCTGCCGTCAGTAGAGTACCTGCAGCTGCTGTGCTTTGCTGCGGCGTTGTATCCGCTGCATGCCCTCAACATGAATATCCT
>CAYLXG010000174.1:0-4894 GCA_964387445.1 uncultured bacterium
GATTCACCGGTGGACGGGAACAACAGGCTCGTCGGCCCCCTTGTGAGGGCACGTAAAGCCGGCAGTTTCCCCATGGTCGCCCCGGAAGAGGTGGAATACATCGACGTGAGCCCCATGCAGCTGGTGGGTCTTTCCGCGGCGCTCATCCCCTTCCTGGAGCACGACGACGCCAACAGGGCCCTTATGGGGTCCAACATGCAGCGTCAGGCCGTTCCCCTTCTCTATACCGAGGACCCCGTGGTGGGCACCGGCATGGAAGAGGTGGCCGCCAGGGACAGCGGAGCCCTGGTCCTTGCCCGCAGGGGCGGGGAGGTAACCCATGTGGATGCCGGCAGGATCGTGGTAAAGGCCGACGGTGACGAATACGACTTCGACAGGGAGGACGTTTACGACCTGAGGAAGTTCGAGCGTTCCAACCAGGACACCTGCGTGAACCAGAAGCCGATCGTTGCAGTGGGCGACGCGGTGGAGGCCGGCGACATCCTGGCAGACGGCATGGCAACGAAGAACGGCAGGCTTGCCCTCGGGGTGAACACCCTGGTGGCGTTCTGCCCCTGGAACGGCTACAACTTCGAGGACGCCATCGTTGTGAGCGAGAGGGTGGTCAAGGACGATACAATGACCTCCGTGCACATCGTGGAGTTCGAAACCCAGTTCCGTGAGACCAAGCTCGGCCCCGAGGAACTCACAAGGGACCTTCCCAATTCCACCGAGAAGCGGGAGGCCATGCGGAACCTGGACGAGACCGGAATAGTCCGCATCGGCTCCAGGATACGCGCCGGGGACATACTGGTAGGCAAGGTGAGCCCCAAGGGCGAACAGGACCTCTCGCCTGAGGAAAGGCTCATCAGGGCCATCTTCGGCAAGAGGGCCAGCGATGTGAAGGATACTTCCCTGAAGGCCCCCGTGGGCATGTCCGGGATCGTTGTGGACGTGAAGGTCTACTCCCGAAAGGACGACACCGAACGGGGCAGGCGTGAGATAGAGTCCAGGGTCGACGCCCTGAGGGAGGAGCGGGAAGAGGCCGAAAAGAGGCTCTTCGCCCAGCGGGACGAGATGCTCAGGAAGGTGCTCAACGGCCAGAAGGCCGCCGCCTTCGTGGACGGCCTCACAGGCGAACAGCTCATTCCCGAGGGAAGGAAGATCACATCCGCCTTCCTTAAGAAGGTGGATTTCACCGACCTGGACTTCAACCGCCAGATCGTGGAGGACCTGGTGGTGGACGACAGGGCCAGAAGGATTCTCCGGAGCGCCGAGAACAAGCTGAAGGAGATCAACGATTACTGTCAGGACCAGGAGGACAGACTCCACCGGGGAGACGAACTGAAGCCCGGGGTCATCAAGCTCGTGAAGGTGTACGTGGCCAAGCGCCGCAAGCTCAGGATCGGCGACAAGATCGCCGGAAGGCACGGCAACAAGGGAGTGGTGAGCATCATAGTTCCCGAAGAGGACATGCCTTACCTCCCCGACGGCACGCCGGTTGACATCTGTCTGAACCCCCTGGGCGTTCCCAGCCGAATGAACGTGGGCCAGATAATGGAGACCAACCTGGGGATGGCGGCGGCGGATCTGGGCATCAACGCCGTTACACCGGTGTTCGACAGCATCGGGAACGAGAAGATAGGCGATCTCCTGGAGGAAGCCGGACACGCCAGGGACGGGAAGACCGTTCTCTACGACGGCAGGACCGGAGAACCCTTCGATCAGAGGGTCACCGTGGGCAGGATGTACATGCTCAAGCTTGCCCACCAGGTGGAGGACAAGATCCACGCCAGGTCCACCGGACCTTACGCAATGGTCACTCAGCAGCCCCTGGGCGGAAAGGCACAGAACGGCGGGCAGAGGCTTGGAGAGATGGAGGTATGGGCCCTGGAGGCCTATGGAGCCTCCCACTGCCTGCAGGAGATGCTTACAATAAAGAGCGACGACGTAGACGGAAGAACAGAGGCATACAAGGCGATCGTGCATGGCAGGAACGTTGATACCCGGGGAACCCCTGAGGCATTCAACGTGCTGCTGAGCGAGATGCGAAGCCTTGCCCTCGACGTAGAGCTGGAAATGGCCGATGAGAGGGAGGGCGACAATGCTTGATTCTCATTCCCTTAGGGATGCCAACACCTTTCCTGCCGACTTCTCAGGAATAAGGATAAGCCTCGCCTCCCCGGAAACCATCAAGGAATGGTCCTACGGCGAGGTAACCAAGGCAGAGACGATAAACTACAGAAGCTACAAGCCGGAACCCGACGGTCTTTTCTGCGAGAAGATCTTCGGCCCGGTGAAGGACTGGGAGTGCAGCTGCGGAAGGTACAAGAAGCCCCGTTACAGGGGCGTCAAGTGCGATCGATGCGGGGTCGAGGTAACCCATTCCAGGGTGCGCAGAAGCCGCATGGGACACATAGAGCTTG
Organism: uncultured bacterium; assembly: GCA_964387445.1. Classification (GTDB taxonomy): domain Bacteria; phylum Fermentibacterota; class Fermentibacteria; order Fermentibacterales; family JCC-6; genus Sabulitectum. The sequence goes on from CAYLXG010000174.1 coordinate 2,406, forward strand.
CGGTACCGGTCTCCCACATCTGGTACTTCAAGAGCCGCAAGATCAACAAGCTGCTGGACATCACCAACCTGAACCTGGAGAGGGTGCTCTACTACGAGTCCTACATCGTGATAACCAGCGAACACCCTTCCCTGAAGCCCGGCAAGGTCCTGGACGACGAGGATTATTACGCCGCCAGGGAAACCTACGGTGAGGACGCCTTCACCGTAGGCATGGGAGCCGAGGCCATATCAAAGCTCCTGGAGAAGATAGACCTCGACGAGCTGGCCGCCACGCTTAGGACCAGCATAGCCAACGAGACCACCCAGAGCAGACGCCAGAAGAACCTGAAAAGGCTCAAGGAAGTGGTGGCCTTCGAGAACTCCAAGAACGAGAACAAGCCCGAGTGGATGATACTCAGGGTCCTTCCCGTGCTTCCCCCGGACCTGAGACCCCTGGTGCCCCTTGAGGGCGGAAGGTTCGCGTCAAGCGATCTGAACGACCTCTACAGAAGGGTCATCAACAGGAACAACAGGCTGCTGAGGCTCCTTGACCTCCAGGCCCCCGACGTGATCCTCAGGAACGAGAAGAGGATGCTTCAGGAGGCGGTTGACGCCGTTCTGGACAACGGCAGCAGGCGGAAGCCTGTCAAGGGCGCGGGAATGCGTCCCCTGAGAAGCCTTTCGGACCTGCTGAAGGGCAAGCGCGGAAGGTTCCGCCAGAACCTCCTGGGCAAGAGGGTGGACTACTCAGGCCGTTCGGTGATCGTGGTGGGTCCGGAACTCAGGATGCACCAGTGCGGTCTTCCGAAGGAAATGGCCCTGGAGCTGTTCAAGCCCTTCGTCGTGGCAAGGCTGGCCCGGATCACCGGCGACAAGGTGAAGATGGCACAGAAGCAGGTGGAGGAGCGGGAAGAAATGGTCTGGGCGATACTGGAAGAGGTGATCGCCAACCATCCCGTGATGCTCAACAGGGCGCCTACCCTGCACAGGCTGGGCATCCAGGCCTTCGAACCGGTGCTGGTGGAGGGTCTGGCCATCAGGCTTCACCCCCTGGCCTGCGCCGCCTTCAACGCCGACTTCGACGGCGACCAGATGGCGGTTCACCTTCCCCTCTCCGCCGAGGCCCAGATAGAGGCCCGGGTACTGATGCTCGGCAGCCGGAACATCCTCAAGCCCTCCAGTGGAGAGCCGGTCGCCTCCCCCAGCCACGACATGGTCATCGGCGCCTACTACATCACCAAGCCCCTGGCCGGGGACAAGGGAGAGGGCATGATCTTCACCTCCGCTGAAGAGGTGATAGGAGCCCTTGACGCAGGGAAGGTCAATCTCCATTCCCGTATCAAGATCAAGGGAATAAACAGGATAGTTGAGATCAACTCCAAGGGGGACAGGAGGCAGCCCAAGTACTGGAAGGACTACACCACCCCCGGGCAGGTGATCTTCAATTCAATAGTGCCGGAGGGCATGGGCTACATAGTGGCCAACGGCCTCACCGAGTCCCATGAAAGGGTATTCGGCAAGAAGGGTCTCAACAGGATGGTCTCCCGGTGCTTCAACGAGCTGGGAGCGGTGAAGACCGCGGTGTTCCTGGACAACCTGAAGGACCTTGGATTCAAGTACAGCACCCTCAGCGGCCTCACCGTCGGCATGGACGACATGATCGTCCCCGACGAGAAGAAGAAGATCATCCACGAGAGCACCAGCCAGGTGGCCGAAGTGGAGTTCGCCGCCCGCAAGGGCGAGATGACCGAGAGCGACAGGTACAACAGGATCATCGACATCTGGTCCCAGTCCACCGAGGACGTGAAGAATTCCATGATGGAAAGGCTCAGCCACGACAACCACGGTTTCAACCCCATTTTCCTCATGGCCAATTCCGGCGCCAGGGGCAGCGTTGACCAGGTCAGGCAGCTGGCGGGCATGCGAGGCCTGATGGCCAAGCCCAAGAAGAAGCTTTCCGGAGAGATCGGCGAAACCATAGAGACCCCCATCATCAGTTCCCTGAAAGAGGGCCTCTCGGTGATCGAGTACTCCATCTCCACCCACGGCTCCAGGAAGGGTCTTGCGGACACTGCTCTGAAGACCGCCGACGCGGGATACCTCACCCGAAGGCTGGTGGATGTATGCCAGGACGTCGTGATCACCATGAACGACTGCGGCACCATAAGGGGCCGGGACATAACCGCCCTCAAGGAGGGCGAGAAGGTCATTGAGAAGCTCAGCGAGAGGATCGTGGGCAGGGTGACTGCGGAGGACGTCTTCGACCCGGTGACCGACGAGATCATCTGCGAGGCCGGTCAGGAGATAACGCCTAAGCTGGCTTCCTACATCGACTCCAGGTCCATCGAATCGGTGAGGATCCGTTCGGTCCTTACCTGCGAAGCCGAGCAGGGGCTCTGCGCCAAATGCTACGGCTGGGACCTCAGCAGGAACAGGATGGTCACCAGGGGCGAAGCAGTAGGCGCCATTGCCGCCCAGTCCATCGGCGAGCCGGGAACCCAGCCCACC
>CAYLXG010000175.1:0-4883 GCA_964387445.1 uncultured bacterium
TCCAGACCTGCCTTCGTTGCCCTCTGCCCTGCAGTGTAGTCGAACTGCCTGTCGGCGAGCACCCCGCGGAGTACCGCGAAACGCGCCTGTGACAAGCCGGACCTGGTTCGGATACTTGCGACGTCGGGGACGTTGATGACGCGACCGTGCTCGCCGCTCTTGAGTTCACGCAAACCGTCCAGGATTTCCTGTCCAATATTTCGCTTAGCTTTAGCCATCTTCCACTTCCTGCCGAATTCGCCTAATTAAGGTTGTCGGAATGTTCTCCGCCACGTTCTTCGGGTACATCGTCAACAGCCAGATCACGCCGTTGGCTTTCTTCGCGTAGTAGATGACCCTATACCCGCCACGCTTGCCACGCCCCGGAGCGGCCCACCTGAGTTTTCGCACGCCGCCTGAGCCAGGAATCACCGGCCCAGCGTCCGGGTTCTGCATGAGAATCTGCTGCAACGTGCCGTACTGTTCATCGCTCAAGTACTCGAGCACGAGCTTCGTGAACAGCCGCGTCTCGATGCACCGGCCCCCTGGCAACGTTCACCAGCACCGAACCCCGGGGCATGAGGGCAAGCTCCTTTTCGCCTATCATGCCCCTGGTCTCATCGGTGAGGGGCACGCATACCACCAGTATGTCGGTCTCCGGAAGGATGCCGGGCAGATCGCCGGCGGTGAAGGTGCCGTTCCCCGGGGTTCTGCCCACGGTTCTGACCGAGGCCCCCATCGAGGAGCATATCCGCTCCACCCTGCCTCCAATGGACCCACGGCCCAGCACGGTTACCCTGCTGTCTTCGATGATCAGGCCTGAGGGCGTGTACCTGGGCGACCAGTCGCCGTTCCTGAGGGCCATGTGGGCGGGAATGATGAGCTTTGCAGCTGCCATCATCAGGGTCACCGCCATTTCCGCCGCGGCCACGGCGTTGTGGTGTATGCTCCTGAGCATTATCCCGGGGCGGCCCTCAAGGAGAGCGGCGGTGGATTCTGGAACTCCCGCGTAGGGCACCACCACCGCTTTGAGGCCCCGGCACATGTCAAGCTGTTCCCCCGATACGACACCCGCCACCAGAATGTCGCAGGATGTGGACGGGTTTATCTCACCGGCTGTAAGGGAAAAGACACCGCCGGTGAGCTCTTCGAGCCTCTCCAGGGTATCCGTTGCGGGGCCGCCGGCTATGTGTACCTTAATCACTTCAGGAGCACCATCCTTGCAGTGGAGACGCCGGACTCATGCACCGCCCTGGCGAAATAAACCCCGGGGGCTGCTTCCCGGGAATCCCACTGTGCTGTTCCCGATGCACTTACGGCGGCGGTTCCCGCCACCCTTCCCTGAAGGTCAAATACCTTCACCACGGGGGTTTCTCCCCCGGGCCAGCCCAGGGTGAAGGAAACAGTTCCCCATACGGGGCTTTCCATCGGTCTTATGGAAAGGACGGATCCCTCCTCGCCTGACACTCCCATGGCATCCCCGGCGGTGAAGGAGTACTGGGGACTGCCGGTGAACGAGACCGAAGCCACCGCCAGTATCACCTGATCGCCGGGGTCCGTGAGGTCCTCCACCGTAACCGTGCCGCTCTGGCCGGCTCCTTCGACGGTCATTTCCAGCACCTCCGGGGGCTGGGAGTTCCTCAGGGCCATGACCCTAACGGCGAAGGTGTTGTCGTCGGCGCCGTCGAAGGCTATCTCCAGGTCCTGGAAGGGGAAGTCCTGGAACCGGTAGTAGTCCGCGGCCCAGTGGCTCACCGACTTCTCCGCCTCAACTGGGTAGGAAGAGTAGCTGCCGGAGGTGTTGAAAGGGGGAAGATCCTCCAGGGCATAGCCGTACCTGCCGTCCTCTATGGTGGTGTCGTCCAGGAAGTTCGCCACGACCCAGTCGGCGAATACATCTTCGGTGTCCTCCGGGTAACCGAAGGAGTCCAGCACAGCGTCGTACCCCGCCATGGAGTTGGCGGGTTCGTGAACCAGGGCATAAACCGCCTCATGGCCGCCGTAGCGCTCGAAGAAGTACAGCGACCACAGGTAGGTCTGTATGTAGTCGGCCCATTCCCCGTCCCATACGGTCAGGTCGTTGTCGGGACTGGAGTTGAAGGAAGAGATGTTGTCCGGGTGGCCGAAGAAGTACATCGCCAGCTCCGCCATCCCCTCGTCCACCCATGAGGCCTCGTTCTCGTCGTACTTCCAGTGTATCATGTGCTGGAACTCGTGGGCGATCACGCCGTGCATGTAGTCCCCAGAGGGGCCGCCGGTGCTCATTGTGTTCAGGTAGAGCACCTCGCACTCGTTGCTGTGATAGCCGGGGAAGGTTCCCTCCGGATACTGGTCGAAGTAGAAGAAGAAGCCGTCGGCTGCCACCTCGAAGTCGTACCACATGAGGTAGATCCTGGGATCGTCGTCCAGCTCGTCCGGCGGGGTTCCGAAGGAGAGGCTGTCTATCTCGTAGATACCCTGGTCAGGGTAGGGGCCGATGCTGGAGCTGTCCCAGTGCTCCAGGATCGAGTCAACGTCGGCCTGGTCGATGGAAACCTGCCACTCGGCGTCCTTCACCACCACATACCCCTTCTCCCCTACCCCGCGCACGGTGCACACATGCTGCTCGAAGTGGGGGGGCATGGGGTACCAGGTCCAGAGCCACCATACCCATGAATCGCCCACCTGGGGGTTGTCCGGGGGGCCCAGGGGAACCCCCGGGGCCTGGATCGTTACATCCGGGCCCAGTTCCTCCACGGGGGGGATCTGGAACTCCCGGGTGAATGAAGCCCCTTCATGGGAGGCCGCCACGGCGGCTGAAGCGAGGAACAGAGTGAGGATCAGTGTCTTCCAGATATTCATGAGTTGCCTCCATATGTCTCAGTGTACTTCACCATGAACATATCCACATGGATTTCCCGGCACAACGGACCGCAGGTCCGGGAAACGGAAAAGCCATATTGACCGGGAACGGCTTTCAGGCAATTGTTTCGAAAAAGGGAGGCTGAAAAAATGTCAGAAAAACATGATATGATGGCTCTTGTGGAGGGTTCTCCCTTCCCCTGGTGGTCATGGGATGTGAAGGAGAACCGGGTTTCCTTCAGCAGGCACAAGGTGGAGAACCTGGGCTACAGGTACCAGGACTTCCTGGGCTGCGGATACGAGGCCTTCACGAACCTGCTGCATCCTGAAGATCATGAGAGAACCATGGATGCCATGAGGAAGGTGCTCACCGGAGCTTCGGAGCTGTACCGCATCGACTACAGGATACTTTCAGCCCATGGCGATTACCACTGGTACATGGACAGGGGCGTGGTTGTTAGAAGGCTGCCGGACGGGTCGCCGGGTCTGATCCGGGGGCTGGTGCTGGACCTGGGCACCCATCTCAGGTCGGGCATACACAGGGATGAACTGCTGAAGCTTTTCCGCAGGGCGGTAACGATTCATGGCGCTGAAGGGCAGGCGCTTCAGGTATGCTCCAGCTGCGGTTCGGTGAAGGCTGGAAAAACCTGGCTCCCTGCAACCGGAGACCTGGCCGACTTCCTGGCGGCGGAGAAGACCCATTCGGTGTGCGAAGGGTGTCTGAAGGCCCTCTACCCTGATCTTGCAGGGGAGATACTCAGGGAACTGGGCAGGGCTGGCTGACCGTTACCCGTTCTCCATATCCCTGAGCTGGCACATGAGAAGCTCGCCGGTGGTTTCGTCACGGAGATGGAGCCCGTTCCCCAGGCACCACTTCCAGTAGCGGCAGTCGGCGCAGACACCCGTTCTGGTCCAGCTGCGGTCCCGCATCACCTGGAAGCGGTTCTCCCAGACATCGAGAAAGTCGTCGCGGTAAATGTTTCCCTGGATGAAGTCGGACCGGAGGCTGGGGCAGGCGGATATGGAACCGTCGATGAGCACCGAGGCCACACCGATGCCGGCCCGGCAGAACATGAAGTCGTCACGGACATCTTTCTCGTAGCTTCCCAGGAAGCCGTCGCAGCTGTACGACGCGTGGATGACCCCGGCTTCCCGGGTCTCCCTTATGAACTCCATGACGCTTCTCAGTTCAGCGCCTGTGAGCTTCATCTCATCAACTCCGGCAGCCCTGCCCTTGGGAAAGATGCTGAAGAGCCTCCAGCGCTTCACCCCTATGCCTGTGAGAAGCTCCCTCACCAGGTGGAGCTGGTCCAGGTTGCGCCTGGTCAGGCATGTGACCGCGTCGAAGATGGGGATGGCGCTGTTCGCAGCGCACTGAAGGGCGTTAACGGCCCTTGCGAATGAACCCTTCTTTCCCCGAAGCCATTCATGGGAGTCCTCCAGCCCGTCGAGGCTCACGGTGAGGCTTTTCATACCGGCGGCAAGCAGGCTGTTCATCCTCCTCCGGTCAAGCGCCCAGCCGTTGCTCACGATGCCCCAGGGATAGCCCATGCCAGCCATCCGCTCGCCTGCGCTCTCAAGGTCTTTCCTCATTATGGGTTCACCGCCGGTTATGGCAACGGTGATCTTGCCGGGATCCATTTTCTTCCTGACGGATTCCAGCACCCTGAGGAAATCCTCCGCCGGCATGTCGGGAACGGAGGAGGAGGAGAAACAGTCGCTTCCGCAGTGACCGCAGTTCAGGTTGCACCTCAGGGTGCACTCCCAGAAGAGATAGTTCAGGTCATGAATGGCGGTCAGCAGTTTCCTGTGCTGTCTGAAAAGCTCCAGCTGGAACTGCTTCTTCAGGTCGGGTTTCAGGCTGGGCAACTGCTACCCTTCATCGGAAACGAGTTCGAAGTTCACTTCCAGGTAGACCATGTCGGGAAGGTCCGGATCCAGCTCCAGGGGAAGCAGGGTGTCTCGGGCCAGGAAGGAGCCGTTCAGCGGTCCGTCTATGTCAGTCACCTGGACGGTAACGGTATCCGGAAGGCTGAACAGCGAAAGGTCAGCCTCCAGCCAGT
>CAYLXG010000176.1:0-4859 GCA_964387445.1 uncultured bacterium
CTGGCGTCGGCGTCGGGGGTCATGGTCTCGATGGCCGTCATGGCGGCTTCGTTAACGCTGACCTCGGTGAGCTCCCGTTTCTTCTGTCCCGACTCAAGACGGGTAAGATCGAGAAGGTCGTAAATGAGCTTGCGCATACCGGAGAGCCTCACCAGGCTCCTCTCCACCACACGCTCGTATACCTTCGGGTCGTCCATTCCAGTGCCGCCCCTGAGCAGATAGAGATAGCCCTCTATGGCCCCAAGAGGCGCTTTCAGCTCGTGGGCCAGAACACTGATGAACTGGAACCGGACACGCCTCTTCTCCTCCTCAAGGGCCCTGGTCTGTCTCAGTGCCAGCAGATGTTCCGCAGCCTGGCGCACGGAGACCTTCAGCTCCGCAGGGGTGAAGGGTTTCGGCAGGAAGTCGTAGGCCCCCTGCTTGGTGGCGGTTATGGCTGTTTCTATGGAGGCATAGGCCGTGATCATTATGGCCATCAGGTCAAGATCCTTTTCATTGATCCAGGCAAGGACATCTATACCTGACATGCCGCCCATCTTGTTGTCCAGGAGTACGATGTCAGGCGGTTCCTGCTCCATGAGGGAAACGGCTTCCTCCCCGGAGGAGGCTTCCAGCACATCGAAGGCCACCTTCGTGCCATCCTCCATTTCGATGCGGTGGTTCCTCAGGGCGCGCCTGACGCCCATCCGCATACCCTCCTCGTCGTCAACGATCAGGAGTCTCAGCCGTTTCTCGTTCTCCATTGCTCTACGCCTTTCCCATCTTTCGCAGCTGTTCCTGGAGCTGCTCGAACCTCACCGGCTTCGAGAAGACCGCATCGGCGCTTATCCAGCCAGCGGAGTCGTCTATCCTGGGGAATTCCAGGCCGGTCTCCCCGGTGACGTTGGTCACCATGAGCACCGCGCATTCCGGGAACTTGCGCTTCAGCCTGTAGGCCAGGATGAAGCCGTCGTCGTCGTTCTCCATCATCAGGTCGATCACCGCGATCTCCGGAGTGAATCCCTCCATTATCTCTTCCGCCTGTTTCCTGCCGGAAGCGGTTCTCGTGCCGTAGCCGCCGGCCTGGAACATCATGTCCATCTGCTCCAGGAAATCCGGATCGTCGTCCACTATGAGCACCTGTTTTTTATCGGTCATGGGTTACTCCTCTAGTTCTCGGGCCCCCTCCTGGGGAGCGTTACCGTAAAGGCGGTCCCAGTGGGGCCCTTTTCGGGGTCGTGGCTGGATTCCACCGTTATCTGTCCTCTGTGCATCTTGACTATCCCGTAGGTCACCGCAAGCCCGAGGCCGGTTCCCTCGCCCTTCTCCTTTGTTGTGAAGAACGGTTCGAAGATCTTTTTGATGTTCTCCGGGGAGATGCCGGTTCCCGTGTCCCTTATGGTTATGACCACCTTCTCGGCGTCGCCTGTGGTCTTCACGGTGAGCCTTCCCTTCTCCCCCATGGCCTGGTATGCATTGGAAACCAGGTTGGTTATCACCTGGGCTATCTGATCCTCGTCGAGCTCCGCCACCGGGTCCATGTCCTCCGCTATGTAGTCCACCTGGATCCCTCCGGGTCTCTTCATGGGATCTATGATCTTCCTCATCAGGTCCGGAACGTCCACAGGGGTCCTTGTCACCTTGTTCTGTCTGGCGAAGTCCAGCAGGCCGGCCACTATCTTCTTGCACCTGTCGGCGTGCACGGCGATGGTCTTCAGGTCCTCAGCCAGCTCCGCATTGTCCGGGTTCTCTTCCATCAGGGTATGGGCGTACATGAGTACCACCCCCAGGGGATTGTTCACCTCGTGGGCGATACCCGCCGCCAGCTGACCCATCCCCGCCATTTTCTCAGCGTGCTTCAGGGCCACCTTCGCACCGGCGAGCTGGTCGTTGGTCTCCGCCAGTTCCTCCACTGTGTTCTTGAGCTGCTCTATGGAGTAGGGAAGGCACATCTCGCTTTCGGCGAGCCCCTTGTGGATGGCCACGGCGTGTTCCCTGCAGGTCTCGTAACCGCAGGCCCCGCAGTTCAGCTCGTCCTCCAGCGTGAACTTGCCCATCCTCTCCATTATCCTGCTTATCTCCACCTCTCCGGGGGTCTCCAGCCTTGTGTCCTTGGGATCGTAGGTCCTGGAGAGGTCTATTTCCCGGCACCGTTCCATGACGATGTTCCAGTTGTTGAAGTTCACGTCGCCCAGGTTCTCCCTGACGTAGCGGCTGATCTTGGCCCGTCTTCTGAACAGGGGGGCCCTGCTGGTCATGCCGGGACCCATGATGCAACCTTCGCAGCAGAGTATCTCCAGGAGCCTGGCCTCCATGTCGCCGGACTGGAACTCCCTCAGCGCCTCTATGAAATTGTCCTTTCCGTCGGCGGTTACTATCTCGCCGGAGAGAAGGTCCTCCTTCATGTCCGCCGCCTGAAGCATTCCCCTGTTTATGGGAAAGAGCGCTCCCAGACCAGGGGTGGGGGGATTGAAGGCGCTCTCCTGCACCTTTTCAGGATCGATGCCCATCATGGACACCAGGCTGCGGAACTCGGCAAAGGTTATAGAGGCGTAGACATCGCTCTCAGAGTGATCCTCGGCCTCGCCCCTCTTTGCCAGGCATGGTCCTATGAACACGTTCTTCACGTCGTCGCCGTAGAGGTTCTTCACTATCCTGGCCTGGGCCACCATAGGCGACACGATCGGAGCCAGGCTGTCCACCATTTCCGGCATGTACTTCTCGACGTAGTTCACCACAGCCGGGCAGGAGACCGCGATGTATTTCCTGTGGGGGTTCTCCTTCAGCAGCCTCCTGTAGGCGTGGGCCACCACATCTGCTCCGAAGGCAACCTGACAGACCAGCTCGAAGCCCATGGCCCGCATGGTTCCCACCAGCCTCCCGGTGGAGACTCCCACGAATTCCGCAGGGAAGCTGGGGGCGACGATGGCCGCCGCCCTGCCGCCGCTTCTCAGAAGCTCCAGCACCTTCAGCGTGGAACCCACTGCCTTCTTGGCGCAGCCGATGCACCTTTCGGGTATCACCTCCGCCTGACCGCCCTTGATGCGTATTGCCTTGGCGGGGCATTCCCTTACGCAGGTGTAGCAGACCCTGCATTTGTCGGGAATGGTCTCCACCAGCTTTACCGGGGGCATGCTACTTCATCACCTTTCTTTCGGTGTATCCGGTGTGAAGGAGTTCATGGGCTTTGTGGCTTCCGGGAGCTCCCAGGTGTTCGTCGTAGAGCTTCGCCACGGACCTGTTGCCGTGTGAAACCCTCAGGGAGGATTCCTTGTCTATGGAGTAGAGGGCCTGCATCCTCGCCCGCACCACTTCCGGATCCTGGGAGAAGGGCTGTCCTCCTCCGGCAATGCAGCCTCCGGGGCAGGTCATTATCTCCACGAAGTGATACTCCTTCTCCCCTCGCCTGATGGCGTCCAGGAGCTTCCTGGCGTTGCCCAGCCCGCTTGCCACAGCAGCGCTGAGCCTGAGCCCTCCGATCTCCACCGTGGCCTCCTTGATGCCCTCGAAGCCCCTGACCTCACGGACATCCAGCTGGGGGATATCCTTTCCGGTGATCATATGATAAGCGGTTCTCACCGCAGCCTCCATAACCCCGCCGCTGGCGCCGAAGATCTTCCCGGCGGAGCTTCTTTCACCCATTGGAGCGTCCGCGGGTTCACCCGGAACGGTGGACAGGTCTATGCCGAACATCCGGATCATCTTTGCGAACTCCCTGGTGGTCAGCACCGCGTCAACGTCCCTGAGGGCTCCCTCGCCCATTCCCGGGCGGTCGCATTCGAACTTCTTGGCGGTGCAGGGCATGATGGAGACATGGAAGACCTTCTTCGGGTCAAGTCCCTTTTCCTTAGCCCATATCCGCTTAACCACGGCACCCATCATCTGCTGGGGGCTCTTGCATGATGAAACGTTCTCCATGAAGTCGGGGTAGAACTGCTCCATGAACTTGATCCAGCCCGGGGAGCAGCTGGTGAACATGGGGAGCTTCCCGCCGTTCCGCACCCTGTCCACCAGTTCCGCGGCTTCCTCCATTATGGTAAGGTCAGCGGAAAAGGAGGTGGGGAAAACGTAGTCGATGCCCATTCTCTTCATCGCCCCGTTCATCCTGTCCACTATGTCCACGCCGGCTTTTATACCGAACTCCTCCGCTAACGCTTATGGCAGGGGCGTGCTGGGCAACAACGGTGATCTCCGGGTCCCTTATGGCCGAAAGCACCTCGGCGGTGCTGCTCTTCTCCGAGAGTGCACCTGTCGGGCAGACCATTATGCACTGGCCGCAGTTGATGCAGCTGGAGACGTTAAGGCCCTCTTCGAAGGCGCATCCTATGTGGGATCTGCTTCCCCTTCCCACGAAATCGATTGCGCTGACACCCTGGACCTCTTCACATACCCTGACGCACTTTCCGCATAGTATGCACTTGTCCGGGTCGCGGACTATGGAGGGGCTGGATACGTCCAGGTCGTACCTCGACCTCTCGCCGGCGTACCTGCGCTGCCTGACGCCCAGTTCCTCGAGGGTGCAGGTGCCGTTGCGCACGCAGTAGAGGCAGTCATCCGGGTGGTTGGCAAGGAGCAGTTCAACGATGGTCCTCCGCGCCTCCAGCGCCTTTGCCGAATGGGTCCTTACGCTCATTCCCTCTGTAACCGGCTGCGAGCAGGATGGTATCAGCCTTCCGGTTCTCTGGTCCTCCACCACGCACATCCTGCAGGCTCCGCTGGGGGGAAGCCCCTCTATGTGGCAAAGTGTTGGTATGGAAATCCCGGCCCTGGCGGCAACCGTGAGTACACGCTCGCGGGACAGGTCGGCACGCCGTTCTATTGCTATTCGACAGCGACCCTGGAGCGGCATTATCGCGTGTTTGCGGACGCCTTCGCCGATG
>CAYLXG010000177.1:0-4799 GCA_964387445.1 uncultured bacterium
GTACTATGACGCCAGAGACAGGCTGATCAAGACGATTGGGTTCTCCGAAGTGCGGGAAATGGGAGGCAGGACCATACGCTCGGTAATGCGGATACAGCCCGGGGAAGAGGAGGACGGCAGCACGACGGTGACCTGGGAGGAGGCAGTTTTCGACGCCGGTGTGAGCGAAGATGTTTTCTCCCTGGCGAACCTGCAGTCCGGGGGGGGCATGTAGTGGGCAGCACCCTCAAGCTGGCCTGGAGGAACATCTTCCGCCAGAGAAGACGCTCAGCCCTCACCGTTCTGTCCATGACCGGGGGTTTCGTTCTCTCCAGCGTTGCGATCGGCTGGATGAACGGATCGTACGACAACATGATCCTCTTCTTCACCAACAGCAGGACGGGGCAGATCCAGCTTCATGCTCCGGGTTATCTCGACGATCCTTCCATCTACCTCTACATGGATGACCTGGCGGGAATAGCCCGGGAGCTGAACAGCGTTCCTTCGGTTGAGAACTGGACCCCCAGGGTGTATGCCGGTGCCCTTCTGGCATCCAGGGATCAGGGAGGCGAACCGGGGGTTTTCTCAAACTCAGCCGGTGTGATGGTCACAGGGATAGACCCTGAACTCGAGGAGAGGGCCACCGGTTTCTCCAGCACCCTTGTGTCAGGGGAGATGCTGGGAACCACCGCCGCAGATTCAATGCTTTTCGCACCGGGATCCATCCTTCTCGGTCAGGAGCTGGCGCTGCTTCTGGATGCGTCACCTGGGGATTCCCTGGTTCTCATGTCCCAGTCGGTGGACGGAGCCAGCGCCGGGCGACGATACGAAGTAAGCGGAATAGTCTCCACCGGAAACACCGAACTCGACAGGAGCACGGCCTATATCACCCTTGCTGATGCCCAGCTCCTCTTCGGGCTGGATGACGCGGTTCACGAAATAGCGGTGATGACCGGATCACTGGACCGCATTGAAGCAACGGTGGAGGAAGTAAGGAGGTCCATTTCCGGCAGGGAAGTCTCCGTGGAGCCCTGGCAGGTGTTCGCCAGGGAGTTCTACAATGGAATGAAGGCCGATGAGACCAGCCTGAGGATCACCATAGGGATCATTCTGGCCATGGCAGGTCTGGGGGTGCTGAATACCATTCTCATGATGGTCCTGGAGCGGAGGAGGGAGTTCGGTGTTATGAAGGCCCTGGGAGCAGGTCCCGGCAGGATAGTTACGCTTATAGTAGCCGAAGCTGTGCAGCTTGCACTGGTGAGCATCGCAGCAGGCGGTATCCTGGCCACTCTGGGGCTCATCTACCTTTCACGGAACGGCATGGTGCTGGAACAGCCACTGGACTACGGCGGCTTTACGTTCAGTGAGATGGTGGCCTCCGTATCGCCCGAATGCTACTGGCTGCCTGCCGCATGCATCCTGGTCACCGCTGTGCTGGTAAGCCTTCTGCCTGCGGTGAAGGCATCCCGCACCGACCCGGCCAGATCCCTCAGGATGGTGTGACATGTTTCGAAGGATGATAGTGATCTCCTGGCGGGCAATTCTGAAGAACCGGCGAAGGACGGTGATCACCTCCGCTGCGATAGGGATAGGTCTCGCCTCCCTGCTTTTCACCGATGCCCTTTTCGCAGGCTTGATAGAGTTCATGGTGGACACCGCAACGGAGACCTGGATGGGGCATGCTCAGATCCACGGCGACGGATTCAGGGAAACCGGGAGGATAGCCCTGACCGTTAACGATCCCGCCGGTGTGATGGAGAAGCTTGAGGAAGACACGATGGTGAGGGGTTTCACCGGCAGACTGATCGCCCCCGCCACAATGGAATCTTCAATGGAACTCAGGCCGATAACCCTGACAGGCGTTGACCATACGACCGATCCGGACGTTACATCCCTTTCAGCCTCCATCACGGAGGGGGGATACTTCACCGGCGACAGCACCGAACTGATAATCGGAGAGAAGCTGGCGGAAGACATGGAACTCCAGCTGGGTGATATCGCGGTCCTGACAGCTGCCGCCGCCGACGGCGGTTTCTCCTCGTCGCTTTTCATCGTAACCGGTATCTGCAGCTTCAATTCCGAGAAGCTCGACCGTTACTCCGCTTTCGTGAACATGGAAGCCGCCGAGGAGATGCTGGCCCTGAACGGGGAGTACCATGAGATAGCGGTTCTCTTCGGCGACCCCCGGGCAGCGGAGGACAATGGAGACCGTTTCAGGAGAATGTACGGGGTCCATGGCAATACCGCCGAGATCTGGCCGGTGCTCCAGCCCCAGATCCATTCCATGGTTCAGATGGTCGATGTGAGCGTGACCGTTATGGCGGCGATACTTTTCGGCCTCGTGCTCTTCGGGATCGTGAATTCCCTCTTCATGTCCGTTTACGAGAGGATGTACGAGTTCGGGGTCATGAAGGCCCTGGGAACCCGTACCGCTGTGATCTCCGGGCTGGTCCTTCTGGAGGCCTTCTGGCTGGGGCTGGCAGCGGTGGTCATAGGGTCTCTTATAGGCTGGGCCGTTGTGTCGCACTTCGGGGCAGCCGGATTGAGCTTCGGGGAGATGGAGTTCACCGGTCTCGCCCTCAACCGCCCCATTTACCCTGTGCTGGAACCGGGAAGGATCTGGATCTATCCCGTTGTTACACTTGTTTTCACCACCCTGGCAGGTGTCTACCCGGGGATTCACGCAGGCAGGCTCAACCCGTCTGAGGCCATAAGGCGAAGCCTGTAGGAGTGGAGAAGAGATGAAAGAGAAACCCGTAATAGTCACAAGGAACCTCAGGAAGACATACCATGACGGCGGCGTGCCGGTGGAAGCGGTGAGGGGGATAGACTTCACCCTGGAGAGGGGGGAGTTCACCGCGATCATAGGGCCTTCAGGGTCCGGGAAGACCACCTTCCTCAACCTCGTGGCCGGGCTGGATTCTCCCTCGGAAGGCGAAGTGGAGCTTTCCGGCAGGCTGATATCCTCCATGTCGGGCAGGGAACTGGCGGCATGGAGAAGGGATCACATAGGTTTCGTTTTTCAGGCTTACAACCTGTTCCCGGTCCTTACCGTGGAGGAGAACGTGGAATACGTCATGCTTCTTCAGGGGGTGGGTGCCCGGGAGCGTCACGAAAGGGTCATGAGGGTCCTGGAGGAAGTCGAGCTGGCGGATATGGCGGACAGGCTTCCCTCAAGGCTTTCGGGAGGACAGCAGCAGAGGGTGGCGGTGGCCAGGGCCATGGTCTCCGAACCGGACCTGATCATCGCCGACGAACCCACGGCGAATCTGGATTCCGCCACCGGCGGTGCACTCCTGGACACCATGAAGAGGCTGAATGAGGAGACGGGAATGACCTTTCTTTTCAGCACCCACGACGAGGTGGTCATGGAAAGGGCCCACAGGCTGGCGGTTATAAAGGACGGCCGCCTGGACGGCGGTGGATCCGGGAAGTGAGACGGTACCTTATCCTGCTGCTGGCAGCTGCCAGGGCGTTCGCCTTCTCCTTCGTTCTGCAGGAATCGGTCTACGGAGGTGACGGATACTGGAACGCCAGCTCGTCCCTGAGGCTGACCGGAAGGAAGCTCTGCGGACCGGTGAAGCTGGAAGCGGCCTGGGAACTCACCGCGTCGGCGGGGGATCCGCCTCTGACCGATGTGAATCAGACCCCCTTCAGGCTTTTTGACATGGACCCGGTGCTGATGCCGGGGGAGATAGATCAGGACACCCGAATGACACTTCTTCACGACCTGGACAGGCTCTATGCACAGGGGAACATCGGCAGGCTCAGGATCACCGCGGGGCGGCAGGCGGTTTACTGGGGCGTTTCGAAGATCGTGAGTCCAACCGATATCATCGCCCCGTTCGCCTACGGTACAGTCGATGACCGTTTCAGAACGGGTGTGGACGCCCTGCGGCTCACATATGCAGCGGGACCGCTCTCCGAAGCGGAGGCCGGTGCCCTGTTCAGCGAGAATGCCGATACCGTATCGTTCTGGAGCAGGGGGAGGTTCTATCTTGCCCGTACCGATGTCACCTGTGTACTTGCCGACTTCAGGGGAATGACCATGGCAGGCTGGAGCCTGAGCCGCGCTCTGGGCGGATCGGCGGTCTGGGCGGAATCCGCCTGGTTCCGCCGGGGGGAAGGAGAGACATGGTGGAGCCTTTCCGCCGGGATCGAAAGAAGCTTCCTCGAAGGAAGCGTTTACGGATTCGCCGAGTATCATCATAATTCCCCTGGAACCCGGGAACCCTGGGGAAGCGGCGTCACCTGTCACGAGGGGAGCGACTATGCCGCCGCAGGCCTATCGCTGAAGGTCACCCCGCTGCTGACCGCTACTGCGGGAGCGCTGATCAATGCAGGGGACGGATCCGCAAGGCTTGACGCGTCCTCCGAGTACAGCGTATCCGCCAACGGCGCACTGGAAGCGGGGATAACACTGGGTACCGGTCACTCACGGGAGGAATTCCAGGGTCCGGAACTGTCTGGTTACGGACTCTATTCGCTTTACTTCTGAGAGGTATGGAATGAACATCTGGACATCGTCTGTTCTTATGGCAGCCGGCACTGCCTGGGCCGCATCCTCCGTAAGCCTGACAATTGAGAACACGTTCCCGGCGCAGGGCAAGGCAATGGGGCTGCAGGTGGCCGAGGGCTCTCCCTATTCCCAGGTGTACTTGCTGGGCACCAACAACACCGACGACGCAGTCTACTGGTACTCCACCGATGGTACTCTCTGCGACACCACGCTATTGTCCCCCGGCAACGACAAGTGCTTCGGCGCAGCGATCCGGCCTGCCGACGGTGCAGTTTTCACCAATGACTGGGAATCCACCGAC
>CAYLXG010000178.1:0-4681 GCA_964387445.1 uncultured bacterium
GGGAGATGAGGATCTCCCCCTGCAGGTCGAGATCATCCTTCGGACAGGCTTCAAGGGCCTCCCGGCAGCGGCCCAGCCGAAGAAGGCTTTCAGCCCGCTCCCGTGCACCAGACTCAACGGAACTGTTAACCGTATTCAGCCAGGCCCCTTCTCTGAAGAGGGTTTTCCAGGATAGCTTCAGAAGGTCAGGTACCGACGAGTCCGTAATTCCGGCCCTGCACCTTGGTCCGTACCAGGAGGGCCCTGTGCAGCAGCTCCCGAAGCCGGGGGTCTCTCTGCTCAGGGGAATGTCCCTGGCCTGCAGGGGATCGCCGGGAAGGGTCAGTGTGTTCTCCCCGGGGAATACTTTTTCATCCGTTGTGGTCACCACGATGTGAAGCCCGGGAGGCATTATCTTCCGGAGCTTTTCAAGTTGAAGGCAGGTATCCTGCTGGTCGCCGGCGAGGTCGCATATGACCAGAAGCTTCTCGATCCCGGTCCTGCCCTGGAAAGCGTTTGACAGAAGCTGACCTGGGGATGAGGTCACGGTTCCCGCGGGTACGTCCGGAAGCGGTCTGCCCCTTTCCCCCGCGGCCCTTCTCAGAACCCTGCACGCCCACCCGTTCGCCGAAGCGTCTGCGACCATCCCGTTCACCGCCAGGTCCCTTTCCCGCCAGTCGCCCCCGAAAAGGACCGTGAAGTCAGGCAGCCCCGGCGAAAGGTCAACCGGGAAAAGGTGAGGGAACTGGAAGCCAAGCTCGTCCGCCGCCCTTAATCTTACTTCATAGCTTCCCGATCGAAGCGCATCCGCCTGTGAAGCAAAGGTTGTGTTCCCCTCTGAGAGCATGGAACCGGCAAGCATGTACAGGTCGGACAAAACGTTTGGATACCCTCCGGCGGAAACCTCCGGGGCAGAACCGTGGGACAGGCGGAAGAGACCTTCTCCCCAGAAGACAAGAAACACTTTCCCGCTGCTGTCCCGAAGCCATGAGTTCCTGTCGATGGACAGATGGTTGAGCCCTGAGAGATGCAGTTCCCTCAGCGGTGCTGCAAGGTCTTCCAGGGAGCATCCCCTGAGACCCGGTGACATGCCGTTCAGTGGAATGGAGAGGCATACGGTCCCGTCGGGCATGGCGGAGCAGGCATCGGGAATCACAACACCCTGCGCCTTTCCCGCAAGACCGACTATGAACCCCAGTCTGGCAAGGTCCACCGGGAAGGGTACTATTCTCCCGAATCTCATTTCTCCCGAGCCATCGGTGAAGAGAAGATGGGTAAGGCCCAACTCGGATGATACTCTGCGGGAAATATTCTCTATGGCAGTATTCTTCATTTTCCTCCATAACCGCTAATGAAATAATATAAAAATGGAATGATGGGGCAAAGGGGTTTGCAGTACAGAAAATAGGGAAAAATTCCGTAAGATAAGGAAAAAATACCGTAATTCCAGGGGTCGCAATCAGTCAATAAGTATATAAATGCCTATGGAACAAGCATATAAGTCTGTGGAAGCCTTCATGCTTTCCCTTTCGGTGCACGCAATCGGAAAGGAGATCGGGCAATGAGAGCAATTCTGATCCCGGCGGCTGTCCTCGCCGCCGCATCATCCGCGGTGGACGGGGTGGAGCTGTCATACCACGGGGAGACCCCGGAATGGATGTTCAGCGGCGGGCAGAGCCGGGGAACATGGTTCGATGTCGAGGATTTCCAGCCTGGGGCTTCGGAGTTCACGGTGGAATGGACGGAGATATGGCTTCTCTCATACCCCGCCGGGACATTTCTGGAGCTCTGGAACGGTGGCGTGTCAGGTCCTGCGGAACTGGTGGTCTCGGAGGAGCTGACAGGTGGAACGGTGTGGCTGCAGGACCCTGCGGTGATGGAAGGGCAGTTCTGGTGCCTGGTAAACTCAGTGGGGCCGGTTCAGCTTCTTTCCGACGGGGAGTCCGACGGACACAGCCTCTTCACCGACGACTGGCTGGTCTGGGAGCAGTTCGATCCGGGAGAGTTCTTCATTTCGGTGGGAAATGAAACAGGAGAGCTGCACCAGTATTCCTGGGCGGCTCTGAAAACAGCATTCCAGAAGGGAAGCTAACATGCTGCTAATCATACTGATACTGGCTGCATCAGGGGTGACCGAAGTTCCCGCTGACGGCTGCCTGCCTGAGGTCGAGATGGACTGGGAGTGGCTCACCTACTGCAGCGGTACCCCGGGGTGGATCACCTGGGGAGGGACATACAGGGGAACCTGGTTCCACCTGGAGGATTTCTATCCGGGTGTCAGCGAGACCGCGCTCTCGGCATCGGAGTTCTGGTTCTATCATCACTCCAGCTATCCATGGGACTCCAGCGACGCATACATCGAACTCTGGAACGGGGACGAGAACGGCCCGGTCCTCCAGCTCAGCCAGGACATTCTCACCGCGGTTCATTTCGCGCCGGTATACGTTTACCACGAACCTCCGGTTGAAGTGCCAGGGGATTTCTGGGTGCTGGTGAACACCGAGATGAGCGCCGGGGGGTGGCCTTCCTTACTTGGCGACAATTCAGCCCAACCTGTAAGTCACAGCTTTTTCAGCGATGATTTCATTGTGTGGGAGCCATGGTTCTTCGGCAGGAACTATTTCGTCGCCGTGCTGGCGGATGTGGATGCTATATCTACAACCAGCTGGGGTTGCCTGAAAACCCTCTTCTGAGCCCCCCTCAGGTCAGGAAGGAGCGAATGATCATGCAGTATCTGCTTCTGATCGTGCTGTGGGCTGCACCGTGCAACAGCGGATGCCGCGCGGTGGACGAAGGTCTGCCTTCTGTGGAAAGGAGCTGGGACTGGCTGACCTATTGCAACGGGACACCTGCCTGGCTAACCTGGGGGGGCACTTACCGGGGGACCTGGTTCCATCTGGAGGACTTCCATCCAGGGGTGGAGGAAGCCTGGCTCAGCTGCTCGGAGTTCTGGTTCTATCATCATAACTGCGTATGGGATACCAGCCATGCCTACTTCGAGCTGTGGTCCGGCGAAGCTTCGGGTCCCGGGGAACTCCTTGACAGACAGTCCGGCTATGCCCTTCATTACGCTCCCACTTATGTGACCTACGATCCGCCGCCTGAAGTGCCCTTCGACTTCTGGACCGTGGTTAACACCACCTTCAGCACCGGGGGATGGCCTTCGAACCTTGGCGACGGTGCCGATCTCCCTCAGCCCCACAGTTTCTTCAGCGAGGATTTCGTTCTCTGGGAACCATGGGAGCCGGCGGGCAGGAAGAGCAGCTACTTCACCTATGTTCAGATGAATATGTTCAGCATGAACAGCTGCACATGGGCATCGTTGAAAACCCTGTTCTGAAGTAACTATATATATTGTTTTGATGAACTAGGCTGAGGAGGATCTTTATGGTTACCATATGTTTCGCGGCTGCTGTAATGAGCGTAATTCCGATATCACTGGAGATCGGAGGGGGCGGTGTCTTTCCCGCCACTCCTGAGACCACGACGCCGGGGATCTTCTGGGAGGCCGGCATCACAGGCGAGGTGGCCGGGGAATGGCATCTTTCTGTATCCATGGCTTCATGGAGTTCGTCGAACTTCGATCCCGGGGGAGGAGCTCCCCAGTGGTTATCTGAAGAAACCGAGAGAGTCTCCTACCAGGGCTGCGATAAGTACGAGGAGGGGAGAACCATTCTTCAGCTGGGGCTGAGAAGGGCTTTCGGAGGGCTGCTTCTGGGTCTCAGTGGAGGCCTGTCGGAAAGGGTATCTTCCTACAGCTTCGACGGCGATATTGACGGGCCGACCGAATTCGAGATCGAGAACAGGTGCTTTGCCGCCGGAATCAGCGCAAGGGCAGCTGTGGGAGATGCGGGTTACATGGACCTTTCCGCCATCAGCGAAGAGCTTGAATCAATCATGGTATCTCTTTCCTTCGGTACTGCGCTGAGATTGATCGGGGGTGGATCATGAAAAAGGGCTTGATCTTCATGATCCTCATGTCATGCTTCTCCTTCGCCTTTGAGGGAAGCATACAGGTCTGCGTTCACCAGCAGAGGCATGCCGGAGATCCCTATGAATACTCCCCCTCCAGCTCAACCCTCTGGGAGGTCGGCGGGAAGCTTTCAGGCAGAAGCCTTCTCGAGCCTTTCCTGAGGATGGGCTACTCATCAAGGGGGCTTGACGGCCTCTCCGGAGTTCCGGATGCCTTCGATGTGAACGCCAGGCAGTGGAGGATCAGGTGCGGTGCAGATGTGTTTCCCTGGAACCAGGGGTACTTTTTCATAAGGGCGTCCGCCGGCGCTTCGTACTACATCACGGACCATGCGGAACCTGACACTATAAGCGGAACGGTCTTCATCATAAGGAACACGGATAATCGATGGCTTGGCTCGCTCTCCGGCGGTCTTGGAAGCCATGTTCCCCTGGGTGAGAAAGCGCCTGTTGAAGCTGTGGACTTCGTACTGGATATTGAATATGTAGACTTCGACAGAGTGCTTTATTCAGGGGGTATCGAGATCAGCCTGTGATCCTGCTTAAGGAGCTGAAATGAAAATGATCGCCTACTGCGGCCTGGACTGCGCCGTCTGCCCGGCCAGAGCGGCTTACCTGAACGATGACGATGAGCTGAGACGGAAGACCGCCGAAGAGTGGTCCAGCATGTATGGAGCGGACATATCTCCTGATAGCATCAACTGCACCGGCTGCACCGGGGAGGGCATCA
>CAYLXG010000179.1:0-4675 GCA_964387445.1 uncultured bacterium
ATCAAGAATCGGAGCAAGCAGCAGTATAGCAATGGTTAATGGAAATAAAAAATAGGACTATGGTAAAGAGAACGGGCAACCGGAGGGGTCGGCCGGTTGCCCGTATGGGAACCCGGATCAGTCGGGTGGTTCCCTCATCCCCGTCCGCCGGTCCGGGAGGGGGTTCAGACCGGCCATGCGACGAGAATGAAAGCAGGCAGTGCCGCGATAGCCATCGACAGCAGCAGCCAGCTCTTCAATCCGGGTTTGTACATCCTGTAACCTCTTTCCATGAAGTGTTACTCAAACGCGAATATAGGAAGCAAGAAACGTGCCAAAAGTAGATGCCATTCAGCTGAACGAAGCACAAAAAGAAGCAGTGCAATACAATAGCGGGCACCTTCTCGTTCTGGCGGGAGCCGGCAGCGGGAAAACCAGGGTGCTCACGGCGAAAATCGCCCATATTATTGACACCGGTGTTGCCAGGCCCTGGGACATCCTCGCCATGACATTCACCAACAAGGCCGCCGGGGAGATGAGGGAGAGGGTTCACAGGCAGCTCGAGGCGTCCAACATCAGGCTTCGCATGGGCACCTTCCACGGAATCTGCGCGTGGATTCTCCGCAGGGAGGCCCGGACCCTTCACCACCCGGAGAACTTTTCCATATTCGATGGCGACGATCAGAATACCCTTGTAAAAAGACTTCTCAAGAAAATGGACCTTCCGGTGAAACTGACCCCTTCCGGCGTAAAGGGATTCATCTCAAACAGCAAGAACGACCTGGTGACTCCGGAAGAAGCCCTGGAATCCTCCTCCTCTCCCTACCAGGAAGCCCTTGCAAAAGTGTTCGCCGAATACCAGAAGGAGCTGAGGAAATGCGGCGCCTTCGACTTTGACGATTTGTTGACGGAAGTCCTGAGTGCCATGCGGCAAAATAATGACATAGGGCAGCGTTACAGCAGGATGTTCACCAGGATACTGGTGGACGAGTACCAGGACACCAACCGGGTGCAGAACGAGATACTCAAGGAGATGACCGGTGAGGGAACGGTAGTGACCGTGGTGGGCGATGATGACCAGTCCATATACGGCTGGCGCGGAGCCAGGGTAGAGAACATCCTCAGGTTCCCTGACGAGTTCTCCGGCGCAAAGACCATCAGGCTGGAGACCAATTACAGATCCACCGGCAACATCCTGGCCGCCGCTTCCTCCCTGGTGAGCCATAACAGGGACAGGCACGGGAAGACACTCATACCGGTTACAGGCCCAGGCGAGAAGGTAAGGGGCCACCAGACCCTTAACCCCGAGGACGAGGCCCAGTTCATAGTTTCCGCCGCCAGGGACATCAACGAGGACTCCGTCCCGTGGAAGGAGATCGCCGTTCTTTTCAGGACCAACGCCCAGTCGCTGGAGCTTGAGAAGATGTGCGTAAGGATGAACGTGCCCTACGAACTGGTGGGAACGGTGCGCTTCTACGAACGGGCGGAGATCAAGGATGTGATCGCCTATCTCCGGATCATTGCCAACCCCATCGATTTCGCCAGTTTCAGACGGGTGCTGAATAAGCCCTCAAGGGGCGTTGGCGCAAAGGGGCAGGAGGCGTTCTTCCGCTGGGCGGAGCAGAACGGCACCGATGTGATCACAACCCTTGAGAAGAGCGCACTCATCGAAGGCATTTCCAGGAGGGGCCAGGCGGCGCTGGAGTCCCTGGGAGGGAACCTCAGGAAGTGCATGGACGGCGTGGCAGCCGGGGACACCGCCAGCGACATAGTGGACAGGGTGATGGACTTCACCGGAATAGCCGATCTCTACACCACAGGGGAGATAGCCGACGAAAACCGGCTTCAGAACCTCCGGGAACTCAGGGCCGAGGTTGCCGGGTACGACGCCAGGAACCCCGAGGGGGGCCTTCCCGGCTTCCTTGGGGAGCAGAGCCTCCTTGCAAGCTCCGATACCTGGTCCGGCGACGACCGGCTGGTGCTGATGACCCTTCACAGCGCCAAGGGACTGGAGTTCAACAGTGTTTTCGTATCCGGGCTGGAGGAGGGGATGCTCCCCTTCATCAGGGCCCAGGAGTACGCACCCAGGGACCTGGAGGAGGAAAGAAGGCTTCTTTACGTGGGTATGACCAGGGCCAGGGAAAGACTACTGCTCACATGGTGCGCCAGGCGCAACAGACCCGGCAGTTTCCTCATGGGCCCCAGCCGGTTCCTCAGCGAGATCGCCTCCGGGGAAGGGTTCACTGAGCCCGACGCGCCAGATGACGAACCGGCCCCCCAGCCTCCGGTTCAGTCAATGGGAATCGCGTATTCCAGAGGCAACCTGGTGAAGCACCCCAGGTACGGGAAAGGCCTGGTCATTGCCGCGCGGAAGCGCGGGGACGAGTGGGAGCTCAGGATAGATTTCGGATTCGACGAGCCGAAGACCCTTCTCACGGGCTATGTTCCCATACCCGTGCTGAAGGAGAAGGCCACAAGGATGGATGTAGAGTAAGGAGAGGCGATGGAACTGTATCTTGATACCGCCAATGTGGATGAAATAAGGGAAATAGCCTCATGGGGCGTGCTTTCCGGCGTAACCACCAACCCCACCCTGGTGGCCAGGGAGGGGAGGGACTTCACCCAGGTCATAAGGGAGATATGCTCCATAGTGGACGGTCCCGTAAGCGCTGAGGTTACCTGTGAGGACATGGCGGGAATGATCGCCCAGGGCAGGGAAAAGGCCGCATGGCACGAGAACGTGGTGATCAAGCTTCCCTGCACACCCGAGGGAATAGGGGCGTGCTCGGTTCTTGAAAGCGAGGGGATACCCTGCAATGTCACCCTGGTTTTCTCGGCGGCCCAGGGCTACCTGGCCGCCTGCGCCGGAGCTTCCTATGTGAGCCCCTTCGTTGGCAGGCTGGATGACGCCGGTACCGACGGTATGCAGGTGGTGGAAGACCTTGCGGACATATTCGACGACCACGGTTTCACAACGAGGATAATCGCCGCCTCCATCAGGAATCCGGGTCACATTACCCAGGCGGCCCTGGCAGGGGCCCACATCGCAACCGTTCCTTATTCCGTTGTGAAGAAGGCCATGCTTCATCCCCTTACCGACAAGGGACTGGAGGCTTTCAGAAGGGACTGGGAAGCATCGAAGCTGACATGATCGATCCCCGGCTGATCAGACGGGACATTCTGGAAATGGTGAGTCGCGCGGGCAGCGGCCACCCCGGCGGCAGCCTTTCCCTGGTGGAGATACTCATTCACCTCTACTGGAAGGAAATGAGGATCGATCCGGAAAACCCCGGGTGGGAAGACCGCGACAGGCTGGTGCTCTCGAAGGGGCACGGCGCTCCGGCACTATACGCCGTTCTTGCCAGACGGGGCTTCTTACCGGTTGAAAGGCTCAGCCGTCTCAGGGAGTTCGGTTCAGGCCTCGAGGGGCATCCCCACATGCAGAGCCTTCCCGGTCTCGACTGCTCCACCGGCAGCCTGGGCCAGGGTCTGGGGATCGCCGCAGGACTCGCCCTTGGCCTGGCAATGAAGGGAAAGGACTCCAGGGTCTTCTGCATTCTGGGGGACGGAGAGCTTCAGGAGGGCAGCGTCTGGGAGTCCGCCATGTCAGCCGCGGCCATGGCCCAGCGGAACCTGATCGCCATAATCGACAGGAACGGCGTGCAGCTGGACGACGCGGTTCAGAACGTTATGCCCATAGACCCCCTGGAGGACAAGTGGAAAGCCTTCGGGTGGACAGTTGTCAGGTGCCAGGGCCACAGCGAAACCCAGATCGCAAGGGCTCTGAGAACGGAGCACGCAGGCCCCCCGGCGGTGATAGCGGAAACCGTTAAGGGAAAGGGAGTGTCCTTCATGGAGAACGACCCGCTCTGGCACGGAAGGGCTCCAACGGCTGAGGAACTGGAGAGAGCCCTGGGGGAACTGACATGAGGGCCACCAGGGAAGGCTACGTGGAGGGTCTCATCAAAGCCGCCGAGATCGACGACAGGGTGGTTGTGGTTGACGGCGACGTAAGCCGCTCCACCGGAACCATAGCGTTCAGGGAGAGGTTCCCGAACAGGTTCTTCAACCTGGGAATAGCCGAACAGAACATGGCGGAGTACTCAGCGGGGCTGGCCCTGGCGGGTTTCATGCCCTTCTACAGCACATACGCGGTTTTCGCCGTGGGCAGGGCCCTTGATCAGATCCGCACCTCCATATGCAACATGAACCTTCCGGTAAGGATAGGCGGAGCCCACGGAGGCACCAGCGTGGGCCCCGACGGCGCCACGCACCAGGCCCTGGAGGACATAGCCGCCCTGAGACCCCTTCCCAACATGACCATCCTTGTTCCCGCCGATGCCAACCAGACCGCCAGGGCGGTGCTTGCGTCCCTGGATGAAGAGGGACCAGTCTACATCAGGTACGGCAGGAATCCGGTTCCCCAGGTATACACAGCGGACAAGCCGGTGATCCCCGGCAGGGGGAACCTGCTCCGCCAGGGAGAGCATGGCTCCATAATCGCCGTGGGGGCCATGGTTTCCAGGGCCCTGGAAGCGGCGGACATCCTGGCTGCGGAGGGCATTCAGGTCTCAGTGGCGGACATGGTGAGCATCAAGCCTATTGACCATAACCTTCTGACGCATCTGGCCTCCCAGGGAGGGCCCATGGTTACCGCTGAGGACCACCAGGTGTACGGGGGGCTGTTCGGGGCCGT
>CAYLXG010000180.1:0-3740 GCA_964387445.1 uncultured bacterium
AAGGGGAAGCATATCCAGGGGGATGACGACCCCGCCCAGCTTCGCCAGCTTCCCGGGGAGGTCTGTGTTCACCATGGGGTCGGAGCCGTTGTAGGGCCTGCTGACCAGCACGAAGCCCCTTCTGCCGCCCAGGTTCTCCACCGCCCTGGTGCCGGCTTCCCGGTTCATCTCCGTAAACCTCTCCTGGGCCAGTTCCGCGGCTCTCAGGGCCTTCTTCGCCTCTCCTGGGCTGAACCCCAGCTCCACCGCCGTTTCGATAAGGGCACTCATCCACTCGTCCCCGGGGAGGGAAAAGTCAAGAACCGGTTTCAGCACTTTGACACTGCGCATGCCGGAAAGGTCGAGCCCGGCGTCCAGCAGATAGGGAGACCCCTGAACGTAGGGGCAGTTGTAGCTGTCGGTGAAGTCCCCGTGGGGCCTGTTCCTGAGTATGGAGGGAAGGAAGATGGTCTCCGCCCCGTCCTGAAGCAGTTCCAGAACATGGCCGTGGGCTATCTTCACAGGGAAGCAGGTCTCCGCCGCAACACTCTCCACCCCGGAATGCACCGTTGAGGAACGGCTGTCGCCGCTGACCTTCACCCTGCATCCAAGGGTCCTGAAATAGGTGCCGAAGAAGGGGAACAGCTCCCAGAACCACAGGGCCCTGGGAATGGAGACCACCGGACCGCTGCCCCAGTCCTCCCCGGAGCAGGCGAACAGGTTCTCCACCCTCTTCAGGAAGAGGTTCTCGCCCCCATCTGAGATCTGCATGGCCCCGGTCTCATACTTCTCGCACCTGCCCCCGTAGAAGAGCTTCGTGCCGTCCTGAAGGGTTACCCTGTGTATCTCGCATTGGTTGGAGCAGGCCCTGCATACGAAGGAATCCTGTGTATAGCTGTTCTCCGAGAGGCTCCACCCCCTGAAGGAGGACGGGGTTCCCTCCGCCATGGAATCCCTGGCCATCAGGGCGACGCCTATGGCGCCTGTTACGTCGTGGTGCGGGGGAAGCATCACCCGCCTCCCCTCCCCCAGAACGGCGTTGAAGGCGGCAACCACACCGGGGTTGTGGGCGGTTCCGCCCTGGAAGAATATCCTGTTCCCTATCTTCCGCTCGCCGACCACCCTGTGCAGGTAGTTCCGAACTATGGAATAGCAGAGGCCGGCGGTTATCCTGGGCACCTCGGTGCCCACCGACTGGTGGGAGACCACATCGCTCTCCATGAACACGGTGCACCGCTCCCCCAGCCTCACCGGGGCGGCGGACTCCAGGGCCATGGGCCCGAAGTCCTCTATCTCAACCCCAAGCTTCTCTGCCTGCTCCTCAAGGAAGGAGCCTGTGCCGGCGGCGCAGACCTTGTTCATCTCGAAGTCCACCACCCTGCCGTCCTTTATGGAGATGTACTTGGAGTCCTGACCGCCTATCTCGAAGACGGTGTCCACCTCAGGGTCTATCTCAACCGCGGCCCTGGCCTGGGCAGAGATCTCGTTGCGCACAACATCGGCACCGACGAAATCCCCTGTCATGTACCTTCCGCTGCCGGTGACGCCAACGCCGAGAACGGGAACCCGGGACAACCGGCCCCCCATCTCCCTGAGGCCATTCTTGACGGCTTCCAGGGGCCTTCCCGCTGTGCGGAGGTATATCCTGTCCACCACCGACCCGTCGGAGGCCACCGCGGCAAGGTTGGTGCTTATGGAGCCCACGTCTATGCCCAGGTAGATGCCCCCATCCCCGGGGGCGTCCACGGTGCCGAAGTGCGCTTTTTCCAGGGCGAAGGGCTTCAGGGGCGGCAGGGTCTCCGCGGCCCCCTGCTCCCTGCGTAGCACCTCCTGCACAGCCTCCAGGGCAAGAACCCGCGGTTCCCCGGCGAGGGCGGCCCCTGCGGCGGTGAGCACAGCGAAGTTCTCAGGCACCGACACCCTTCCCTCGAGGACGGTTTCGAAGGCCTTCACCATTCCCCTGTTCGCCGCCACGCCGCCGGTGAAGGCAACCGGGAACCTGAACTTCCTGCCGGCGGCTATTACGCTCCTGAAGTTCCTGGCCACCGCGTGGCAGAGCCCGGATACTATCTCCTCCACCGTGGCGCCCACCTGCTGCAGGTGTATCATGTCGCTCTTGGCGAAAACACTGCATCTTCCCGCGATCCTGGGTGGGGTGCCGCAGCCTGCGGCAAGGTCACCCATCTCTTCCGGGGTAAGTCCCCGGCGGACGGCCTGCTGGTCGAGGAAAGACCCGGTTCCCGCGGCGCACACCGAGTTCATGCTGAACTCGTCCATCACGGTTTCCCCGGTTGCGTCCTTCCGCAGCAGGAGCAGCTTCGAGTCCTGCCCGCCCATCTCCACCACGCTGCCGGCATCTGGAAGGTACCTGGCGACAGCTGCGGCCAGGGCAACAACCTCGTTCACCGAGGGGTGTGAAAGGTGCTTAACCAGAACTGAGGAACCCTTGCCGGTGAGCACCGAAGGCGCCCGGGAGAGAACAGGGTATTCCCCGTACAGCTCCGCAAGGGTCTCCAGGGGCTTGCCGTGGTGGCGGCGGTATACAGAATCCACGATCACGCCGCCGCCGAGCATGGCGGCCTTCACCGCCACCGAACCTATATCTATTCCAATACTGGTGATCTTCATGATACTCCCGTTTCATCGGTGAACCGGGAATATGCTAAAAATGGCCTTTCAGCCGCACCCTGGGACCGCGGGAACAGCTCTAGAAAGCGTAGTTGACGCTGACCTCGTCCGGGGCGAAGAGAATGCTTATGTGCTTTGCTTCAGCCGCCCGTTCGATAAGGGAGTACTCCATGGAACTGGTTTCCCCCCCTGCGGTCCACTCTATTCTGATGGACTCCGCGGGGCCGGTTATGGGGAGGTCCGTTCCGAAGGTCTGGTTGGCCTCTATGTCGGTGAAGGTCTCGGTGTTCTCGCCGATGGTCACGGTTACCTGGTCAAGGTCCATCCCAGTGGCGTTGTTAAGCTCTATCCTGCTGCCTCCGCAGGCAAGGATAAGGAGCGCTGCTGCTATGACTGCGGCTTTCCTCATGCTTCCTCCATTTCGGGAACCAATGGTTTCGTCTCCGGTATTTTCAGAGTATAATTGCTTTCCTTAGCGTACGGGAGGATCTTTCTGCGTCTGGCTTTCCTTGTTCTTGTGCTTCTTCTGATCCCGGGAGCCGCCCAGGCCTATATAGGCCCCGGGGCGGGGTTCGGTATTCTCACATCATTCGTGGTTTTCGTGAACGCCGTTGCGGTTTCGCTGCTCTCGTTCCTGTTCTGGCCGCTGATGGTCATCGTTCGCGCCCTGAAGAAAAGCAGAAGGCCCGGGAAGGCTGAGTGCTCCCGTGTGGTGATCCTTGGACTTGACGGCCTCTCGCCCTATCTGGTGGAGAAGTACTGGGAGAACGGCGACCTGCCCAACATGAAGAAACTTGCCTCCTCCGGGTGTTACCGGAGGCTTCGGACCACATCCCCGGGGGTCTCCCCTGTGGCCTGGTCCAGCTTCCAGACCGGCGTGAACCCTGGAAAGCACGGCATATTCGACTTCCTGGCCCCTGACAGGCATCGTTACCTGGCGGTGCTCAGCTCCGTCAAAACAACCTCATACGGAAAAAAGAACATCTTCGGCAGGGTCCGGCAAGAGGTTTCATCCTCCATTCTCAGAATGAGCAGACCTTTCTGGACCCTTCTCGGGAAGTACGGCATACGCTCCACCGTTCTTCGTGTACCCATCACCTACCCCCCTGAACCGCTTGACGGAAGGCTGCTCT
>CAYLXG010000180.1:3750-4577 GCA_964387445.1 uncultured bacterium
GAAGCCAGGGCAGCTACACGCTGTTCTCCCCGGACCCCGACGGAATGGAGTTCACCGGGGGCCGCCCTGCGAAGCTCTCCGGGAAGGGCAATGGCCTCTGGACCGGGCTGCTGGAAGGTCCCGAGGGCTGCGATCCGGTGGAGGTCTCCTTTTCTTCCAGGAAGAACGGGTCATGGCGAGTCGCCGCTGGCTGCGGCCATGTGGAGTGCTCCGCCGGGGAGCTCTCACCCTGGCTGGGCATCGAGTACAGGGCCGGCAGAACGAAGGTGAGAGGCATTGCAAGGTTTCGCATAACTGACGGTCCGGTGGTGTATTGCACCGCTCTTCACGTTGATCCGTCAAGTCCTGTGGTTCCACTCTCACACCCGGTTACCTATTCCAGGTATCTTGCCGGGGCGGTGGGAAGCTTCGCCACGCTGGGGCTGGCGGAGGACACATGGGCGCTGTCCAACGGCCACCTGGATGAAGGCAGTTTCCTGGACATGGCCTGGGCATATTTCAGGGAGAGGAAGGCCATGTTCCGAAACGCGCTGAAGAACGGGAAGGACGGCCTTACCGTTTGCGTGTTCGACACCTCCGACAGGATACAGCACATGTTCTGGGGGCGGGGCACCGAACCCGGCAGTGTCATACACTCCATGTACCTGAGGATGGACGAACTGGTGGGCGAAGCAATGGCCATGATGAAGAAGGGCCAGAGGCTCATCGTCATGTCCGACCACGGGTTCACCTCCTTCCACACATGCGTGGACTTCAACAGGTGGCTGCTGGAGGAGGGCTATCTCGTTCTGGAGGAGGGCGTTGAAACCGTATCCGCCTCCTATCAC
>CAYLXG010000181.1:0-4527 GCA_964387445.1 uncultured bacterium
GGATATTCATTCACTATTGAATAATCAACATCAAGATCCTCCCCCGATGTATTAAGTCCGACCTTACCGGGTACCTCTTCAGTTCAGGGGCCGAGGTGGTCTACTTCGACATCACCTTTCCCAACAGCTCCACCTTCTCCGCAACCGAGGACAGCGTTTTCGGCCATGTTGCCTCCACCGGCAGTACGGTATTCATCACCGGCCTGGGGCGCAGCGAGGGGCAGCCCATACCCGGCAGCGCTCTTCTCGACCTGCACCTCCCCTGGGACACCCTGCCCTACAGATATGCCTCGCCCCCGGTGGCCGATATTGCCGCAGGAGCTGCTATACTATCCTCTCCCTACGCCTATCCCGACCCCGACGGCATGTTCAGGCAGTTCCCCCTGGCCTTCCCCGCGGAGGGCGGTGCGGTACCCTCTCCCCCTCTGGCCTGTGCCATGCTCTTCCTGAACGAAATGGAGCCCGGGTACGAGAACGGCAGTCTGATATTGGGAGAAAGGGTCTTTCCCCTCACCGACGACCACGAGCTTCAGTTGAGGTTCGCCGGGCCGGTGGGCACCCACGCCACCACAGGGGTTTCCAGCGTTTTCCAGGCAATGACCGGTGACACCTCCGCGATCCCAGCCGGCTTCTTCCAGGGAAAGATCGTGATGATCGGCTATACCTCCTCGGACCTCATGGACCTGAAGCCAATGCCCTACTCCCCCAGGTGCCCCGGCGTGGAGGTGATAGCCAATGCCACCGGCAACATCCTCCAGGGCCGTTACCTGAGAACCCACGGGAAAACTGCAACCGCCCTTGTAACACTTGTCCTTGCCCTGGCGGTTGCTTCCGCCATAGCATTCATCGGAAGGGTCATACCCGCATCCCTGGCGGGTCTGGGAATACTAGTCGTCTTCGCCGGCGCATCACTTCTTCTGTTCTCGGAACAGGACATCTGGCTGGAATCGGTACCCCCCCTCACTTCGGGATTCCTCACCCTTCTCGGGGGCTCGGTTATAGCTTATCAGCACGCTACCAGGGAGAAACGCTTTCTGAAAAGCGCTTTTTCCCAGTACCTCTCTCCCGATGTGGTCTCCCAGGTGGCCTCCAACCCTGCGATGCTCAAGCTGGGCGGCGAGAAGAGGGTGATGACCGCCTTCTTCAGCGATGTGGCCGGTTTTACCACCATCAGCGAAAAGCTCGATCCCCAGGACCTCGTCAGCCTTCTGAACATCTATCTCACCGAAATGACCGATGTGATACTGGAGTCGGGAGGAACGGTGGACAAGTTCGAGGGCGACGCGATCATAGCCTTCTGGGGCGCTCCGGTGAGCTACGATGACCACGCGGAAAGGGGCGTGAGAGCCGCCCTGGAATGCCAGAGGAGGCACGAAGCCCTCAACAATGGCCTGAGAGAGAAGGGTTTCCAGGAACTGCACACCAGGATGGGTCTGGCCTCGGGGCCCATGGTGGTTGGCAACATGGGGAGCACCAGGAGGTTCGACTACACCATGATGGGCAGCGACGTGAACCTTGCCAGCAGGCTGGAGGGGGTGAACAAGGTCTACGGCACCGGCATCCTCATCGCAGACACAACGAGGAAGGGCCTTCCCGGGGACATCCGGTGCAGGGAGGTGGACACCGTAATGGTGGTGGGCCAGAAAACCCCTGTAACCATCTGGGAACCCCTTCTGGAGGAAACCGATGCACACAGGTCCTATTCGGAAGCCCTCAGGACATACCGGGCAGGCAGATTCACTGAGGCTGAGGAGCTCTTCAGGGCCATCCAGGGCGATCCCCCTTCGCTGAAGATGGCGGAGAGGTGTGCTATATTCAATGAAAAGGGCGTTCCTGAAAGCTGGAACGGCGTATGGATACTCAGTTCGAAATAACGGAAAAGGCACAACGGAGGTAAATATGCGAACGGCACTCATCGCCATTACACTGGCGTCCGCCGCGCTTCTCATGGCCGGGGAAACCCCGGTGGAGCCCGGTGGCAGCGCCACTGTCAAGATACGGGAACAGCACCTGTTCCCCTCCCCTGTCTTCTATGCTCAGCCCATTGCGGAACTGTCCTTCGGAGAGGTGGTTCAGGTCACCGGCGAGCAGGGGGACTGGTTCAGCGTGGAAACCTCCTCCGGCACCCAGGGATGGGTCCACGCCACGGCCCTTACCGGAGCCCTCCTGTCACAGGGATCCGAATCCACCGACGACAGCGATATGATCATGCTGGCAGGGAGAGGCTTCAACGACGACGTGGAGGATGCCTATGCCCAGGGGAAGGACCTTCCCTGGGATCAGGTGGACCTGATCGAAGCCATCCAGGTTGAACCCTCCGAGATCGAGGCTTTCCTCATAGAGGGAAAGCTGATAGAGGGAGGTTCACAATGACCGCCCTTATCATCCTGTCGCTGACTGCATTCGGCCTGGGAGACGTCGTGGACATAATCGAGAGCGACGAGGTCGGAAGCGTGGTCACCGTATACCAGGCCTTCGACGAGGCCAACCGTGAGATAACCGAGTCAGAGGAGCACTATATAGGCAGGGCAGTGGCAGCGAACATCCTGGCCACCAGAACGGCAATGTTCGACTGGGCGGCGGTGGAATACGTCAATGAGATAGGCGCCGTGATAGCCGGCTTCTCCCCCAGACCCTCCACCTACGGCGGATGGCACTTCATGATACTGAACGACCCGGGGATAAACGCCCTCTCCTGCCCCGGGGGAATGGTCCTTCTCAACAAGGGCCTCTGCGACCTGGCTCAGAACGAGGACGAGCTGGCGGCGATCATAGCCCATGAGGCCGCCCATGTGGTCCTCAGCCACGGCATAAGATCGGTGGAAAAAGCCAAGCTCACATCCGCATGGACCACCCTTGGACACGAAGGCGCCAGGCACCTGGGCAGCCAGGAGGTCCAGGAGCTCTCCGACACCTACGGCGACGTTGTGGACGACATAACCATGAACCTGGTGACAAGGGGCTACAGCAGGGATTCCGAAAGGCAGGCCGACAGCCTTGCGGTACACATACTTCACAGGGCAGGCTACGACCCGTCCGCCCTTGCCTCCGTTCTGGACAGGATGAGCGGCATGACCAACAGGAGCGGCCCCGGGTTCTGGCAGACCCACCCCGACCCCTCTGACAGGGCGGCCTGGGTCAGAAGCGAGATAGGCGAGGCCGGTCTGTCCTCGCCCCCCGCAGCGGAGATGGAGACCAGAAGGCTGAGATTCACCGAAAGGTATACCAACGCGGGAACCGTTCAGAACCAGGGAGAGACCGAACCTGCCAGGGGCGGCGCCACCACGCAGGGCACCGGAGGCCGGGGGGAGGGTTCCACCACGGGAAGACCCGCCACCACATCCGGAGGAAGACAATAGTACCACTCCTGCTGGTCATCTCGGCGGCATTCTCGGTTGCCGGAATAATACCCCATGACCCAGGGGCCTTTACCCAGGGTCTTGAGATTCGGAACGGATTTCTATGGGAATCAGCCGGCCTTTACGGCCAGTCCACCTTCAGGAAAACCTCCATGGAGACCGGGGAGGTGCTTGAGACCCTGCGCCTCCCCGATTCGGTATTCGCCGAGGGGTTCACATTCCTGAACGATTCCACGGTCGTGCTCCTCACATGGAAGGAGCACACGGCCTTCCTGATCCACACCGGGAACATGGAGATAATCGGAACGATACCGTTCCAGGGCGAGGGCTGGGGGCTCTGCCATGGAGCAGGGGTCCTCTATCACAGCGACGGCACCTCCACCATCACCGTGCGCGATCCCGGCACACTTGAACCAACTGGCTCCATCTGTGTTACACATAATGGTACGCCACAGTACTTCATCAACGAGCTGGAGTTCATTGATGGCAGCATAGCGGCGAACCAGTGGAGGACAAGCAGGATACTCTTCATAGACCCCGAGACCGGCATGGTGGAAAGGCTGGTTAACCTGAGGAATGTGGTCCCCGATGCCCCCGGGGTGATGAACGGAATAGCCCAGGCCGGGAACGGCCTCATCTACTGCTCCGGCAAGAACTGGCCCGTTACCCTGATACTTGCAGACCAGGGTGGGGATTGACCCGTTTCGGGAAACATCTTAGTATTTAGGGTACTCAGCGTCAACCATTGGAGGTAAAATGAAAAAGGTCATTCTGCTGATGATGGCACTGGCAGCGGCGGCGTCGGCCAAAGCAATAGTGTCCACCATCGACGCGCCGGATACGAACATTTCCGGCCTCGCCTGGGGAGACAACTGTCTCTGGGCAATGGACGCGGTAACCGATTATGTCTACCAGCTCGACCCCGCCACCGGAGCCGTCCAGAGCAGCTTCTACTTCCCCCACCTAACCAACATCGTGCCAACGGGGCTCGCATACTCAGACAACCTCGACATGCTCTACCTGGGCGGCTGGTACAGCACAACCGGCTATGTGTACAAGTACACCACCGCCGGCGCTTACCAGGGCATGGTAGACATGTGCGGCGGTTGAGGAAACCCTGTCTCGTCGGTGACGGGACTAAGCGCCTACGGCAACTACCTCTACCTCG
>CAYLXG010000182.1:0-4517 GCA_964387445.1 uncultured bacterium
CGCACTGAAGGATGCCCCTCCCCATGAAGGTGAGGTCTTCCGGGGAGAGGGGGGAAGCCACATACCCATAGGCGCCATGGTTGCCAGAATGAAGCGCCGGGCCCTGGAAAGGCTTGCCTCGGCGGGGGAGTTCGCTGGGGAGCGCAGTCTTCACAGGCTGGTGGACAGCGGCAACCCCCGCAGGGGCGTCATCACCGCAGGGCTTCCGTTCTTCTCACTGCTTGACGCCGTCTCCAGCTCAAAGGAGAAGCCGGACATACTGAAGCTTGCCATGGTCAATCCCGTGGACCGCAGCCTTGTGACAGATTTCCTCAGGAAGCACCAGGAGGTCCTGGTACTGGAGGAACTGGATGACTTCATTGAACAAGCGGGGAAGGCGGCGGCGTTCCAGGAGCGGATAGATGTGGTCATCAGGGGCAAAGAGACCCCGGAGGACTGGATAGGCGAGCATACCCCGGGAAGGGTCCGGGGGATACTCCACCGGATATGGCCCGACATGTGCGCGCTTCCCCCGGTATCCCGGGAAGAGTCCCCAGCCCCGCCGAGGTTCCCGCAGATGTGTCCGGGCTGCGGCCACAGGAGCGCATTTCACGCAATAGGGAAAGCGCTGAGGGAAAACGATGTGACCGTTGCGGATATCGGATGCCACACCCTTGGGTTCCTGCCTCCATATCGAATAGGCCGGCTCCTGATGTCCATGGGGGCCTCGACCGGCATTGCCCAGGGGATATCCCTCGCCGGCGGCGAAGGAGCCTCAGTGGCATTCCTGGGGGACTCCACCTTTTTCCACGCGGGCATACCCGGGGTGGTCAACGGCCTCTTCAACAGGCACAGGTTCACCCTCATCGTGATGGACAACGGGACAACAGCCATGACCGGGCACCAGGATCACCCCGGTTCAGGCAGGAACTTCAATGGCCCCTCGGAAAGGATACCCATAAGGCAGGTGCTTGAAGGTCTTGGGGTTACGGACATAGCCGAAGTGGACACCTACAGTCAGTCTGCCCTCACGGAAGCGGTGAGCAGAGCCCTGGAGGCCCCGGGGTTCAGCGTTGTGATAGCGAAGCACCCCTGCATGCTGAAGTTCACCAGGGAGCAGAGAAGGAAGCCCGGCTTCGTTCCCAGACATGTGGAGATAGACGGCGGGAAGTGCACCCTGATCAGGGAGTGCATAGAGGAGTTCGGCTGCCCTTCCTTCACCAGGGACCAGGGCGGCAACAGGGTCCTGGTAAACCGGGACCTCTGCATAGGCGACGGCTCGTGCATTCAGACATGTCCGTCGAAGGCCATCGTTCCTGAACAGGGGAAGGGGGGATCAAGATGAACATTTACATGACCGGAGTGGGAGGCCAGGGAATAGGCCTTCTCAGCGAAGCCCTCCTCCGTGCCCTGGACAGGGCCGGGCAGACAGCCAGGGGCGTGGACACCCACGGCCTCGCCCAGAGAGGCGGGGTGGTGGTCTCCCAGATAAGGACCGGAACAGAAGAGTTCTCTCCGCTGATAGTTCCCGGGGAAGCCCACCTGGCCATAGCCCTGGAGAGGCACGAAGCCCTCAGGGCGGTGAACGGATACCTCCGTGACGGGGGAGCACTGATCTACTACGACGAGGTCTGGCAGCCCTGGGACGTGAGGAGCGGAGCCCAGCCGGAAACAACCGCCGGGCAGATCGAGCAGGTCTGCCGGGAAAGGGGCATCCGGGTCTTCCGGGTATGCAGGGACGATCTCCCCGATCCCAGGATGCAGAACACCGCGGTACTGCGTGAACTGCTGGAGCAGGGACTGATCCCGGGGCTCGCGCCGGAACATATGGAAGGCGCCTTCCGGGACCTGCTTTCCGGCCCGGCGCTGGAGGCGAACCTTAGGGTGCTGGGTGCGCTTTCAGGGTGAGTGGCGCTGTAGCTGATCGCTGCCTGAAACAGAGAGTGGGATGAGCCCTCCTGTGCCGCTTCATCGCTGAGGATCCGGCAAATGGAACTCGTGCCTGAAAGCAGAAATGATCACAGTTGTCACCGGCGGGATCATCTCGCTGAATATCCTGGCCTCGTCGTTCATGTTTCCGACGATCAGCATGACGATGTAAAACAGGGGGAAAAGTGCCAGCAGTCTTTGCGTGTCGCCGCCTGCATTACGGAGGCACAAGGGCAGAACGATCCAGAGCCCACCGAAGGTCATAAGCATGCGAAGAGCTTCAGGATTGCCCTTGAACGTGGAGAGGACGAAATCCAGATTGGAATGGAAGTGATTTTCGAACATGGCGGTGGAAGTGACCGGGCTGGTGCTGAGTAAGTGAATGAGACCGAGACGCATCAGATACCCTGCAATCGCAAGGACAGCGCAATGGATGAGAAGAGGGGCCAACTTTCTTTTCCCCAGTTCCAGCAGAAACATTGCAGGGATAAGGAAAAGCGCTGTTTCCCTGTTGAGAACCGCTATAACAAATATGAAATGGAATAATATGGGGGGGCGGGTCTTTCGATCAGCAGTCTCGTGCCGAGAACGAAAAGCAGTATTGCTGGAACGTCATCGATGTAGTGGGCAGAGCTGAGAAGAACGTAGTTCCAGACCATTGGTATAAGCACCAGGGGAGCTGCCAGGGCCGCAGTGTCCTTCGAGAGAAACTTCGAACTGCAGAGGAAATCGGAGTAGGCGTAAAGAAGAAGCACTGTGACTACGGCTATGTAGATGAAAGCGGATGTTGCTGCAGGTATTCCCGTGGAGTGGATCAGCCCGACAAGCACTGGGGATACCACCCTTGCCAGGGTGTGACCGCCCCAGCCCTGGAAGTTGATCCGCTGAGTGACCATTTCCTCGAAGTGCATGTCCATGGACATGGAAAGAAGGGCAACGAACGTTACCGCAAGGATAAGATACGCCAGAAGCTTCCAGGTTCCCGCCTTCATGTCCGTCCTTCCACCATTGCTGAGTTGAACGTCAGGAAGATAATCTGAACATTTCTACAGGGAAAGTCCGGTGGATTCCT
This sequence comes from uncultured bacterium, assembly GCA_964387445.1. Taxonomy (GTDB): domain Bacteria; phylum Fermentibacterota; class Fermentibacteria; order Fermentibacterales; family JCC-6; genus Sabulitectum. The sequence continues at coordinate 2,981 of CAYLXG010000182.1, forward strand.
TTGCGGTGGTATTCCATTTTGTAGTATATCTGCATATTACGAAATGCACCCTGCCCTGGGCACAAAGTTGGGAGAGATATGCTTGAGAAGCTTAAGAAGATGATCTCTAGTTCCGATGCCGACTATGTCGACATCAGGTACGAGGTAAAGAAGGAGACCACAGGATCGGTCTCCGGACCTGACCTGAAGAGCGCCGGAAGCAACACCACCGACGGGTACGTTGTAAGGGCCCTGAAAAGGGGAGGATTCTCCTCTGTTACCGTTACCAGGGAGGAGGACGTATCGGAGGCGGTGAAGCTTGCGGTTCAGGGGGCCGAGGCCATGTCCGGCCAGGGCAAGACCGTTTCCCTTGCTCCGGTGGATCCGGTTCAGGACTGGGTGGAGCCGGAACTCGACATCGACCCGGCGAGCCTTCCCATGAAGGAGAAGCTCCTGCTCCTCAACAAGTACAACGACATCATGTTCTCTTTCCCTGAGATAGTAAACACCAACCTTTCCTACTCCGAGGTGGACAGGGAGAAGTTCTTCGTCTCCTCACAGGGTTCTTCCATCAGGGAGAGGGTCTGCACCGTGAGCATCGGCGGAGAGGCCGTTGCCAGGAAGGGCGTGCTCACCCAGAACATCAGGATCGCCGTGGGAGGTGCCCACGGTTTCAGGGCCCTGCTCAACAGGGACGACGTGTTCAGGAAGAGGGCCGAACTGTGCGAGAAGCTCCTTGACGCAAAGCCCGTAAAGGCCGGAACATACGATGTGATAATCAACCCGGGCCTCACCGGGGTGTTCATTCACGAGGCATTCGGCCACTTCAGCGAGGCGGACATCATCGAGGACAATCCTCCCCTGCGGGAGAGGATGGCCCTGGGGGAGAAGATAGGGAGCGACGCGGTTACCATCATCGCCGATACCACCCTTCCCAACCAGGTGGGTTTCTACAGGTACGATGACGAGGGAACCCCCGTCAGGCCGGTCACACTTATGGAGAACGGCGTTCTGAAGGCCCGGCTTCACTCCAGAAGGACAGCGGCTGAGTTCGGCGAGCCTGTAACCGGCCACGCCGTGGCCGAGGACCACCGCTTCGAGCCCATAGTGCGCATGGGAACCATCTACATGCAGAAGGGGAACAACTCCTTCGAGTGGCTTCTCAACGAACTGGGGGACGGCCTCTACATCTGTGACGGCAAGGGAGGTCAGACCTCCGGCGAGAACTTCACCTTCGGCGCCCAGTACGGCTTCGAGGTGAAGGGCGGCGAGATCAGGGGCATGATCCGGGACATCAACATAATGGGCAACATGTTCACCACCATGAAGAACATCGAGGCCATGGACAACGAGATGAAGTTCTCCGAAAGGGGCGGCTGCGGCAAGGGGCAGATGAACATCAAGAGCGGCTACGGAGGACCCAGCGTGCTGATCCGTTCCATGGTGATCGGAGGTGCATGATGGAAAAACTTCTTGAAATGGCCAGGGCCAGGGGCTGCAAAGCGGAAACCTACTCCATAAGGGCAAGGAACCTGGGAATGAGCAAGGTGAACGGAGC
>CAYLXG010000183.1:0-4513 GCA_964387445.1 uncultured bacterium
AAGGTCGGGAGGATCCCCCATAAGGCGAGGGAACCCTGGCTTCCCAGTGCCGGCAGGCCCAGGTGAAAGGCCCTGCCCCTGCTATTTCTTTTCAGGACCCCGCCTCCGGGGGAAAAGCTGCTCCCTGGCGTCCCGGAAGACTCCCCTCAGGAATCCGCCCGTTCCCTCGGCGGCCATCAGGGTGTCCAGCCAGGTCATGAAAGCTGTCCACACTATGCAGAGGATGAAAGCTATGCCGGTGTACAGGAGAACCATCACCGTGCGCTTGGGATACACCCTGAGGAACTCGGGGGTGGGGGGCACTATGACCTCTATGGTGGGGCTCTCCTTCGCCTCCTCTATCCGCAGGGTCTCCAGCTCGCTCCTTAGAAGGACATAGACCGCGCTCCTGGTCTCGACCTCCAGAAGGAGGGCCTCGTATTCCGAAAGGTAGCCGGGGATGCTGTCCATCACCGGGAAAACACTGAGGGAATCACCGGTCGTGGCCCTTACCCTCAGGGCGTTCTCGAGATACCTGTACTGGGCGCTGGCCTGGCCGTACATGGCGCTTCTGGGGGATAATGTACCGGAAATTCCTTCGAGAAGGGCTCCGGCGGTGACCATTTCGCTCTCTATGTTCGCCATTGCCTCCATCATGCTGGAGGCCTGTTCCTCGGGAAAGACCAGACCGGTCCGGGTCCTGAACTCCTCCATGGCCGCTCTTGAAGAATTCAGGGAATCCAGAGCGAGGGCCAGGGCGGCCTCCGTCTGTATCCTGCTCCTGCGGGCTCGGCTGGTCACGAGTCTGCTGAGTTCCTGGTTGGCGAAGGCGATCATGTCGTTGACCATTGCCGCGGCTTCGGTCCTGGTAGAGCCCTCCGCGGTGACGAAGATCACTCCCTCCGGGGATATGGAGACCGAATGCCGTTCACCGAATTTCGAGAGCGCCCTCTCCATGCTGATGGACTTGTATCTGCTGATCAGGTCGTATTCGAGTATGATCCGCTCCTGGACCCGCCTCGAACCCAGCACCTGCACCGCCAGCGTGATGTCCACACCGCCGAAACCGGGCAGTATGCCGGAACCCATGGAACCCATGGCCTCCACCGCATCCCCCAGACCAAGTGCCCCGGCGGTGGCCGAAAGGGAGGTGGCCGTGGAGCCGGGAACTATGGCGGCGGCCCAGGCGCTCCATCTGGGTGCCCTGGTAAGGGCCCAGACCGAGGAGAACACTGCCACCAGGAGACATACCAGGACTATCCGCCTGAGATTCCTGGCAGTCCTCTGCAGGACCCGGCCGATGAACTTCTCAGAAATGGGTTTTTCCGCCATGTTCCTTCCTATCTTGTGAGATAGATGATGGTGGAAGTAATGCCCACCACCGTTGCCAGGATGCCTATTTCCTGTGAATGCCGGGCGACCCAGTTGTAGGGCACCTCGATAACGTCGCCCGGGAGCACTTCCGCATCCAGTGCATCGTCCCCGGAGGCGACCGCTTCGCCGTCCCTGGTAAGGGTGGTGCCGCCGAGATGTCCGTTGTAGACAACACCGCCGGCCCTCTCGACGCAGGCTCTAACCGTAGCTCCAGGGGTGTAGGATATGATGCCCCGCTGGTGCACAGCACCCGCCACATAGATGTCGTTGCCCTGAACCACCAGGCGAAGGGTGTCGCCGGGGGTGACCTCTTCCCTGGAAAAGCCTTCTCCCCGGGACCATACCGGCACCGAACGCCCGCCGGACAGCAGGAAGCTCCTGGAAAGGTCCACATTGCCGGATATCCCTCCTATGCGGTACATCAGGTCTTCGATGGTCTCCCCGGCGAGGCATTCCCATGTCTCCACCTCAGGCACGGGGTATGAGTCGTTGTAGTTCCTGATCCCCGGTCTGATGACGTATACAGGATCGGTCACCAGGGAGAAATGCACCACCGCGCCTCCGCTCACGAAGGGATCCGCTTCAGGACGGCCGGTGTTCCTGTCGAAATGAAGGTTCACCTCGATGGAGTCCCCGGAGGCGGTTACCATCCATCCCCTCCTTGACGAGTAGGAGGAGAACCCTCCGGACTCGCCCACAAGATCGCTTACCCTGTTGATGGCGTAAAGGGTGTACTGCCCGGGATTCTCAACCATGCCGGTTATCCATAGCTTAACGGTCCTGGGTTCCATGAGTCCCAGGCCGATCACCGCCCGGGGATAATAGATGGAGACCAGCCGCTGAAGCTCGGTCTCCGCCTGGGCTATGGTAAGTCCGTCGACCTGAAGCTGCCCGATCCCTGGTATCTGTATCATGCCGTCGCCGGAAACCTTGCAGGGCATTGAAGGGGCGAGCCCGGATACCAGCATCGCGTCGCTGGTTCCCCCCTCGATCACCATCTGAAGCACATCACCGGCCCCTACTATGTAGACGTTCCTGTCCACCGGTTCGAAGATGGCGAAGTCCCACACCGAATCGGAGGTACCCGCCTCTATGGAGGTCCCGGCGGTGATCTGGCAGAACAGCGCCGCCATCAGGAACAGGCTCATCCGCTCACCAGCCTTCGGAAGTGCTCGATGGTCCTTGAAAGACCCTCTTCCAGGGACACCTCCGGTCTCCATTTCAAAAGCCTCTTCGCAGTGGAGATATCGGGCCTTCTCACCTTGGGATCGTCAACGGGAAGGTCCCGGTAGGTGATGCTGCTGGAGCTTCCCGAAAGCCTTATGACCTCCCCGGCGAACTCCTTGACCGTCATCTCGTCGGGGTTGCCGATGTTCACCGGCTGGTGACAGCCGCTTTCCATCAGGGAGATCAGCCCCCTGACGGTATCGGACACGTAGCAGAAGCTCCTTGTCTGGCTGCCGTCGCCGAAGACGGTCAGGTCCTCGCCCCGGAGGGCCTGGCAGACGAAGGAAGGAACGACCCTCCCGTCGTCGGCCCTGTTCCTGGGTCCGTAGGTGTTGAATATCCTGGCTATCCTCGTGTCCACTCCGTGGGTCCTGTGGTAGGCGAACACCATTGCTTCGGCGAACCTCTTGGCCTCGTCGTAGACGCCCCTGGGACCAACCGGGTTCACGTTCCCCCAGTACGATTCCGGCTGCGGGTGGACAAGGGGATCTCCGTAGACCTCGCTGGTAGAGGCGAGAAGAAGACCGCACCCCTTCTCCCGTGCCAGACCCAGGGTCTTGTGGGTTCCAAGGGCCCCCACCTTAAGAGTCTGTATAGGGTACATTTGGTAATCAATGGGGCTTGCCGGGCTGGCCAGGTGGAAGATGAAGTCGATCCTGCCCGGAAGGTAAATGTACTCGGTAACATCGTGGTTTATGAAAAGGAAATCACTCCTGCCCGCAAGATGGGCTATGTTGTCGGTGCTTCCGGTGAGGAGGTTGTCCAGCGCCACCACCGAATGACCCCTCTCCAGAAGGGCGTCGCAGAGATGGCTGCCTATGAAGCCCGCTCCTCCGGTAACCAGTATTTTCACTTCTTTCCAGTCCTTTCGGAGTTCTTCAGCCTGTTCCCGTACATTCTCTCGTAGTACTCCCTGAACTCGCCTGACCTGATGGACTCCCACCACTGGCGGTTTTCGGAATACCATGCGACGGTTCTCGCCATCCCCTCGGCGAAGCCGACAAGGGGTTTCCAGCCGAGTTCGTTCCCCGCCCGGGAGATGTCCAGGGCATACCTGCGGTCGTGGCCGGGCCTGTCTTCCACATGGCGTATCAGGGATTCAGGGGCCCCTGTGGCCTCCAGGATGGCGAAGGTCACCTCCCTGTTGGTCCTTTCCTCCCCGGCGCCGATGTTGTAGACCCTTCCGGGCCGCCCCTTTTCCAGAACCGCCAGGAGGCCTGCGCAGTGGTCCGTAACATACATCCAGTCCCTCATGTTCCCTCCGTCGCCGTACAGGGGAAGGGGCTGCCGCTGAAATGCGTTGGTTATGAAAAGCGGGATGAGCTTCTCGGGGTACTGATAGGGTCCGTAGTTGTTGCTGGCCCTTGAAACGGCAACTGGAACGCCGAAGGTGGTGAAATAGCTCATGGCAAGCAGCTCCCCTCCGGCCTTGGATGCGGAATAAGGGCTTCTGGGGTCAAGCCGGTGGTCCTCGGAGGACCGTCCGGCCTCCACGCTTCCGTACACCTCGTCGGTGGACACCTGAAGGAACATCCTCCGGGATGAGTCTTTCCTGAACTCCTCCAGCAGCACCCTTACCCCCTCAACATCGGTCCTCACGAAGGCGGAGGGGTCGTCAATGGACCTGTCCACATGGCTCTCCGCGGCGAAATTGACCACTGCGTCGCAACCTGTCATGGCCGAGGAGACCGCATCGGGATCGCATATGTCCCCATGGACGAACCTGTAGGAATCGCTTCCCTCGAGGTGGCTCAGGTTCTCCCTTCTCCCGGCGTAGGTGAGCTTGTCTATAACGGTTATGCTCCAGTCGGGGCGGTTCCTTCTCAGGAAGAGCACGAAGTTGGTGCCTATGAATCCGGCGCCTCCGGTGACGAGAACACGCATCATCTGCCCTCCGCAAGCATCCTGGCCCTGTTGTTGGCCTCGAGAAGGT
>CAYLXG010000184.1:0-4469 GCA_964387445.1 uncultured bacterium
GGAAGGATTGAAAGTAATGGTGAAAAAGAGATTTTAATTGGAGTTTACTTAATTACGCATCCTGGAATCCCCATCAGCGGGAAAAGTGGAGAAGGAATACGTAAAGAAGAAGTTCAAGAAGGCGGGCTGGTTCATAAGGGCCATCAGGCAGCGCCAGGAAACGGTTACAAGGATAGCCGAGTTCATAGCGCAGAAGCAGGAGGGTTTCCTGCTGGGAGGCGTGGAGCATCTGGTTCCCCTTACCCTTCAGGAGGCGGCGGAGGCCCTTGGATACAACCAGTCCACCATCAGCAGGGCCATAAACGGAAAGTACGTCCAGTCGCCCCAGGGGATCCATGAAATGAGGTATTATTTCAGCAGGGGAAGCGCCGACTCATCGGTGGCGGCGGAATCGGTAAGGGAGGAGATCCGGAGGATCATAGCCGCCGAGGACAGGCACAGCCCCCTCAGCGACGAGAAGATAGCGGAAATACTGGAAAGCGGCGGAACCGCCATCAAGCGGAGGACCGTGGCCAACTACAGGAAGCAGATGGATATACCGGGCGCCAGGAAAAGAAGGCGTTTCTAAAGGGGATTTTCAATGAGCAGCGACATCTTCAAGGGCTACAGGGGCATCACCAGGGAAATGATGGAGAAGTTCGGGATAAGGGTATGGGACGACGTGGTGCTCACCGCGGGTCCCAATGTCTTCCAGGGGGTGGTGCTTCCCAGGAGCGAGACCGCCGACGCCGACCACATAGTGCTGAAACTCGCAACAGGCTACAATATCGGCGTTTCTGCCACGAAGGTCACCGGAGTGGAGATACTGGGCTCCAGGGAGGCCCATTACCAGATACCCGAACAGGAATTCCCATACGACCCGAAGAATCCCCGCGTCAAGCTGCTGGGAACCGGCGGCACCATTGCCAGCCGGCTGGACTACAAGACCGGCGCGGTGATACCCGCCTTTTCCCCCGGAGAGCTTTACGGCGCCGTTCCCGAACTGGCGGACATCTGCAACCTGGAGACCGAGAAGCTCTTCGGCATCTTCAGCGAGGACATGGGCCCGGTTCAGTACATCACCCTGGCAAGGGCCATCGAGAAGGAGATAGAGAAGGGCGTTGACGGCATAATGATCGGCCACGGCACCGATACCCTGAGCCATACCGCGGCAGCCCTTACCTACATGTGCCAGGACCTTCCCGTTCCGGTGGTCCTCGTGGGCAGCCAGCGCTCCAGCGACAGACCCTCCAGCGACGCCGCGCTGAACCTAATACACGCCGCCAGAACGGCGGCCTACTTCGACGCTGCCGAGGTGGTGGTCTGCATGTTCGGCCCCACCAGCGACCAGTACGGCCTTCTCCACAGGGGGCCCCAGGTGCGGAAGATGCATTCCAGCTACAGGAGCACATTCAGGACCATAGGCGACAGGCCCCTGGCAATGGTGGACACCGAGAAGTTCACCTTCCTGAAGCAGAACTACATCAGGCGAGACAGCAGCAGGAAGCCCAACATCAGGCCGGTGTTCGACGACCGGGTGGGCATGGTGTACTACTATCCCAACATGAAGCCGGACATGATAGACTCCATGGTGGACAACGGATACAAGGGCATAATCATCGCCGGTACAGGGCTCGGCCACGTGAACAAGCCCCTTTACGACCCGATACAGAGGGCCACTGAAAAGGGCGTTCTGGTGTTCATGACCGTGCAGACCCTGTGGGGCTACGCCCAGATGTACGTTTACGACACAGGCCGCCTGCTGATGCAGCGGGGCGTTGTTCCCCTGGCCAACATGCTTCCCGAGGCCGCCTACATCAAACTGGGCTGGGCCATGGGGGTAACCGACGACCCGGAGAAGGTTAAGGAGCTGATGCTCACCCCGGTGGGCGGGGACATCACCGACAGCGAGCCCCCCGACGGCTACATCGTGCTCCAGGGCGGCGTCCCCGAGGTGGAGCACATCTTCGACGGCATAAACCGCTGAAACTGCATGCAGGCCGCCCGCAAGTATGTCAATCAAAATCTCTAATCGCTCTTGCGATGGGGAGACAGGCATGAGGAGGAAAAATGGGGATCAAGCTGGATGAAGTCGCTCTGAATTTTCCCGAGGGATGCAACATTATCCTGGGGCAGTCCCATTTCATCAAGACGGTGGAGGATGTCTACGAGGCGGTGGCGGGAACCATTCCCGGAAGCCCCTTCGGACTTGCCTTCAGCGAAGCATCGGGACCCAGGCTGGTGCGAAGCGACGGCAACGACCTTGAGCTCAGGAGGATAGCCGAGGAGAACATTATGGCCATCTCCGCCGGGCACTGTTTCATCGTTGTTCTGGGAGAGGCTTTCCCAATTCAGGTGCTCAACGCCATAAAGGCCGTTCCCGAGGTCTGCAGGATATTCTGCGCCACCGCCAATCCCGTTCAGGTGATAGTGGCAAGGACCGACCAGGGCGGGGGCATCATGGGGGTCGTTGACGGAGAGCCCCCCACCGCCGTGGAATGCGATGAGGACATAAACGCAAGGACCGAACTCCTGAAGCGCTTCGGCTATAAGAGATGAGAAACTGTGGATGAGCTGCTGAGCATAAATGGGCTTTCCGTTGCCGCCGGTGGCGTTACCCTTTTCAGCGGTCTTGACCTTAAGCTGGGCAGCGGGGAGATGGTGGCGGTGTGCGGGCCTTCCGGAAGTGGCAAGACCTCCATGCTCAGGGCCGTTGCCGGGCTCAGCGACCCGGTCGAAGGCACCGTTCTCCTCAGGGGAAGAACCCCGGGGGAGACGGGCTGGCCGTTGTACCGCCGGTCAGTTCTGTTCATGGACCAGCGGCCGGTCCTGATCCAGGGGACGGTACGGGACAACCTGAGCCTTCCCTTCGCATACGCCGTTAACAGCGAAATGGAATTCCCCGAAGATGAGGCCGCTGTCCTGCTTGAGACCTTCGGGGTCTCCTCCGCAAGGATGGATCAGGATGCCCGTTCCCTTTCACAGGGCCAGCAGCAGCGGGTCTGCCTTGTCAGGGCCTTTCTGATAAGACCAGAGGTCCTCCTTCTGGACGAGCCCACCAGCGCACTGGACCAGGACGCAATCAGTTCAGTGGAGACAACACTGGTGGAGGAGACACGGAAACGCGGGCTCTCGGCCCTTGTGGTAACCCATGACAAAGCCCAGGCCGAGAGGCTCTGCGACAGGATACTGAACCTGTCGGACTACGGCGCATCGGGAGAGGGGAGGTGATGCTTTGGTAATCGACCTTTCCGCATTCGACTTGGCCATTTCGGCGGCGCTGATACTTGTCTCCGCCGGAATAAGCATCGCCCTGGGGCTGAAGATGGAGAAGAGGCTGGCATATGCCTCGATCCGAACCGTGGTTCAGCTGCTCCTCGTTGGATTCGTCCTCCATCGGGTGTTCGCAATAAACACCGTTCTCGCCCTGCTGCCCGTGGTCCTCTTCATGCTTGTGACAGCTGCCCATACCGCATCGGGAAGACCGGCATACAGGTTCAGGGGGATGGGTCTTCTATCCTTCTCTGTGATGACGGTGACCAGCCTGGTGGTCACCATTACAGCCACAGGACTCATAATAGGAGTGGAACCATGGTTCAGGCCCTCCTACCTTATCCCCCTCCTGGGAATGGTGCTCGGCAACACCATGAACGGTGTTTCCCTTGCCACCGACCACTTTCTGGAGAGCGTTAAGGAAAGGAACCACGAGATAGAGATGGAACTGGCCCTGGGAGCCACCAGATGGGAGGCAGCCAGGCGCCCTGTGGCGGAAGCTGTGAGAAGGGGCATGATACCCATCGTGAACAGCATGATGGTGGTGGGGGTGGTCTCCCTTCCCGGGATGATGACAGGCCAGATACTGGCTGGGAGCGATCCCGTCGTGGCTGTGAAGTACCAGATAATGATAATGTTCATGATCGCGGCAGGAGCATCCTTGGGGGCCATGGGCATGGTCCTTCTCTCCTACAGGAAGCTCTTCAACAACAGGCATCAGCTTCTGAAGGACCTGTTGTCCAGACGCAAGGGTTGAAGAAAGGAGTCGCGGATATGAAGCAGCTCGTCACCATAGGATACCATCAGGACCTGGCGGCATTCCTGGGCAAAGAGGTGGGCCGCTCGAACTGGAGACGCATTCCCCAGGGGATGATAAACGCCTTTGCAGATGCCACGGGCGACCACCAGTGGATACATACCGATCCCGTAATGGCCGGGGAGACGGAGTTCGGCTCCACCATAGCCCACGGCTTTCTCACTGTTTCGCTGCTTCCCTCCCTCCTGGACGAGATCATCGAGGTAAGGAACTCGAAAATGACGGTGAACTACGCCGTTGAGAACCTCAGGTTCGGCGCCCCGGTGAAGGTGAACAGCGAAGTGAGGCTGATACTCACCGTGGAGGAGATAAGGGACCTCAGGGGTATCACCAGGGTGGGGTTCGGCGTTGCCCTGGAGATAAAGGACGAACCGAAGCAGGCCTACAAAGGCAAGGTCAT
>CAYLXG010000185.1:0-4415 GCA_964387445.1 uncultured bacterium
GCAAGTCGCCGCTGCAGACCGAGCTGGCCCAACTGACCAAGGTGCTGGGCATCATTGGCGGTGGTGTTCAATGTGCGGGCCAGCAGCGGTGAACTCCTTGCCGGCACTGGAGCCACCCTTTCAGAGGCCAGGGAGTTCTGCAGGTCGGTGCTTCCCGACAGGAAGAACACCCCTGAGATCTCAGCGGACCTATCCATTACCGGGGATTATCTGAGGGTGATAGAGTTCATCGCCTCTTCCCGCCCTGAAGAGATGAGCCCGGTTCCCCTGCTGCCCTTCCTCAACCCCAGAAGCCCGGTTCTCATGCACATTCCCCTGGATGCCGAGTCTCCCACCGGGCGGCTGCTCAGGCCCCAGGAGATGGCCATGGAGTATCTCCTTCGAATGATGGTGCCCGTTGGGCTCTACCGGACCGATCTGGCCCTAGCCAGGAGCGGTTCCTCCATGCTTGCGGAGAGGGAGAGGAGTAAATTCCTTTCGTTCCTTTCAGCCCTTGAGGAGGGTAGCGGAGGGCTGCAGCTGGTGATCACCGATTCCCAGGCCATCGATGTGATGGCAAAGTGGGTGCCCAGGGAGATTCCCCTCACTACCTTCTCCATCATGATGATCAACCAGACCGCAGGCGGGGACATGTCCCTCTTCGCCAGGGGGGTGGAGACAATGGCCGGTCTCTCCTCTGAAAGCCGGGTGCTTATTGCCGAAGCATGCAATCATGACAGGATCGCCGAGGACATCGGAACGGTGCAGATACCAGCCAAACTGGCTTCCCTGTATCCCGGGATAACGGTTGACCACGCCTTCGGCAGGGAGTTCCCCGAACCTGCGGAATTGCGGTCCTACGACCTTGTCATACACTGCGGCGGCTGCATGATAAGCCGACAGAAGCTCTCCGCACGGGTGGCCAGGCTTGCGGAAGCCGGTGTGCCCGTCACCAACTACGGATTCGCCCTCTCCTGGTTCGAGGGCCCGGATGTTCTCAGGCGTGTGCTCGAACCCTGGAGGATGAAATGATCTTTGCTTCCGCGCTTGTTTCCCTGCTGCTGCAGACCGCAGGAACCGACTGCGCCGTGGTGATGCTCCACGGTGTTCCCGCTGAGCCCTGGGCATCCCTGTCGGAGCTTCAGCTGGAGGAGATGTGGACCTACGGCATCGAGGGCTACCAGGTAACCAGATCGGCCTGGTCGGGCTATATCCTCCGCGGTCCGGAGGGGTCAGGGGAGCTGCTCGAGGGCATCTGCGCCACCCTGGCCGCCGACAGCACAATACCGGACAGCTCCCTCTGGGCAAGGACCCTTCAGCTGGTCTGGGACGGGAACGCCCTTCCAGGCTATGCGGTGATAGAGGACACGCTGCCTGAGATCCGCGATCTTCCAGTGAGGACCAGCCGCTGGCTGGAGGCCGGCGAGGACACCCTGATGCTTTCCCTGCCGGTGGAGAACACCGTTCTGCTATGGGCCGGGGGCTACTCGGGCGATTTCGGAGCTTCCACCTGGCGGGGCGTGGGCACCGAGGTAATCCCATTCTCAGGAAGCAGTGTGAACGCCATCGTTTCCTGGGCCATACAGGGTTCCCCGGGAGACATTATCGATCTGGAGTATCACCCGACGGATCTTGACGCCGTGTGGGAAGGGACCTGGGCTCCGGTGCTGGCCATGGCTGACTCGATAGTCGCCCGCAGGGCCTCCCTGCCCGTCCGTTCCATGAACTCGCTGGTCTGGATCAGGGGAACCGGCGGCTCAAGGATGTCCCCATGGGGCATGGTTCCCTCCCCTTCCCCGGGCCCTGTGGCATCGGTGGAGGTGGAGAGCAGGCCGGGGATCGTTCCGCTTTTCGAGTACCACGAGATCCCCGGGGTTCTCACGGTCACGCTTCCGGGAAACGCAGGCAGCGCTTCCAGGGCTGCCTACGCCGCTGCAATGCTTGAGAGGATACTTGCCAGGATGATCCTTCCCCCGGAGGCGTCGCTTATAGCTGAGTACACCCCCTCGGGGGAGGTCCGCCTGCACTTCAGCGGCACGGACTGGACGGAATCTCAGGTCATGGATGTTATTCACAGCGAGCTGCTGCCTGTGATATTCACCAGTCCCGAGGCGGCGCTGATGCACAACGCGGCTATACGGGCCTCTATCCCTCCGCTGAATCAGAGGGACACCATAGAGCTGCTGGCGGTGGTTGCCGGTTTTCTGAACTAGGCTTTCTCAGGTAGAGTCGGCGATCTCTATCCACTGTTCCTCCAGGGAGGCCAGCTGATCGCTCAGGTAGCTGTGCTCCTTCTGCAGTTCGACCAGCCTGGATGAGTCTGAGACCACCTCGGGGTCCGAGAACAGCGTCTCGATCTCGTCCCTCCTGGCCTCCAGAGGCTTCATCTTCTTCTCGATTCGCTCAAGTCGTTTTTCGTGCTTCTGCCTTTCCCTGTACTCCTGGTTGCGCTTCGCCGCCTCCTGGCGCTTGCGCTCCTTCTCCGCCTCTCTGGAGGTCTCCTGCTCCCGGGTCTTCGACTGCTGGCTTCCCAGCTGGCTGCCGGCGTATTCCCGGAGCTTCTCCACGTATTCGGCGAAGCCTCCGGGGAATTGCCTGACAGTCTGGTTCTTAACCACGAACAGCCTTTCGGACAGTGCAGCGAGCAGCTTCTCATCATGGCTTATCAGAATGAGGGTTCCAGTGTATCCGGTAAGGGCTTCCTGAAGCACGTCCCTGCTGAAGATGTCCAGGTGGTTGGTGGGCTCGTCGAGGATGAGGAGGTTGGTGGGCCTGATGAGGATGCCGGCAAGGGCAAGACGGCTGGTCTCTCCCCCTGAGAGCACCGAAACCGGTTTCATCACGTCGTCGCCGGTGAAGAGGTACCTTCCCAGGTAGTTCCTTATCTCCTTCTCGCTCCGATCTGGTGCCGCCTGGTGTATCTGCGAAAGAACGGTGTTATCCCCGTTGAGCTGAAGGTCCACCTCCTGGGAATAGTAGCCGATCATCACCCCGGTACCCTGGGTAACCGTTCCCTCTGTGGGCTCCTCTATCCCTGCGATGAGCCTTGATAGAGTGGACTTGCCGCCGCCGTTCCTGCCAACGATGCCGATGCGCTCTCCCCGCTGAATCTCAAGGTTCACCCCTGAGAAAACCGTTTTGTCGTAGGCCTTGGCCACATCCACCAGGTCCAGCACCTTCGTGCCGCTCCTTGGCACTTCAGGGGGCTTGATTATCATCCTTCTGGGGCTTCTGTATGTCTGAACCGCCTCGAGCTTCTCAAGCATCTTCTCCCGGCTCCTTACCTGGAACCGCTTGCTCTCGGTGGCCTTGAACTTCCTTATGAATCTCTCGTGGCGCTCCCTCTCCTCCAGGACCTTCTTCGCCTCCTTCTCAAGAAGCTCGTTGTGCCTGAGCTTCTCCTCGACGTAGAAGGAGTAGTTGCCCCCCCAGGAGTTGAGTTCGCCGAACTCCAGTTCCACAACTCTGTTTATCACACGGTCGAGGAAGGCCGGATCGTGGGAGATGATCCACACGGCTCCCTTGAACCTCAGCAGGAACTCTTCAAGCCAGAGCCTCGCGTCCAGGTCCAGGTGGTTGGTGGGCTCGTCCAGCAGGAGCAGGTCGGGATTCCCCAGGAGAATGGTGCCCAGCATGGCCCGCATCTTCCAGCCTCCGGAGAAGTCCTCCAGGGGCTTCTCGAAGTCTTCCCTGGAGAAGCCCAGACCGGAGAGAACCGCCTCCGCCCTGGACTGGAGGCTGTAGCCGCCGGAGGAGTGGATCCTGTCCTGCACCTTGGTAAGTTCCCTTGCTGTCTGACGGTCTATCTGCCCCTCTTCCTCCAGCCTGGCATGGAGTTCAGCTTCCCGGCTCAGCGCTTCGGCCACCTCGCCGGAACCTGCGCAGACGGCTTCCAGAAGCCCTCCCTCCGGGAACTCGCTTATCTGCTGGGGAAGGTAACCTATTCGCAGTCCGCCGGCTTTGCTCACCGTGCCCGAGGTGGGGGAAATCTCGTCGCAGAGTATTCTCAGGAGGGAGGTTTTCCCGGCCCCGTTCACCCCCACCAGCGCCACTCTGTCTCCGTTGTTTATGTTGAAGCTGAGACCGCTGAAGACCTCTTCGGCCCCGAACTCGAGCCCTATTCCATTCGCGGCGAGCAGCATCAGTGAAAGACCTTTCCGGTAAGGTCCAGGGGGGTGAAGTTCAGGTAGTCCGCCGAGGCTATCCTGAACACGACTCCCCTGTACTCCATGTTCACCAGTTCCGGCCAGCTTCCGTGGAGGTGGCCGTACACGCAGAGGGATACCCCATACTCTGCCAGGTACTCGGCGATCATGCCGTTGCCACACCCTAGGTCAAGAAGATGCTGGTGCGGGCGCAGCTCTGCTGCTGCCATCAACACATCAAGCTGGGCTGTGTCGGCAAAGCCATGCTGGCACAGGTTCAGACCAAAGGCG
>CAYLXG010000186.1:0-4379 GCA_964387445.1 uncultured bacterium
ACCAACATCTCCGGCGGCGGTCTTCCTGCCATCTGGAACTCCATCAGCTGCCTCATAGGCCACCTCGACAGCTACGAATGCATGGGCGACGCCTGGCTTGCCAGCCCCAACGGCGGCGGCTTCGGCGGCTTCAACGCCAGGTACGGATGGGGCAGCCCCTCCAGCCCGGGCAACGGCGCCAGCGAGGTGCTCTGCCAGGCCATCTACGAAGAGCACTGGGATGAGAACGCCCTCACACTGGGCGGAATGCACTTCATGGGCCGCGACGAGATGAACCCCGGCAGCAACGAGGTGATGGACTGGTGCGTGAAGGAATACAACCTGTTCGGCGAGCCTGAGCTTCCCATCTGGACAGCGGACGCCCAGCAGCTCACCGCCACGCATCCTTCCTCGATCTCCGGTTCCACCTCGGTAACGGTCACCGTAACCGCTGGCGGTTCTCCGGTTTCCGACGCCAGGGTCTGCCTCTACAAGGGCGACAGCTGGGCCACCGCCGATGTCTACGAAGTTGCCACCACCAACGGCTCCGGGCAGGTGACCATCTCCGTTGCTCCATCCACCACTGGAACCATGCTGGTGACGGCCTGGAAGCACAACTGCATCGCCTATCTGGGTTCCCTGAGCGTGGGCGGAACCGGCATCGATGACCAGGCCGAGGGCATGACCTTCGTTACCTCCATCGGCGCTCCATACCCCAACCCGGCGGTCTCCGCCGCCGCGGTGCCCTTCACCATGGCAAATGCCGGAACAGCAACCGTTCAGGTGTTCGACCTCTCCGGACGCAGCGTTGCCACCATTGGCAGCCAGGAGTTCGCCGCGGGTCAGCACACACTGAACTGGAACCTCACCGGCAGCGGCGGGGCTCCTGTTCCCAACGGCTTCTACAGCGTTGTGGTAACCACCCCCGACGGCGTTATGACCGAAAGGGTGATGGTCCTCAGGTAGAGATGCCTGTCATCCACGAGAAGGGGCGCTTCGGCGCCCCTTTTCTTTTACTGAATGAGTTTAAATAATAGATACGGACAGTGAAAGAATGTATTCTCTATTGAAGGGAGCAACATGCTGATCTACAGATTAATCATTCCAATACTCGTTCTAGTCCTGGCGGACCAGGGCCTCTCTTCTCCCACCTGGATCATGAACTACGACGGAGTCGGGACGAACACCATCAAGTGCGTGCTCCCCCTTTCCAACGGGCACACCTTGTTCAGCGCCACCTGCTACTCCCCCCCGGACGTCAACGGAAGCTGGACCGCGGAGATCGACGAAAACGGGGAGATACTCTGGAACTACTACAACGATCATCCACCCCTGGGCATAGCCGAGATCAATGGTGAAGGCTGCATTCTTCTCACAGGAACCGCAAGCAGCTGCAGGGTCGTTCGCCTTGATCAGTCGGGAAATGAAGTATGGGAACACCCAGCAGCCTGGACACTTGCGGGAATCGTGGGAACCGCAGACGGAAACTTCGTTTACAGGAACGTGGGAAATCTGATCAAGATCGACAAGGACTTCAACACCATATGGACCCTGGAACCCCCTGAACCTGGAGTCATTCAGATCCTCGGGCCATCATACTCCCCGTCGGGGGGATTCGCCGCGGCCGGTGTGAACCCTGGATCATTCTCCGACACCGTTGCCGCCGGCACTGCGGATTCGCTGGGGGTGTTCGACTCAGTCGGGTACATAACCGGCGGCGGAGGGATAATAACTGCCCTGTCCGCATACTCAGATACGGATGAGAGCTGCTATGGGGTGGTTCAGTATCTCGACCCGATGCCTCCAAACCTGTCAGACGAGATAGTGTTCCGGTTCAACGGCAGCGGAGAACTGAACTGGTCCCGGGAGATCGACGACATGGTTGCTCTATGCCGGTCCACGGACGGACATCCTGTGGTCGTCGGGGAAGAATCCCCGGATTACCCCGTAACCTTCTTCATAAGGAAGCTCGATCCCGGGAACGGTGACACCATCTGGAGCGTTGTACATGGCAACGGGGATGACAGTTTCGTTCCGTACTGCATCGCCACGGCTTCAGACGGCGGCTTCATTGTGGGCGGGGGTTGCTTTGAAGGAACTGCGGTGCTGGCAAAGACCGATTCGGAGGGACTGATAAACGGAATGGGGATTGAAGAGGATCTCGTGCATGGCCCGCTTCATGTCTCTCCTGTTTCAAATCCTTCCGGCGGCTCCGTTCTTCTGCGGATACAGGCACCTGAATCATCTGATATGAGCCTGGTCATCCATGACTCCTGTGGAAGGGTTGTGTTCTCCCAGGGCATGGGCACCTGCATGGGGATCGTAAACGCGGGAACGCTGCCCACGGGAATGTACACGGCAAGCATTCTGTCGGATGAACATGGCATTGCTTCCTGCAGGCTGATTGTGCTGAACTAAACCCAGTAGTCCTTCTCCAGGGCCCTGTACTGAACGGCTTCGGCAATGTGCGAATCCCTGATCGCCGGCGCCCCCTCGAGGTCTGCAATGGTTCTGGCCACCCTGAGGGTTCTGTAGTAGCCCCTGGCGGAGAGCCCGAACCTTGCCGCGGCGGTGTCAAGCAGCTTCCTTGCACCGGGGTCGAGCCTGCAGTGGGTCCTTGTGAGGGCGCTTGTCATTCCCGCGTTGGCGTGGACCGCCCGTGAGCCCCTGAACCTGTCGGTCTGGATGGCCCGGGCGGCTACAACACGCTTCCTTATCTCTGCGCTTGTTTCCCCCTCGGGGGGTTCGTCTCCCAGTTCGTTCCTGGGAACGGGAAGCACTTCAAGGTGAATGTCTATCCTGTCGAGGAGGGGGCCGGAGATCCTGTTCAGGTACCTCTGCACCTGCCCGGCGGTGCAGTTGCATGACTTTTTGGGGTGGGTGAGGTAGCCGCAGGGGCAGGGGTTCATTGCCGCCACCAGCATGAACCTTGCGGGCAGCTCCACCGTTGCGGAGGAGCGGCTTATGATGACCTTTCCGCTCTCCATGGGCTGCCTCATAACCTCCAGAGCAGTCCTGCGGAACTCCGGAAGTTCGTCGAGGAAGAGCACTCCGTTGTGGGCAAGGCTAACCTCCCCGGGCCTGGGGTTGGTGCCCCCTCCGGCCAGACCCGCGGTGGCAACCGGCGGGGGCGGGGGCCTGGAGCGCCTTCCTGCCACCAGGGCGATTCCCTCGGGGAGGAGCCCTGCCACGCTGTGAACCTTGGTGGTCTCGATGGCCTCCTCCCTGGAGAGGGGGGGGAGGATGCCCGGCAGACGGCTTGCCAGCATGGTTTTCCCCGAACCGGGAGGCCCGATCATGAGAAGGTTGTGCCCTCCGGCGGCTGCTATCTCCAGGGCCCTTTTCGCCTGGGCCTGACCCCTTACCTCGGAGAGATCGGACACCTGGCCCGGCCCCCTGGTCAATTGGGGGATCTCGGTTGCCTGCTCCAGGGAGTTCACACCCTGCAGGAAAAGGGATACCTGTTCCAGGTTGTCGGCGGGGAACACCGGCACCGGGGAGGCAATGGCGGCCTCGGGTGCGCTTGAGCGGGGTACGATGAGCCCCTGGAGCCCGATGCCGTTAAGCCCGGCAGCCATGGGAAGGGCGCCCTTCAGAGGCCTGAGAGAGCCGTCGAGGGCAAGCTCGGCAAGGTAAGCGTAACTGCCCGCCCTTTCCGGTGGGATGTAGCCCGAGGCAGCCAGAAGACCCACCGCTATGGGAAGGTCGAAGGAAGCACCCTCCTTCTTCCGCGCCGCCGGAGCGAGGTTCACGGTCATCTTCCTTGAAGGCAGGGTGAAGCCGGTGTTCCCGATGGCGGACTGGACCCGCTCCCGGGATTCCTTAACGGCGTTGTCGGGGAGGCCCACTATGGTGAAGGAGGGGAGGCCCTTCGCAAGGTCGACCTCCACCTCCACCTGGAACGCGTCTATTCCCATGAGCCCTACGCTTCTTGTGCATGCCAGCATGGTTACCTCCCATGGGAACAGTAACCGACATGACCGGGCTTTTTTCTACCCCCTGACCTTTACCTTGTAGATAAGGTCGCCCTGGCGGATGGAATCCACCACGCTCTGACCCCGGGTCACCTTCCCGAAGACCGTGTGCTTTCCGTTGAGGTGCGGCTGGGGGCAGTGGGTTATGAAGAACTGGCTTCCGTTGGTCCCGGGCCCGGCGTTGGCCATGGAAATGACCCCTGTCTCATGGGTGAGGGGATTGCCCTGGAACTCGTCCTTGAACCGGTATCCCGGGCCGCCCATTCCTGTGCCCGTGGGGTCTCCCCCCTGTATCATGAAGTCGCCAATGACCCTGTGGAATGAAACGCCGTCGTAGTATCCCTCCTCCGCCAGGAAGAGGAAGTTGTTCACCGTTACAGGGGCATACTCGGGATAGAGCTCCAGGTGGATTGAGCCCCGCTCGGT
>CAYLXG010000187.1:0-4360 GCA_964387445.1 uncultured bacterium
GAACTCCGTGCTCGTCGGTTCCCGAACAGAAAAGCACATCGTGCCCCCTCATACGCGTGTATCTCGCGAAAATATCAGCGGGCAGATATGCCCCGGCCAGATGCCCGAGATGAAGCGGGCCGTTGGCGTAGGGAAGTGCGCTGGTTACCATGTATCGTGCCATCAGCTCTTCCTCTCTTCCTTCCTGGTCTTGCTCCTGCGGTGACGGCGTCTTCCCTTGCCGGTCTTCTTCGCCGGAGTTTCCTTCTCCGCGTCTCTCTGCCTTTCAGGGGAGGGCTCTGGAGCCGGAGGCTTCTCCTCCACCTGGGGGACCGGCTCCGGAGGGGGGGCCTGCATGGTCCTCCGTCTGTGGAACTCCTCTATCTCCAGCTGCTCTTCCCTGCCGTCCTCATAAACCACCAGGACGGTCTCCCTGAAGATGTCGCAGCTCTTAACCTCCCCGGGAAGCCCCGCCAGCTTCAGCCTGGTGCCTTCCCTGGGGAAGGTCTTCCTGGCCTTGCGGTAGAAATCGGTTTCGTACTCAAGGCAGCACATGAGACGGCTGCAGGACCCGGATACCTTGCTGGGATTCGGTGAAAGACCCTGGTCCCTCACGGACTTCAGGGTAACCGACTTGAAATCGTTCAGGAATCCGGCGCAGCAGAGCCTTCTGCCGCAGATGCCCACTCCGTCCTTGTGCTTGGCGTCGTCCCTTACACCGATCTGCCTCATCTCTATCCTGGCCCTGAAGGCTGAGGCCATGTCCCGCACCAGCCCTCTGAAGTCGGTTCGCTGGTCGGCTGTGAAGAATATCCTTATCCTGTTCCTGTCGAGCTGGACCTCGCAGTCGGTGAGCCTCATTTCCAGGTTCCTGGCCTTTACCCTCTTCTCGCAGTGATCCAGGACCTCCTTCTCGAACTCCATATTGGCCTGATACGCTTCGGTGTCTCCCTGGCAGGGATACCTCAGGTACCTTCCCTCTATCTCCTCGGGCTTCACCTCCGATGGGTCCGGCTTGGCTACGACCCGGCCCATGTCCTCGCCCCTGTCCACGGAAACCACGGCGAAACGGCCGATGTCCACCGGAATGGAGGTCTCGTTGGAGAAGAATGCCAGCCTCCTGGATTTGAAAGCGAGCTGCAGCACCTCGAAGGGCTGTCTGTCGCCTGTGTTGCCATGGGTCATAGTGTACTCGCAATCTCGGCGGCCGCCCCAAGCGCCGCCGCAAGGGCCATGGGAGGCGATACGTTCGCCCTTATTCGGGTCTGGCAGAGGCGCATGCCATCCACAACGGCCTGTAACATACTATCATCGGCGTCCCCCAAAGATGCGGCGTTCTCCCTCTCCAGGGGCTCCGCTCCGGCAGCGGCCCTTCTCGAGTCATGGGCAAGGGAGACTATCTCCGCGCAAAGCTCCATGACCCCTTCCCTGCCCAGCTTCCCGGCAATGTCCCCTGCCAGAAGCGCCGCCTCCATGGGAGGGATACCGGAGACCGCGGCTTCCAGCAGCTCGCGGGCCATGGGAGATTCCTCCAGGTCTGCGTCCGCCTGAAGGAGGGCCCTGCCCGGGCATCCGTCGGAAAGGAGGGAAAGGCGATGAGCCCGCGGCTCCGGGATCCCCCTTTCCTTGAGGACCTCCTCCACCGTACGCTTGGGAAGCCTGCCGAACCGAACCGTATGGGCGCGGGACCTGACCGTGGGCAGAAGGCCTGAAAGGGAAGATGTGACAAGGATAATGAGCGTATGCGGCGGGGGTTCCTCAAGGGTCTTCAGCATTGCGTTGGCGGCCTCCCTGCGCATGAGATGGGCATCGGTCATTATCTCAACATAGCCCCTGCCCTCGAAGGACTTCTTTGAAAGCCTGCCCTCTATCTCCCGTATCTGTTCGATGGATACATAAGTATTCCCTGGGAATCTCAGGGGGGTCACCCCATCCGCGGCCCTGGCTGTAAGAAGTTCAGCCACCTCGCCGGGGCCGGTGGTCTTGAGCATGGGTATGGTGAACCGTACATCGGGATGGGAGAGATCGTCTATCTGCCTGCAGTGCCTGCACTCTCCGCAGAAACCGGGGCCTTCTTCACCGCAGATGAGCACCCTGGCCAGGTCCAGGGCAGCGGTGAGCCTGCCGCTCCCGTCGGGACCCGCAAGTATATAGGCGTGGGCCAGCCTGCCGGCTGCAACCGCCGCTGAAAGCACAGCCTTCGCCTGTTCCTGCCCGTGTATCCTCGAAAATGGTTTCTTCACTGGGGGCTCTCCAGGTAGCTCATGGGGTTTACCGGCTCTCCGGCGCGTCTTACTTCCAGGTAACAGCCCGACCTGCCTCCGGGGAGGGGTCCGGTGGTGCCCAGCCTTGTTCCCTGCTGAACGGCGTCTCCTCTGCCTACGTCCAGGGAGCCAAGGTGGGCGTACACCGTATAGTAACCGTCGAGGTGATCCACAACAACCATTCGGCCCATGTTCAGGAACTCCCTGGCGTAGAGGACCTCCCCGGGAGCTATGGCGGAAACCTCCGCCGAGGTTCCTGTCACCGCGATGGATATGCCGTCGCTTATCGTCTCCGTACCATAAGCGGGGTCAGTGAATGTACCGAAGGACCTCACCACGGAACCCCTCACAGGCCAGGGAATGCTCCCTCCGTTAACGGCGAGGAAGGCGGTGGATGAGAGGTGGTGAACAGGCGCAGCTCCGGAGGAAGCAACCCCTGTGCTCAGTGATGATACGAAGGACGAAAGCTGCCTTCTCCTCTGTTCCATCGCCGCGGCGGAATCCCTGGCCGCCGCGATCTGGTTCTGGAGCGACTGCCTGAGAAGTGTCTGCCTTTCCTCCTCCAGGTAGATCCTCTCCTGCACTTCCTCCATGTGTATCCTCAGTTCCCTGACATCTGCTGCCAGAGCTTCCAGGGAATCCCTCTGCCAGGCCAGGGAGTCCCCTGACTGCTCGAGGAGTTCCATCCGCCGAGCGGCCACTCCAGCCATGTGGTCCATCACCGCCATCCTGCGAAGATATGTCCCGACTCCGCCTGGGGTGAAAAGCACCACCGGCCCCAGAAGGTCCCTTCTGGAGTAGAGGAAGAGCATGTACTCCTCGACGCCTTCCCTGAGCCGTGTCCTGGCGGAGTCGGTCAGGAACCACCGCCGGTCGATGCTCTGGATCTCCAGGGCAAGCACCGCTTCCCTTGCCGCCAGCTGGTTGTAGTAGTCCCTGGCGGCCTGGAGATGGTCGTGAATGGCCGCCAGTATGTCCTCGCTGGAGGCTTCCCTGTTCTCCAGTTCCTCGAGGTGGAGCCGGGTCTGATCAAGCCTTGCGTCAAGGCTGTCCAGACCTGTGCTTCCGGTGAGGACCGAGAAGATGACCAGGGAGGCCAGCAGGCCCATTCGCGCCTACTTAAGGAGCCTGGAAGCCAGCTCGTCGGCCCTGTCGATCTTCTCCCAGCTGAAGCTGCCGTCCTCCTGGGGGATCCTGCCGAAGTGGCCGAAGGAAGCGGTCTTCCTGAAGATGCTCCTCCGGAGACCCAGGTAATCGATGATCATGTAGGGCTCCAGGGGGAACATCTCCCTTACGGCGGTCACGATGTCCGCCACGTTCCCCACCCGTTCCGTTCCGAAGGTATCGACCCTCACGCTCACGGGTTCGGGTTCGCCTATGGCGTATGCCAGCTGGATCTCGCACCTGTCGGAAACACCGGAGGCTACGATGTTCTTGGCAATATACCTGGCCATGTAGGCGGCGCTTCTGTCCACCTTGGTGGAGTCCTTGCCGCTGAAGGCCCCCCCTCCGTGCCTGCCCATTCCTCCGTAGGTGTCAACTATTATCTTCCTGCCGGTGAGGCCTGTATCTCCGTCGGGACCGCCTACCACGAACCTGCCGGAAGGGTTGTAGAGACATTTCCCGGTCCACTCGAGGTATGGAACGAAGGTTTCCAGCACGGGATCGATGACCTTCTCCCTGATCTGGCGCTTCATCTCCTCGTTCTCCATGTGATCCGCGTGATGGACCGACATGAGGATCTCGTAGATCCCCACGGGAGTGCCGTTCTCGTATTCCACAGTGACCTGGCTCTTGGCGTCGGGCCTTGCCCAGGAAAGCTCACCACTGCGCCTGGCCCTGCTGAGCCGTTCCAGAAGCCTGTGGGAAAGGTGTACCGGATAGGGCATGAGTGCCTTTGTCTCGTTGCAGGCATAACCGAACATGAGGCCCTGGTCACCGGCCCCCTTCTTCGCCTCCACGCCGTGATCTATGTCCGGGGACTGGGAGTGTATCCTGTTGAGGTATTCGTTGTTCTCGTAGTGGAACCCTATTTCGGGGATGGTGTAGCCTATCTCCTTGATGGTCTCCCTGGCAACCTCTTCGTAATCAACCTTGCCGTGGGACTTTACTTCTCC
>CAYLXG010000188.1:0-4352 GCA_964387445.1 uncultured bacterium
GATACTTCTCCGCTGCCTACCCCCAGGTCGACCTTAACGTAACCGCCAAGGGGAACGCCTCCTATGCAGTACTCGGTATCTCCCAGCTTCTTCCTGAAAATGAATGGAGGAAAGCCTATGCTGAACCTCTCCACCGGAAGGCCAACGGCCTTCGATACGAGGAAGTGGCCCAGTTCGTGGAAGAACACGATGAGCCCCAGACCGAAAATGACAGCAGCTACCGAGAGCACACCCGATCAACCTCCATCCGCGCCAGTTCCCTGGCTTCATTGTCAGCATGCATCAGCTGTGTGTAGTCCACAACTGGAACTGTGTTCCATTTATTCAGGACTCCAGCTATCACCGTGGCTATGTGTCCGAAGGGAATTCGCTTTTTAAGATAAGCCTCAACCGCCACCTCGTCTGCGGCATTTGCCGCGGCTGGTGCGGTACCTCCAAGGTCTCCGGCAGCTGTCACCGTGGCGAATGCAGGATACCTTTCCTGCTGCAGTTCGCTGAAGCTCAGATCTCCCCAGTCAGAGGGAAAGTCGTTTGCCTCCACTGGAGAAGCCAGGTCCGGGTAGTGGAGGGCCCAGGAAATGGGAACCTTCATGTCAGGGTGGCCCATGAGGGCTTTCCACGCCCCGTCAGCGCAGCGGACGAAGGAATGGACGATGCTGCTTCGGTGAACCACGACACCCACCGGTATTCCCGGAAAGAGCGCCCTTGCCTCCAGAACCTCGAATGCCTTGTTGACCATTGTGGCCGAATCTACGGTTATCCTTCCCCCCATGCTCCAGGTGGGATGGGAGAGTACCGCTTCAGGGGGAGCGTGATGAAGCTCATCAACCGGGAGGTCCCTGAGAGAACCGCCTGAAGCCGTGAGCAGAATGGAATGAGGCTGCTTCACCTCCCCGGTCAGGCAGCGGAAAACCGTGCTGTGTTCGCTGTCCACAGGGATCACCATTCCACACTCCAGATGGGGTTTAAGAAGCTCAGAGCCCACCACCAGGCTCTCCTTGTTTGCCAGCGCCAGAGGCTTTCCCGCTTCCTGGGCCAGCATGCTGGCCATCAGACCGGCACTGCCCACCACCGCGTTGAGTACTATATCTGCCCCTTCTATTGCCCGGGACAGAACCTCCAGCGGCTCGCCGTCGGAGGCTGCGGCAGCGTACGCCGGGGAATACATGTTCCTCTGGCGCTCAAGTGTTTCCCGGGAGGAACCGCAGACAATGGAATGAAGGGCAAGGGCCGGGCTTAGGGCAATGACCTCAAGTGCCTGGGTACCTATTGAACCGGTGGAGCCCAGAACTGCAACCTTGCGTAACGGCATCAGGAAACCCCGAAGAGAATGAGGACCGCCATGAAGACCGGCGCTGCTGCAACGGCGCTGTCGAACCTGTCAAGCATTCCGCCGTGGCCCAGGAGAAGGCCGCTGGAGTCCTTGACCCCGGCATCCCTCTTGATGGATGATTCGAAAAGGTCACCCAGAACGCCTGCTATTCCCCCAGAGAATCCCGCAACCAGCAGGGGTGTCAGCGGTAGACCGCCAATGATACCTGCAAGCACCGAACCTGCCACTGCTCCCGCCAGCCCCCCGAAGAACCCCTCCCAGGACTTCGCCGGGCTCACCTTTGGCATCAGCTTGTGGCGGCCGAAGGCAATACCGGTGAAGTAGGCGGCGCTGTCACCCACCCAGCAGAGGGCGAGAAGGGCCAGCAGCGCCCAGGGGCCCCACTGCAGGCAGATCCTTCCCATAAGACCGAAACCGATGGAGTAGAGGCTGAGAAGGGATGCGGTCCCGGCGATCC
Source organism: uncultured bacterium (assembly GCA_964387445.1). GTDB lineage: Bacteria > Fermentibacterota > Fermentibacteria > Fermentibacterales > JCC-6 > Sabulitectum. Next base: position 1,791 of record CAYLXG010000188.1, read on the forward strand.
TTCTTCTGGAGTGTGCCGGGCCCAGTGTTACCATTACGCAGAGGGCGATGGCCGCTCCTGGAAGCAGGAGGACAGGAAGGGTCAGTGGATGGTCGATGGCAATGAAAAGGGTGACAACTCCGGCGAGGAATGAGGATATCACCCTTGCGAAGGTGTTGATCCCGGTGGAGCAGCAGAGCTGCACAGCCTCCCACGCGGCGAGAAGGGAGAGGGAAGAGAAGAGGAGAAGCGCCCAGTAAGGGGGAGTACGGAACAGCACGAAGAGGAAAAGTGCGATGCCCGGGATGGCAACGAGAAGCCTGCCGTACAGCCTGGGGAAGGTCATGTCTGGTCTATGCCTCCGAACCTTCTTCCACGGCCCCTGTAGTCATCGATGGCCTTCAGCAGTTCTTCCCTGCTGTAGTCGGGCCAGAGAACAGGTGTGAAGTACAGCTCGCTGTAGGCCGTCTGCCACATGAGGAAGTTGGAGAGCCTCTGTTCGCCGCTGGTCCTTATCACCAGCTCCGGGTCGGGAATATCAGGGTTGTAGAGACTTGAGGCGATGGTTTCCTCGGTTATATCATCCGGCTGGATAGTGCCCCGGGCGACCATCCCGGCAATTGAACGCACTCCGTCGGTGAGTTCCGCCCTGCCACCGTAGCTCAGGGCGAGTATCAGGTGCAGACCGGTGTTGCCTGCGGTCTTATCCATGGCTTCCTGAAGGTCTTTCCTGGGACCGGCGGGAATGTCCTCCAGCCTTCCTGTGGTACGCAGCTTTACGTTCTTACGGTGAAGTTCGTCGATGTTGCCTTTGATGAACCGGCTGAGAAGCTTCATGATGAAAGCCACCTCGGAGCTTGGGCGTGACCAGTTCTCGGTGGAAAAGGCGTAGAGGGTAAGGTAACCCACACCCAGCTCGCCGCAGACCTCCACGCAGTCGTGAATGGACCGTTCGGCGGCATCGTGCCCCTTGATCCTGGGGAGGCCCCTCTTCCGGGCCCAGCGGCCGTTGCCGTCCATTATGATGGCGATGTGGGACGGAACCGGGGAAAGATCAGACTTCAAGGATCTCGTCTTCCTTGAGCTTCAGTATCCTGTCGATCTCGGCCACTGCCTTGTCCACGGTTTCCTGAACTTCGCCCATGGCCTTCTTCTCAATGTCCTCGGTGATCTCTCCGCCCTTGCAGGCCTTCTTAAGGGCATCGTTGGCGTCGCGCCTGATGTTCCTTATGGCTGTCTTTCCCTCTTCAGCAAGCTTCTTCACATGCTTGATAAGGTCACGACGCCTCTCCTCGGAAAGCTTTGGAATGGGAATGCGTATCACGGGACCGTCGACGTTGGCCCTGAGGCCAAGTTCGCTGGATTCTATGGCCTTTGCCACATCCGGGGCCGTGGAGGCGTCCCAGGGCTGTACGACAAGGAGCCTGGGCTCCGGGGCGCTGATGCCGGCAACCTGCTTCAGGGGAAGGTTGTCTCCCCATACCTCGACGCGGATGTTGTCCAGAAGCGCCGGGCTCGCCTTGCCGGTGCGAACCACCGACATCTCCTTCGATGTGTTCCGTACGGTCTTGTCGGCCCTGTCCTCAAGGTCGAGTATTATCTCCTCATACATCTTGATCCCCCTCTATTGTGGTACCGATACTGTGGTCGTTCAGTACTTCGAGAAAGTTCCGGGGGCGGGTCACATCGAAAACGACGATGGGCAGGGCATTGTCCCTGCTTACCGCCACCGCGGCGGCATCCATGACCCCGAGGTTCATCTGAAGGACTTCCCTGTAGGTAAGAGACTCGTACCTTCTTGCGTCGGGATCCATTTTAGGGTCGCCTGTGTAAACGCCGTCAACCTTTGTTCCCTTGTAAAGGGTGTCGCAGCCGGTCTGGGCGGCTCTGAGGGCGGCGGCGGTGTCGGTGGAGAGCAGGGGATTCCCCGTTCCACCGGCAAAGAACACGATGATGCCTTTGCTGAAAAGCTCCCTTGCCCTTCCCGGGGAGAAGGGTTCTGCGTCTGCTTCAGGCACGGGGAAAGAAGAAAGCACGGCGGACCTGCCGCCGTGCCTTGCAACTGAATCGGATACCGCCAGGCAGTGCAGCACCGTGGCGAGCATACCTATGTAGGCCGCGGGGGTCCGGGTGAAGGAGCCCAGCTCCCTTCCCCTGTCGAATTTCCCCCCGCCTGTGACCACACCGGTCTGTATGTTCCTGGAAGCGGCTTCGATGAGGATCCCGGCAACGTCATCCACCGTTTCCGGGTGGAAACCCCGGCCTTCCGGCCCGGCAAGGACCTCTCCACTCAGCTTGAGAAGCACCCTTCGGGGTCTGCCGGAGCCGCCATCCATGCTAACCGCCTATCTGGAAACGCGCAAACCTGTTAATGACCATGTTCTCGCCAACCTTGGCGATCGCCGCGGTGAGGGCATCGGAGACCTTGCCAACCTCGGAATCGTGGATCCATTCCTGATCCAGGAGGCAGATCTCGCTGTAGAACTTATCAAGCCTGCCCTCGACGATCTTCTCCTTAATATTTTCAGGCTTGCCGGAATCCGCAAGCTGGGAGAAGAGAACGTCCTTTTCCTCCTGAACCCT
>CAYLXG010000189.1:0-4304 GCA_964387445.1 uncultured bacterium
GGAGACCCTGGAGGTGACGGAAGCCCGGGTGGAACACTGGCGCGGGGGAAGGGGCTCATCCCAGGGTGAGTTGTCCCTGGGACCCCATCCGGTCCTCTCCGCCACCAGCAGAATGGAATCCACCCTCAGGGAGGCGGTGGTCGCCATGCCCGGCATAGAGGTCGGCGACACTGTTTTCCTCACGGTGGAGAGAAGGGTCACCGAGCTTCCACTCTCCTCGGTCTACGGCTACACATTTACACCTTTTTCCAGGGATAGTGTTGCAAACGCCGTTCTCACTGTGGTCAACCTGTCGGGAGGACCCATCTATTCAACGCATCCAGGGTCTTCCTTCACCTTCACGGGAATCCCGCCGCTTTCGGGGCATCCCCTTGCCGCGGAGGAGGACTCCAGGATATCCATCGCCACTGGAACACCGGAGAGGCTTTCCATGGAGGCCTCCGCGGCCCTGGACCTTCCGGAACACGGCGACTGCCCTGCACTGGACGGCATCGTGGAAGCCGCCGGGGGAGATCCTTTCCGGCTCAGGAGCTGGGTGGCGGACAACATCAGCTACATAGGCGCCGACGCCGGCGTATGGCCAGGATGGTCCCCCAGGAGCCCCAGGGAGACCCTGGAGGACGGCGCAGGGGTCTGCAGGGACAGGTCACTGCTCCTGGCATGGCTTCTCAGGAAGGCGGGCTATGAGGCCTACCCGGCCCTGGCCACCACCAGGGGCGCAGCGCCTCCCCTGGTGGACGCCAGGTACTTCGACCACATGATCACGGTCTACAGGACCTCCCCTGGAGAGGAGTGGATACCCCTGGATCCAACCCCGGCGGGGCTGCCCCCGGGAACTGGATACAGCTTCGGCCTCAGGGGGTGTTCCTACCTCCCGCTGGTTCCCTGGGGAGAGGGTCTCCAGACCATACCCGACCCCGATGGGGAAGACTCCCTGGTGATAAACCTGCACGGCGAACTTGACCTGGAAGAGGGACTGCTGCGGGGCACCCTTTCCGCTTACTGCCGCGGCGTGCCCCTGGAGCTCACGGCAAAGCTCTTCACCCGGTCGAACCCGGCTCAGCTTAAAGAGATGTTCAGGAGGTTCTTCGGAGCGGTCTCATGCGATTCGGTCCGTATGGAAGGCAGCACCGTTTCCGTGACTGGAAGCTGGAACGCGCCTTCAGAGGGCGGATACCTGCTTCTCCCCGGTCTCAGGGACATATCCCACACGGGAACCAGGCTGGCCTCCATGCTCCTTCCGGCCCCCCCCGACTCCTTCAGGCTTGACGCCCCGGCGGTGGAGGTCCTTATCCTTGACCTGGCGGTTCCCTTCCAGGTGGCTTCGGTGCCACCGGCACTGGATTCCGCCGGGTATTCATGCAGTGTCTCCCTGGAGCAGGGCAGAGTACAGATGCGGGAAACCGCCCGGATAACAAGCTCCGCTGAAGATGTGACCGAAACGCTTCTCCTGCGGTCAGGCACAGGGGGAAGGACGGTGATCCTTCAATGACCGCCGCTGTCCTTCTTTCGCTTGGGCTCTTCCTGGTCCCATCCAGATACATCTCCGTGGAGGTTGAGATCGACTGGGAACCGGGCAGGAAGGTGACCACCGTTGCCTATGCGGCGGAGGCGGGGGACGACGGCAGGTTCATGAGGGTATCCAGGGACTTCGATCCTGCATACATGGAGGTCGAGCTTCTCCGGGGAGAGTACGGCTTTCCCGGTTCCATGAGGGAGGTGCCCGGGTGGGCGGTTGACAGCCTCACTGGTTCCGCAGGATGGTCAAGGGCCCTGGTGGCGGCGTTCCCGGGACTGAGACCGGGTATGACCATGAACTGGACCTTCAGGGTCACCGATACCGGCCCTTTCTCATCACATGGGCTTTTCTACACCTACATAGCCGGGGAGGAGCCGGACACCATAATTGTGAGATGCCGGAAGCAGGACGGGCTTTCGTGGCACGCGGCGGGTTTCACCGAACGGGCAGACGGCGACGAGATGGTGTTCACCTCGGCGGGGGAGGACTTCAGGGAACTATGGCTCTCCACCGCTTCGGACTGGGCTGAGGTGGACTCCATCCTGATGAACTCATCCAGGGAAGCCTCCTCGGTGGTGCCCCCGGACCTCAGGGAAGCATCCATAGAGGCCGGAGCCGCCGGGGCCCTCCCCAGGATGAGGATATCCAGGGGGAGGGTGCTGATAACCGAATCCATGCAGCTTCAGGGCTTTCCAGGGGGCGATGCCGGATTCCAGGTAAGGCCCATACAGGAGATACTGGACACAAGAAGGGCCACCCCAATGGAGGCGGCCACCCTCCTCTCCGCCATGTGCCAGGTCATGGGCATGGAGGCGTCGGTGGTTCCCTCCACCGACATATACCCCCCGGTCCCCACGCCCCTGGGCTTTCACAGGGCCTTCGTTCTCGTTGACGGCATACTTGAGGAACCCTCCGAGTACCTTTCCCCGGTGGGCTGGGTGGATACCGAGGATACCCTCTGGCTCCTGCTTCCCGGGGGCACCCTGGCTGAACTTCCGCCGGAGACCGGTCAGGAGGTATGCAGGGAGGACTGGACCGTATCGCCGGAGGAGGGAAGGTTCAGTCTGCTGGTAACCGCGTCAGGAGGCTACGACAGGGAACTGAGAAGAAGGCTGGCCGGTCTCGATGCCGAGGAAATGGTCCTCAGGGCTGCGGAATGGCTCAGGGCATCGGGGGTGCATTTCTTTCCGGATACTGTGATCGTCTCCGACTTCTACGACCTCACCGAAACCGCATCCATGGAGGTCTCGGGATTCATCTCCCGGTTCTCAGGCCCATGGGCAGAACGGACGCCTTCGCTGCTGTGGAACAGGGACGGCGTGGTGACCAGGACATGCAACGGCTCCATTCCCTCAGGAAGGCTGATCACCCGATGAAAAGGTCCCTTGCTCTGTTCCTCGTGCTCCTCGCAGGGGGGATAGTGCTCAGAACGGCGGCAATGAGGGACCTGAGCTGGTTCATGGGCAGTGACCTGCATGTGGACGAGATAACTTACGCCGCCGGTGACGCGCCTCCCTGGGAGAGACCGCCGGGCACCTACCTGGCGGCTTCGGTCTCCGATGATGTTCCCACCCTGCGGACGGTCTTCAGCATTATCTCCCTGATACCTGCACTGGCCCTGTTCATCTTCAGCGGGAAAACCCCGGCAAACGCCCTGTGGGCCGGACTGCTGGCGGTGGAACCCACCCTTGCCTTCTCCGGTCTGCAGGTGCTTCCATCGGCTCCGGCGGCGGCCTTCCTGGCACTGGCCCTCTGCGCCATGTCCAGACCGGCCCTCTCAGGCTGGCTCACAGGCGCCGCGGCCCTCTTCCGGGGAGAACTCCTTCTGCTCCTTCCGCTTTCATTCCCCTTCATCAGGCCCTTGAAGAAATGGACACTGTTCGCCTGCGGTCTGGCCGCGGCGGTGCTTCCCGTGATGACGGTGAACGCCCTCTCAGGGGGCCCCTTCGCCACGGCGGAGAACGGCCCGATAAACCTATGGCTGGGCACGTCCTGGGAACTCCTGGCCACCCCGCCCGGGCTTGAGTACGAGGAACTGGCCGGGGGGTCCGACTACGCAGGACGGGCGCTGGACGCCATTGCGTCCTCACCGCTGCGCTGGGTCGCCATGGGAGCAGGGAAGACGGCTGCCTTCCTTTCAGTGCCAGGCCCCGGCAGGAATATTGAGACCCCCGTCCTGCTTGGAGAAACGCCCCTTGCATGGTTCCTCCCGGTGACCGCCGCCGCGCTTGCCCTGGCGCTGGCCGGCTGGAAGAGGGATCTGCCGTCCGCCTTCCTGGCCACCGGCATCGCCGCGGCTTTCATCTTCTTCCCATCCGTGAGGCACAGGGCGGTCTACATGCCGGCGGCGTTCTTCATGGCCCGCACCCTCAGGTGGAAGGCTGCGATCCCGGCGGCTGCCGGCATAGCTGCCCTCTCGCTCCTGGTTCCCTATCCAGCCGGGGTCAGACCGGGGCTCACCGAACTGCAGCACGGGGAGAACCTCCTGGTCAGGGGGGAGTACGACGAGGCAATGGAATACCTCAGCCGAGCAGAGGCCAGGGGTTATGAGGGAGCGGATATCCACTCTGTGAGGGGAGCCTGCATCGCCTCTTCCGGAGGCGACTTCCAGGCGGCAGCCAGGGAGTTTTCCAGGGCGCTGGAGATGGCCCCGGAATCGCCCACCGCATGGAGGAACATGGCCGCACTCCTCTGGAACCGGGGCATGGCTGAAGAAGCCCGCTACGCGGCTGAAAAGGCCGTTTCCCTGAACCCAGCACTGAGGGCGGAACTGGCGCCGATCCGC